>JANYJX010000034.1 GCA_025358355.1 Actinomycetes bacterium | reverse complement strand
CATCGTCAAAGCTCATGAGGAACGAAACGCTAGCTTGAGACGGCGTCGGCCAGCCTGATGTGCAGCTCCTGGCCGGGCTCGGCGTGCAGCAGCGAGGCGGCATTCCCGCGTGAGATCGCGACGCACATGTTGCGGTAGCTGTCCTCGTAGAGGATCACGTCACCCGTGCGCGCATCGGCGAACGTGCGCGCCGCGACGGCGTAGTAGAGCTCGCCGGCAAGCTCTAGCTCGAGCCGCGTGCCGGGCACGACGCCGACCCGCTCGACGTCGTCTCGCGTGAGGTTGAGCGCGATGTTCCCGAAGCTGTCGACGAACAGCGCAATCGCGTCGATCGTGCCCTCCTCGAAGCGGGCCACCGGAAGGTCGAGTCGCACAAGTGCGTCGGGCTCGAGCGACGGACCGAGATCTTCCATCGGCACGCCCAGCGCGAGATGCGCCGCCGCCGGCGAGAACAGGTCGCGGCCGTGGAACGTGCGCGATATCGACTCGAGCGCATACGCCGGGTTCGCAAGCTCGCGAACTTCGTCTATGCCCGCGCGCTCCGCCGCGGGGAGCAACAGCCCGTTGTCTGGGCCGACGTAGAGTCGGCCCTCGCGATCGCGCACGACGATCGCCCGCCTACTGCCACCGACGCCCGGATCGACAACCGCGAGGTGGACGCCGACAGGCATGTACGGCAGCGTGTTCGCAAGGACAAGCGCGCCCTGGAGCACAGCCTGCGCGGGGATGCCGTGCGTGATGTCGATGATCTGCGCGTCGGGCGCGATCCGCTTGATCACGCCATGGCACGTTCCGACGAAGTCGTCCGTCAGCCCGAAGTCGGTGAGGAAGCAAACGAACATCGCCCGAGTCTACGACCCGTCGCGCATTGCCGTCTCGACCGCGGCGACGAGGCCTTCGAGATCGTGCGTCTTCGCTTCGGCTGCGACGACGAGCCCCTGTTGGATGGCGACTCGCGTCGTCTCTGGGCCGATCGACACCACAGGCGTCAGCGTCCCGATCCGCGCCAGCGCTCGGGCAGACGAAGCCGACGCCACGACGATCAAGTCGCACGCTGGCAGCATGGCGACGGCGAGCTCGCGCGTGCGGTAGAGCGCGACGAAGTCCGCTCCGAGCGTGTCCGCGATAAGCCGTCGCGCTCCTTCGGCCGCGGCAAAGAGAACCCGCTCCGGCGGCTGGGGGAACTCCGCCAGCAGCCCTTCTTGCGTCGCGACCCGCGGCACAAGATCGGCGCCGCCCATCGCAGTCGCAGTCGCCTGCCCGATGGCGGCTACCTGCGGCATCGTCCCTCGCGCGCGCCTACGCAGCTCGCGCGCGCCGCGCGCACTCGTCACGATCACCCAGTCGTAGCCCGCGACGTCGATCGGGTCGTCGCTAAGCGCGGACGTCTCGATCAGCGGCTGCACGAGCACGTCGTGGCCGAGTTGCCGCAGGCGGCTGGTGAGCTCGCCCGCACGATCGCGTGGGCGGGTGACGAGGATTTTGGCCATACGACGTCCTTTTGGTCCCGTCCCTAGCCCCCGCCCGCCCACGGGGGAATGAACGGTACCGGGCTAATACGCACGACTTGGTGCCAATTCTGCACCAACATTCCGCAGGCAAACAGCACCCCGGCGATCATGCGTGCGCCGCGGCTAGCTCGATGACTTCGGCGGCAACCAACGCCGGCTCGGAACCGGCGCGTCGCTCCAGCCAGCGGCCATCCTCGTCGGCGACCAGCACCGTCAGGACAACGCCGTCGTGATACGCCGCCACCGGTGCGAGGCAACCGCCACCGACGAGGGCGACCGCCTGCCGCTCCGCCTCCACCTGCCGGCGCGTCTCGGCATCGTCGGCGACCGCCACGAGCTGCTCCTCGCCGGCCCGCACCTGCAGCGCGAGGGCGCCCTGGCCGGCCTCAGGCAGCATCACCTCGGGATCGAACCTGGCCCCGATCTCGTCCCCGAGGCCGAGCCGATCCAACCCGCAGGCGGCGAGCACGACCGCGTCGAGCCCCCGCTCGCCCCGTTTCCGCAGCCGCGTATCAATGTTGCCGCGCAGTGGCTCGATCGACAGCGTCGGCTCGAGCGCCAGCAGCTGTGCCCGACGCCGCACCGACGCCGTGCCGATCCTCATTCCGGGAGCCAAAGCCGCGACGCCACAAAGTGCATCGCGCGGATCCTCCCGCGGCGGGTACGCGCCCACCACCAGCCCCATGGTGTCGGTCGAGGTCATGTCCTTGGCAGAGTGCACGGCGACATCGATCCGCCGTTCGAGCAGCGCCTCCTCGAGCTCCTTGACGAAGACTCCGCGCTCACCGATCTGGCCGAACGGGCGCGTCCGATCCCGGTCGCCTGCGGTCGTAATCGGGATGAGCGCGATCTCGATCCCGGGCCCGCGAAGCGCTTCGACAGCGCGCCCGGCCTGGGTGAGCGCGAGCCTACTGCCGCGGGAACCGACGCGCAGCAGCACGGCACGGGCGAGCAGTTGTGGTGCGCGCCTCGCCGCACCCACGGCGGCCCCGAGGCCGAATCCGCACGAACGACGTCGGCGCCTGCAGCGGCAGCGGCAGCGGACGACCGAGAAGGAACTGCCGGGTCACCGGGGGCGCTCCTCATCTCCGTGTTCGCCAAGGCCAAACAGGTGCCGCACAACGTCAGCATAAACAACGCCGTCAGCGGCAGCCGCAGCCTCCTTCAGCCGAACGGTCGGCAGGTGGAGAAGCTTGTTGACGATCTGCGAGGTCATCGCCTCGACGATTCGTCGCTCGCTATCGCCTAGCCGTCCCAAACGTGGCTGCGCCTTTGCAAGCTCCGCCGCTCGGATCTCCTCCGCGCGGGCACGCAGCGAGGCGATCGCCGGCACGACTGCGAGGGACGCCTGCCAGCTGTGGAATCGCTCGGCCTCGCCAGCGACGATCCGCTCCGCGCGCGACGCCTCTGCTCTCCGCCCGGCGAGCGACGCCTCGACGACGGCTTCGAGATCGTCGATGTCGTAGACGAACGAGCCGTCGTACGCCGACAACCCCGGGTCAATGTCTCTCGGCACCGCAAGATCGACGAACAGGATCGGCCGGCCTCGACGAGCACGCAACGCGTCACCCAACTCGTCGCGCGTCAAGACGAAGTCCCGCGCGCTTGTCGACGAGACAACCACGTCGGCGCCACCGATCTCGGCCGCAAGATCGCCGAGCCCCACGGATCGCGCACCGAAGCGCGCGGCCAATTGCTCACCGTGCTCGGCGGTCCGGTTCGCGACAGCGCCGATCTGCGCACCCCGTGTCGCAAGATTGCGCGCGGTCGCCTCGCTCATCTTCCCCGCGCCGACGAGCAACACCGAGCGGCCCGCCATGTCGCCGAACACCTGCTGGGCGAGCGCCGCGGCAGCCGCGGGAACCGACGATGGGCTCTCGCCGATCGCGGTCTCGGCTCGCGCGCGGCGGGCCGCATGCAACGCCTGTCGGAACAACCGGTCGAGCAGCGGGCCTGCTGCGCCCGCCTCGTGCGCGGTTCGCACCTGGCCGAGAATCTCGCCCTCGCCCGGGACCAGCGAATCGAGACCGGCCGCGACCCGGAACAGGTGCAGCGCGGCCGATTCGTCGGCCAGGCGGTACAGCACCGGCGCGATCTCTTCGCCTCGCTCCCGTGCGAGCCCGACAAGCGCAGCGGACGCTCGCACCTCGAGCGCAGCGTCGCCGTCGGCGGCCAAGTAGATCTCCGTGCGATTGCACGTCGACAGCACGACAGCTTCGCAGTCCACAGCCAGCTCACCCGCGAGGGCCGCGGCCGCATCGTGGTCGACCGAGACGCGTTCGCGCAACTCGACCGGCGCGCGGTGGTGCGAGACGCCGACGAGGCTCAGGTTCACGATGCGAAGTGGGTGATTGGGAGCACGACCGCGACGAGGGCAAGCGCTACGAGCTGGAGCGCGGCCGCGCGTCGCCCACGTAAGCCCGCCTCGCGGCGTAGCACAAGCAGCGTCGCCAGCGTCAGCCACAGCGCGAGCGTGACCGCCATCGCCGCGTCGAATCGGCCGCGCTGAAGCCGAGCGAGCCCGAGCACAATCCCGCCGGTAAGCAGCACGAGCGACGCGGTTGCGACCCTCGCCGAAAGCCGGTCAAGCGCATCAAGCGGCGGCACCCGTACCTTGAACAGCCGCGCGTCGCGTTGCTTCAGCCGCCCCTCCTGCCACAGGTAGAGGCCGGCCATCGCCGCAGCCACGGTCAGCCCGGCCAGAGCCGCGAGCGTCAGCGCGACATGCGCTGCCAGAAGCACGCTCGAATGCACACCGCCGGCCAGCCCGGTCCCGCCGTCCGCCCACGCGACGAGCAGCAACAGCGTCGCCAGCGGCATCACGGCGAGCCCAAGCAGCCGGTACCGCGCGTTGCAGCCCCAGACGAGGTACGCGGTGACGATCAGCCAGGTGAAAAGATTGAGCGCGCCCGCTGCCGTCCCCCACGGAAACCCGTCAGCGCGCAGTGCCTGGACGAGCAGAAGCGCCGTCTGCGCGATCCAGCCGAGCCGGACGCCCCAGATGGCGAACCCTCCCGACACGCGCGGCGAGCGCAGAGACGTGGCGTACGCGACGGCCGCCTCACCGTACGCAAGGAGCGCCGGCCAGACGAGAAACTCAGCCATCGCCGCTTGGTGTCTCCGACGTCTTCTGTCGAAGAAGTTCCTGCAATTCGCCCTTTTCTCGCTCAAGCCGCGCAAACTTCGCAGCCATGATCGCGATCCACACGAGCACGGTCAGCAGAACGACCGCATATGCGGCGGCCGCGTACTTCTCGCCCGAGCTCACGCCGCCACCGCCTCGCGCAGGTCGCGCAACTCGCTGTCGGTGCGCTTGCCGATCAGCTCGATCCGGTACATGACGTAGACGAGGAGCAGCAACGCCGCCCACGAGACGCAGAACGCCGTGAACTGCAGGTGAGTCATCCCCGGCCCGTGCCGCGAGAAGACAACCGGGTGGATAAAGCTCTTCGAGAGGCGGATCGCAAGGAAGCTGACCGGGATCAGCGCGACGCCAAGGAGCGCGTAGACGGCCGAGATCCGTTCGCGCCGCGAGCCGGGCTCAATCGAGGTGCGCAGCATGAAGTAGGCGCAGTAGAAGAGGAACAGCACGAGAAACAGCACGAGCTGGTCGTCCGACCAGACCCACCAGTGCGTCCAGGACGCCTTTGCCCAGATAGAACCGGTGATCAGCGTCAGCGCGCCGAAGATCGTGCCCTGGTGGATCGCGGTGTAGCTCTCGAGGTCGTAGCGCTCCGCACCCGTCCAAAGGAGGCGCAATCCCTTCCAGGCGCCGGTGCCGAAGCACACGTACGAGGTGAGGGCAATCGGCACGTGAAAGTAGAAGATCTTCTGGCTGATCCCCTGGTCGGCGTCGACCTGCGCGACGAAGAAGATCAGCACGAGCGCGACGCCCATCAACGCGACGGCGCCGACGGCAAGCGCCGGAAGACGACTATTCAGTGATGACGTATTCAAAGGAAGCCCACGAAAGTATGGAGAACAGCACGTCGTAGAGGACGAGGAAGAGCAGGTAGTGGCTCCCGTGCGTCGCGACGCTGGAGCCGATTCCGCCGACGATCAGCGGGATCGCAAGCGGCAGGAAGACGAGCGGCAGCACGAGATCGCGCGTCCGGCCGGCTGCCGCCATGGCCGAGACGAGGGAGCCGACGGCGCAGATCCCGATGTCCGCCAACACGATTCCCACGATCGCCTGGCCTCGAATCGGCGCGAAGAAAAGCGCGAACGCGGGCAGCGCAACAGCCTGCATCACGGCGAGGAACGCGAGCGTCGCCAGCGATTTCCCAAGCCAGATCGCGCTGCGATCGCACGGTGCGAGGACGAGCCCGTCGAGCACGCCGCCTTCTCGCTCCGGAACCCACGCGCGGCCGAGACCGAGCAGCGCGGTGAAGACAAGAGCGACCCAGAGCAGGCCGTAGGCGGCAGTGCGACCTGAGTCGGGCGGCAACGCAAAGTGGAAAACGACCAGGGTCGCGACGACGAAGACCGACATCGCCGGAACGACCTCGCGGGCACGCAGCTCCAGGCGCAGATCCTTGCGCGCGAGCGCGGCGACATCCGCCGCGTAGCCGCTCACGTCAGCGCCAGCCGCGCAGTTGCAAGCGACACCACGCGCGCTGGATCGTGCGTCGAGACGACCACCGTCGCAACGCCGGCTAGTGTCGCGAGCTCCTGGTCGAGCACGTTAGCGCCTGCGTCGTCGAGCGCGGTGAACGGCTCGTCGAGCACGACAAACGACGGATCGTGCAGTAGCGCGCGACACAGCGCGAGGCGCTGCGTCATCCCGCGGGAGTACGCGGCGACCCGCTGGCTGCGTGCCTCCCAAAGGCCGAACCGCTCGAGCAACATCCCGATTCGCTCGCGCCGTTCCGGAATCCGGTAGAGCCGGCCGTACAGCTCCAGGTTCTCGAGCCCGGTCAGATCGCGGTAGACAAGTGCGTCGTGCCCGAGATAGCCGACCTGTCCTCTGGGAACGGCGATAGCGAGCGAGCCGCGAGTGGGCGTTGCGAGCCCGACAAGCAAGCGCAGCAGCGTCGTCTTCCCCGACCCGTTCGCGCCGGTGACGAGCAGGAAGCCGCGGTCACCGAGCTCAAACGAGACCTTCCGCAGCGCCCACGCGCGCCCGTAGCGCTTCTCGATATTGAGCGCCTGGATCACAGGCTCTCCAACAGAACGAAGCCGAAGAACACGAGAGCAATCACGCCGTTCACGGTGAAGAACGCCGCGTTCAGCCGCCGCAAATCGCCCGGTCGGACAAGAGTGTGCTCGTAGATGAGCAGCGCCGCGACAGCAGCCACTCCGAGCCAGTACCAAACGCCGAGTCCGAGGCCGAGTCCGACCGCGATAAGCAGCGCAACCGCCATCGCATGCAGAGCGCGTGCAAAGACGAAGACCCCGCTCTCACCAAACCGCGTCGCCCATGAATGCAACCCGGCGCTGCGATCGTGCTCGACATCGAACAGCGAATAGAAGAGGTCGAACCCGGCCACCCACATGCCCTGCGCGGCGCCGAGCACCCACGCCTCCCACGGCGCGTGGCCCGTTGTCGCTATCCAGGCACCGGTCGGTGCGAGTCCCGTGCAGAGTCCGAGCCACAGATGGCAGGCCCATGTCAGGCGCTTGAGATACGGGTAGACGACGAACAGCACGACCGGGATCGGCCACAGCCAGCGAACGGCTGGATCAAGCCGGAAAACCGCCACTAGATAGACGATCAGTGCGATCCCGCACAAGGCGATCACCTGCAGCCGACTGAGCGTTCCGGCCGGCAGCTCGCGCGAAGCCGTGCGCGGATTGCGAGCATCGATGCTCGCGTCGATCAGCCGGTTCAGCCCCATCGCGACGGTGCGCGCGCCGATCATCGCGACGGTAATCCAGAGCAGCAGCCGTGCCGGCGGCACGCCTCCCCACGCGAGGAATGCGCCTGTGTACGCGAACGGCAGCGCGAAGACGGTGTGCTCGAAGCGAACGAGCCGCGCAAACAGTCGCGGCAGGCGGAGGGCTGTCGCGCTCATGTCTGGCGGTGCGCGGTGTCGCGGTCGCCCGATGCAAGCTCGACGCCATGGACGAGAGCCGGAGCGAGCACCGCGAATCCGTCGCGACAGCCGCCGGGCGAACCGGGCAAGTTGACAACGAGCGTGGCGCCGCGCAGGCCGGCGACACCGCGCGAGAGCAACGCATGCGGCGTTCGCGAGAGCGCATCGGCGCGGATCGCCTCGGCGATACCCGGCGCCTCGCGGTCGATCGCCACGCGTGTTGCCTCAGGCGTCACATCCCGCGGCGCGAAGCCGGTGCCGCCGGTCGTCAGCACTATCACGGCTTCACCCGCGAGTTCCACGATCGCGGTCGTGATCATCGGCGCGTCGTCTGGGACAACCCGCCTCGCGACCTCGAACCCAGCCTCACACAGCAACTCGGCGAGCGTGTCGCCGCTGCGATCCTCGCGCGTCCCCTCGTGCACGCCATCCGAGACCGTCAGCACCGCCGCGTTCACTCGACCGGCTCCTTCGTCTTCGAGACGAGCCGCACGTTCGAAACGACCATTTCCTTGTCGATCGCCTTCGCCATGTCGTAGACGGTGAGCGCGGCAATCGATGCCGCAACAAGCGCTTCCATCTCGACGCCAGTCTGCGCAGTCGTCTCGGCCACGGCTTCGATCTCGACCGAGTCTTGGCCGACTTCGAGCCGCACGTCGACAGAAGTCAGCGCCAGCGGATGGCAAAGCGGGATTAGCTCGGAGGTTCGCTTCGCGGCCATGATGCCAGCGAGTTGCGCGGCCGTGAGCGCATCGCCCTTGGGAAGCGTGCGGAGCCGCGTCGCCGTCGCCGCAGCCATCACCACGGTCGCGCGTGCAGTCGCACGCCGCTTGGAAAGCGGCTTCGCACCGACGTCGACCATGCGCACGCCGCCGGCTTCATCCACATGCGAAAGCTCGCTCATCGGCGGCGCAGACTCCGGCGTGCCACCGTCACAAGGCCGCCACGATTACGCCAAGCCTGGCCGACCTTCGCCCCCGCGCCCTCGCTGTATAGCGTCTTCAACACGCCCTGAAACCCGCCGGCGATGCGCTCGTCGTACGGGAACCACCACGGTGGCGCCAGGCGGCCGGCATCCGAGTCGACGTACTTCACGTGCGAGAGATCGTAGAGGCCGTGCTTCGAATGCGTCCTGCCGTAGCCGGATCCCTTTCGGCCGCCCCACGGCGCCTGACACGTCCCGTAGGAGTACGCGACGTCGTTCATCCACACGGATCCCGCCTCGAGTTGGGCAGCCGTTTCGCGCGCTACTGCACGGTCCTTCGTCCAGACGCTCGCGCCAAGACCGTACGGCGAGTCGTTCGCCCGCCGTATGCCGTCCGCCGCGTTCTCTATCTTGCAAACAGTGACAACCGGCCCGAAGATCTCCTCTTTCCGCAGCCGCGCGTTCGGCGGCTCTCCGGCCAGCACCGTTGGCTCGTGGAACCAGCCTGGGAGGTCGATGTCCGGCCGCGCACCGCCGCTGAGCACTTCGGCGCCGCACGACACCGCATCCGTGATGAGCTCTTCGACCTTGGCGCGCTGGCGCTCTGAGATCAGCGGCCCAACGTCGGTCTGTGGATTCTCGCCCGCGCCCAGGCGCAGCTCGGACGCACGTTGCGCGAGGCCAGCTGCAAACGGCTCATACAGATCGCCCTCGACGTAAATCCGCTCGACACCCGAACAGATCTGGCCGCAGTTCGAGAACGAGCCCCACAACGCGCCCTCGATCGCACGGTCGAGATCGGCGGCCGCCAGGACGAGCATCGGATCCTTGCCGCCGAGCTCGAGCGTGACAGGGCACAGCCGTCGCGCGGCGCGCTCGGCGACGAGTCGACCAACCTCGCCCGAGCCGGTGAAGATGACGCGCGAGATCCCCGGCGAGCCGACAAGCGCGTCGCCCGTCACGGCGTCGCCTTGCACAACGCGCACGAGGCCAGCCGGGGCACCCGCGCGTCGGAACAGCTCTTCGATCCACGCGCCGCTGTGCGGCGTCAACTCGGACGGCTTGACGACAACAGCGTTCCCTGCCGCGATCGCCGATGCTGCCTGCGTAAACGGGATCGAGAACGGGAAGTTCCAGGGCGAGATGATCCCGACAACACCGAGTGGCTCGTAGCGCAGCGACGCGCGCTTCTGCAGTACGTAGGCCTGGCGCAGCGGCACCCGCTCTGGCCCCAGAACACGGCCCGCATTCCGCGCAAGCCACGACAGATTATCGAGTGCGACGAACACCTCGGTTGTCACCGCCTCGACGACCGGCTTGCCGCTCTCGGCGACGACCGTTGCCGCTACCTCGTCAACGCTGTCGAGCAGCACTGCAGCCACTGCGCGAAGAAGGCTGCTGCGATCCGCGAGAGATCTCGCCTTCCATGCACGCTGCGCAGACTGGGCTTCGCCGACAGCCTCGGCGACGCCAGCGTGGTCTGTGATCGCCACCGTGCCGATCGGCAGCAGCGTCGCCGGGTTGACCGACTCGAGCACGCTCGGCGAGACAAGTGGGCTGGCCGTCATCGCGGCCCATCGTACTCTCGACCTGGCGGTTGCCGGGCCGGGCCGTTTTCACGTGAAAACGCTCTGCCGCTCAGCCCGGCGTGGCGCTCTCCCGTGGCTCGTCCGCGGCGGCCAGCTCGAGCGTGAACACCGTGCGGCCGGGACGTGACCTCACGCGGACGCTGCCGTCCATCCGTTCCGCGAGCTCGCGTGCGATCGCAAGGCCCAACCCACTCCCCGACGCTCGCCCTTCTTCGACCCGATAGAACCGATCGAAGATCCGCCGCAGTTCGGCCTCTGGGATACCAGGCCCGTCGTCCTCGACTTCGAGGCACGCAACCCCGGCACCCGCGACCGACCGGACAACGACGCGCGAACCGGACGGCGTGTGCAGAAGCCCGTTTCCGGCCAGCGCACGAGCAATCTGCATGACCCGCTCCTCGTCACCGACCGCCCACACGTCGCTCGCTTCCACTTCGAGGTGTTGCTCGCGGCCCTCCGCCAGCCCGCGCAGCTCGTCCACAACAGTGCGCGCGACCTCCCCCAGGCTGACGTCCTCGCGCTCCACACGCATCCCGCCCGCATCGATACGCGACAGATCCAGCAGATCCGTCGTGAGCTTCGTCAGCCGCTGCACCTGCTCGTGCATCGTCGCCAAAAAGCTTCGCCGCGTCGCTTCATCGACATCCTCATCCTCGAGAAGCTCGAGGAAGCCGCCAAGCGCGAAGAGCGGTGTCCGAAGCTCGTGGGATGCGTGAGCGACGAACGCGCGGCGCGCCGAGTCAAGCTGCGCAAGCTGGACCCGCATGCGATCGAAGGTTCGGGCCAGCTGCCCCAGCTCATCGTCGCCGGTGTCCACAACCGGTTCGTCGAATGAACCCGCGGCGATACGCTCTGCCGCGCTTTCGAGCCGCCGGATGCGTCGCGCGTGCGAAGCCGCGGCCGCGCTCCCGAGCGTCAGCGCGATGAGAAACGCAGCGAGGGTCGCGTACAGCAACCGGCGTTGCACCAGATGGACCGTCGCCAGCTGATCGCCGAGCGAGGCCGAAAGAAGCAAGACACGATCCGAGCCAAGCGGCGCCGCAAACTCTGCGTACTCGCGTCCGGATCGCTCGACGCGGCCCTCGTTTGCGCGTCCGGTCGACGCCGTTCCTAGCGCGATCGCGTCCCGCGCCATCGCGGTGATCCCGACATCGGCGGAGTCCGCAAGCGAGCTGATGCCCACGGGTGGGCCAATCACCTCGAAGATCGAGACGCGCGCGTCAAACGTGAACGCAGCGCCCTTCGCGAAGTTGTCGAGGCTCAAAGGATCGCTGAAATCACGTCTTGTGTACCCCGCCGAAAGCGTTACTGCGTTCCGCCGCAATTCCGCAATTTTGGCGTCAACAAGACGTTTCTCGAGCGACGGGACGACAATCAGATACGCGGCAGCCAACGCGCCACATACGACAAAGAGCACGCCGACGGCCAGCCTGCCGCGGATGCCACCGCGCAGGGTCACTTGTCGCGATAGCGGTAGCCAGCACCGCGGACTGTGAGAATCAGCTCCGGTTCGGCCGGCTGTTGCTCGATCTTCTCCCGCAGATGGCGGACGTGAACGTCGATCGTGCGTGGTTCACGGTAATCCGCACCGCCTCGCACGCGTTCGAGCAGCTGGCGCCGCGAATAGACGACGCCTGGGTGCGACGCAAGCAGAGCAAGGAGCTCGAACTCGACGTACGTCAACGCCACGACATTCCCACGAACCTGGACGGTGCGACGCGGGGTGTCGATCCGAACCTCACCGTCGTCGATCACCTCGTCTTGATGCGCGGCAAGCGGTGGCTGTGCGGCTCGACGAAGCAATGCCTTCACGCGACTGCGAAACTCGCGAATCGAGAACGGCTTCGTGATGTAGTCATCCGCACCGAGCTCGAGCCCGAGAACCGTGTCAAGCTCGTCATCGCGTGCAGTGAGCATGATGATCGGCACGGTGCTGTCCGCCCGCAGACGGCGGCAGACCTCGAGCCCGTCCACCCGCGGCAACATCAGATCGAGGACGACGAGATCGACCGGCTGCTGTGCGAAGAGTCGTAACGCCTCCTCGCCATCGCGGGCCTGGATCACCGTGTAGCCATCGCGCTGCAGCGGAAACGCGAGCAGCGTCTGAATTGAGTCCTCGTCGTCAACGAGGAGAATGGTGTGGGAATCCGGCATCCGTGCGTCCTTCGCGGTCAGCGCGCGTCTGCCTGCCGGCACCTACTATAGCTCCGCGATGCAGGGCACTCGCCTACGAGACCTCCGCCGGAGGCCGCGTCGCGGCTCGGTCGCCAGCCCGATCGACGTGCGGCTCGTGCGGAAGTCCTCGATCGTCGTAGTCCTCGCCGCTGCAATCCTTGCCCTGACATCGTCGCGCGGCGACCCGATCGCGGCGCCCGCGCTGCCATCGTCATTCGACGGTGGCGCTGCCTTCTCCCTGACCTCGCAGCTGGTGCGCCGCTTTCCAAACCGTGTTCCCGGCAGCCCACTCGACGGTGAGGCGGCACAGTGGTTTGCGGAGACGCTTGCCCAATACGGGCTCGCGACGGTCGACGACACGTGGACGGAGCAGATCGCAGGGCTTGGTCGCGTGCAGCTCCACAACCTCGCGGTCGTCGTGCCCGGAGCCGGAAAGGGCGTGATCGCGGTCGTCGCGCACCGCGATAACAACGGTCTGGGCGCCGGCGCAAACGACAACGCGACCGGCACGGCCACGCTGATTCAACTTGCGCGCGCGTACGCGATTGCCGGAACCACCTCGGCTCGACCGAAACCCGTGCATACGCTGGTCTTTCTCTCGACCGACGGCGGCGCGTTCGGCTCCGTAGGCGCGCGCCGCTTCGTCGCCACATCGACGTTTCGCCACGATCTGCTCGCTGCGATCATCCTCGACGGTTTGGGCGGACGCGGATCGCCGCGCCTGGACATCTCCGGCGACGGCGGTCATGTTGCGTCTTCGGCTCTGATTCGCACGGCGGTTGCTCGCATCGTGAAGGAGACCGACCAAACGCCAACCTTGCCGGGAACATTGCGCCAGCTCGTCGACCTGGGGTTGCCGTTCGGGTACGGCGATCAGGCGCCGTTTCTCGGCCACCGCGTTTCGGCGATCCGGATCACTACCGCCGACGACACCGGGCGGAGCGACCTTGCCGACGGAATCGATCGCGTCGCCCCCGACCGGCTCGCGCGCCTCGGCGCCGCGTCGCAGAACCTGCTCGGCTCGCTCGACGCCGAGCTCGAGCTCGCACAGGGATCATCGTCGAAGATCGTCCTCGGAAATCGGGTCGTGCGCGGCTGGGCGCTCGAGCTCGTCCTGATCGCTGCGCTCCTGCCATTCGCGGTTGGCGCTCTCGACTTGACCGCGCGCTGCCGGCGCTTGGGCATCGGCCTGGCTCCGGCCTTCCGCTCGCTCCGACGCCGGCTTGGCTACGTCGCGTGGCTCGGCGTTCTGCTCTGGCTGGGCACGGCAGTCGGCTTCCTCCCGGAGGGAAACGGCCGTCCCGTCCCACCAACTGGGCACGCCGCGACCACATGGCCGCTCGTCGGCATCGGCATTGGCGCCGCCCTGGCGCTCGGAGGTTGGTTTGTCGCGCGCCGCCGCCTGGTTCCGCTGAGACCTCCGACCGACGACGAGGCGCTTGCCGGCTACGCCGCTGCGCTCGGCGCGCTCGGTGTTCTCGCAGTGGCGACGGCTGTCGTTCATCCGCTCGGGTTGCTCGTCGTTGTCCCGTCGCTCTACACCTGGCTGTGGCTCCCAACCTCGCTGCGAGGCTGGTTGCGGGACTGCCTGTACGGCGCGGGATTTGCCGGCGCGGTGGTCGTCCTCGTGTCGATCGGGGTGCGTTTTGGGCTCGGCGCACGAACGCCGCTTTACCTCGCTCAGCTCGTCAGCGTCGGCTATCTGCCTTGGACAACAGTGGCGCTCGGGCTCGCGTGGATCGCCATTGCGAGCCAACTAGCGAGCGTTGCCGCAGGACGCTACGGCCCGTATGCCGGAGGCGCAGCGCACCCGCCACCTGGCGTGATCCGCGAAACGGTGCGCCGGTCGGTACTCGCCGCTCAGGCCAGGCGCAAGTAGCGAACGGTCGAGCCCGCGGCGAGCTCTCCATCCCCGCGAGGCACGTGGATCAGCGCGTCGGCGATCGCTGTCCGGGCGATCATGTGCGACTCTTGGCCGACGACCGGCCGCAAGACCGCGCCGGCGCTGAGGTCAATGCTGGCTCGAACGAGATCGTCACGCGCGGGACTTCGCCGCAGCGCCTCACCCAAGGTCGCGAGCTCGAACCGTGGCTCCGGCGAAGACGCGCCCTGGAGTGCTCGGATCGCAGGAAGCACAAACAGCTCGCAGCCGACGAGCGACGAGACCGGGTTCCCCGGGAGCCCGAACACGAGCGTCGAGCCGCGAACGCCGAACGCCAGCGGCTTGCCAGGGCGCATCGCGACGCCCCAGAAGATTTCGGCGACGCCTAGCTCGACCTCGAGCCGGCGCACAAGGTCGTGCGGGCCGACCGACACGCCGCCCGAAGTCACAAGCACGTCGGCCGCGAGACCTCGCGCAAGAGCTTCGCGATGCGCGTCTTCGTCGTCGGCCGCTGTGGCGAGCCGCTCGACCACTGCACCCGCTGCTGTCAGCGCCGCCTCGAGCATCAGACCGTTGGACTCGTAGATCTCGCCCGGGCGAAGCGACTCACCGGGGCGACGCAGCTCCGAGCCGGTCGCGAGAATCGTGACGCGCGGTCGCCGGCCACAGCGAACCTCCGCGACGCCCGTCGCCGCGAGCGCCGCAAGCTGTGGCACGCCCAGCCGCCGGCCGGCCGCGATCACCGCATCGCCGAGGCGGATGTCGCCACCTCGAGGCCGCACATTGCTGCGCGCCGGAACGGCTTTCGCGACCTCGACTGAGTTGGCAACTGCGACAACGTGTTCGATCGGGACGACCGCGTCAGCACCGTCAGGAACAACGGCGCCTGTCGAGATTCCCATCGCTTGGCCCGGCTCGAGGGCGGCGCTTGCCGGGCTGCCAGCGGCGATCTGCGCCACGATCTCCAACGTCCCGGGCGTGTCGGCGGAGCGAATCGCAAAGCCGTCCATCGCCGAGCTGGGGAACGGCGGCAGGTCGGTGGTCGCAAGCGCTTGTTCGGCAAGGAAGCGTCCGGCTGCGGCGGCGAGCGGCACCGACTCCGCCGGCAGGGCGGCAGCGCGCGCCAGGACAAGGGCGAGCGCCTGTTCGATCGTCACCAGGTCGGACACGGCAAGACGCTACCGGCACGTGCCTGACACGCGCGGGCAACGGCGGCGGGGTACGCTCGCGAGCGTGATCTCGATCGTCGTTCCGGTGCACAACGAAGAGGAGAACGTCGGCCCGCTGCTCGCGGAGCTGACAGAAGCGCTCCCGCCAACGGCGCAGGCATGGGAGGTGATATTCGTCGACGACGGGTCGACGGATGGGACGTTCGCGGCGCTCGGACGGCTCCACGCCACGCATCGCAACGTCCGTGTCGTCCGGCTGCGCCGCAACTTCGGCAAGGCGGCGGCCCTTGCTGCCGGATTCGCCGAGGCAAGCGGCGACGTGATCGTCACGATCGACGGCGATCTCCAGGACGATCCCGCCGAGATCCCGCGTCTCCTCGCGAAGCTGGAAGAGGGCTTCGACCTCGTCTCCGGCTGGAAGATGAACCGCCAGGATCCGTGGACTCGACGTCTCCCCTCGAAGATCTTCAACCGCGTCACCGGCTTCGTCTCGGGGATTCGGCTGCACGACACGAACTCTGGCTTTAAGGCGTACCGGCCCGAGGTGGTGCGTGGCCTTCGCTTGTATGGCGAGCTGCACCGCTACATCCCGGTGATCGCGCACTACCGCGGCTTCCGCGTCACTGAGCTGCCAGTCAACCATCGAGCGCGAACCCACGGCCGCTCGCGCTACGGCGTCGAGCGGTACATGCGCGGGTTCCTGGATCTGCTCACGGTCACATTCATGGGCCGCTACCGGAACCGGCCGCTGCACCTGTTCGGCGGGCTTGGGTTGGCGCTGCTCGGCGGTGGAACGGCCGTCCTCGCCTACCTCACGGTCGTAAAGATCGGCGGCAGCGCGATCGGCCAGCGCCCGTTGCTGCTGCTTGGCGTGCTGCTGATTGTGGTCGGGATGCAGTTCCTGTCGCTTGGGCTTCTGTCGGAGCTGATCACGAGCCACCACGAGGAGCGGGTCGGCGATCGCGATCGCGCGGGCCTGCTTGTCGACGAAGTGCTCCGCTAGCTCGACGGTCGCGTGCGCGTCCTCGTCTTCGGCACGTATCAGCGGGAGTACCCGCGGAATGCGCAGGTTCGCTCGTGCCTCCGCGGCGCCGGGGTCGAGGTGGCCGAGCGGCATGTCGACGTGTGGGACGGGAAGCGGGAGGCTTGGGCTGCTGGCGCGGCGACGGTTACCCGGCTCGGACTCGCCGAGGTGCGGCTGGCGGGCTCGCGGCGCCAACCCGCTGATGCACTTCTCGTTGGCTATCCCGGTCATCTTGATCTCGCTGCCGCGCGGATTGCGGCTCGCGGTCGGCCGATCGTCTTCGACCCGCTCGTCTCGCTCTACGACACGCTTGTCGGCGATCGCGGGCGGTTCACGGCGACATCGCTCGCGGGGCGCGCGCTGCGGCGGATCGATCGCGCGGCGTTCCGCGCTGCCGACATCGTGGTGGCCGACACCGAGTCACACGCACGGTTCTACGCCGAGCAGCTCGGGGTCGATCCGGCGCGACTACGCGTCTGCCTCGTCGGCGCCGAGGACCGTCTGTTCCACCCCGCGCCTACTGCAGAGCAGCCGTTCTCGGCGCTCTTTATCGGCAAGCTGATCCCCTTGCACGGGCTGGAGACAATCCTCGCGGCAGCGCGCCTGGCACCCGAGATCCCAGTTCGGATCGTTGGTAGTGGCCAGCTCGTGAGCGAGTTGGCGGACGCGCCGGCGAACGTCACACACATTCCGTGGATCGAGTACGAGCAGCTACCTGCTGCGATCCGCGCAGCTGGGTGCGCGCTCGGCGTCTTCGGGACATCGGAGAAGGCTGCGCGTGTCATTCCGAACAAGGCGTACCAGGCCCTCGCGTGCGGCACCGCACTTGTGACCGCCGACACATCTGCGGCCCGCGAGCTCCTGACGGACGGAATCGACTCGGTGCTCGTGGCGGCTGGCGAGCCCGAAGCGTTGGCCTCCGCGTTGCGCGAGATCGCTGCCGATCCCGAACGCCGCCGCCGGATCGCCGCCGCCGGGCGCGCAACATACGAGGCCCGTGCGAGCGAGGCCGTCCTCGGCCAGACCTGGCGGGCGCTGTTCGAGGACGTGGTTGCAACATGAGCCGCCCGCGCCTTCTCCTCGCTGCCGCGACGGTGGCGTTCGCCGGCGGTTTCGCCGCGCTCGCGGAAACAAGGCACCTCGCGTTCTGGAGTGGTCGCTTCGACCTCGGCAACCTAACGCAGGCGGTCTGGTCGACCTCGCACGGCCGCTTCCTAGAGATCACCGACCTGCAGGGACGCCAGATCTCGCGCCTCGGAGCGCACTTCGACCCGCTCGTGGCTGTGTTCGCCCCGCTCTGGCGGATCTGGCCGAATCCCGCCCTGCTGCTGACGGTTCAAGCCGTGGCCGTTTCGGCCGGCGCGATTCCCGTCTTCCTGCTGGCCCGCAAGCACCTCGCCTCCGAGTGGGCGGGGCTGACGTGCGCGGTCGTCTACCTGCTGTATCCGGCGACGCAGTGGCTCACCGTGGACGACTTCCACCCGGTGGCGCTCGCAACACCGCTGCTACTCGGGGCATTCTGGTGCCTCGACGAGGATCGGCTTGTCCCGTTCGGACTGCTTGCCGTACTCGCTTGCCTAACAAAAGAACAGGTCGGCTTCACCGTCGCCGCGATGGGCATCTGGTACGCCGTCGCGCGTGGCCGGCGACGAGCAGGGGCCGCTATCGCCCTGGTCGGAACCGCCATCTCGTATATCGCCGTGGCGTTGATCGTGCCGCACTTCGCCCCCGGAACAGGCTCGCCATTCGAAGGTCGGTACGCGGCGGTCGGCGGTTCGCTCGGCGGGATGGCGCACACCGCCGTGACACACCCGGGCCGGATCCTCACAGCGATTACCGAAGCCCGCGACTTCCGCTACCTGCTCCAGCTGCTCCTGCCGCTTGCGCTGCTCCCGCTGCTCGACCTTGGCGTGACGCTGATCGCGGTGCCGGAAATCGTGCTCAACGTCCTTTCGGACACGGCCACCCAGACATCGATCAACTTCCACTACACGGCGGTCGTGATACCCGGGCTCGTCATCGGAGCGGTCTTCGGCGCTGCACGGCTGGGGCGACTGCAACAGCTGGATGGCGATGTTACGCGCGGCCTCCTGGCCGCGGCCGTCGTCGCTACGCTCGTCCTCGGCCCGATTCCGCTGTGGAGTCACCTCCCGCTCGGCCACCACCAGGCCGCGTACCAGTACCGCATCACCGGGCGCAACCACACCGCCGCCGCCGCGATCGCCCTGATTCCGCGATCGGCCGCCGTGTCGACCTCCAACACAATCGGCGCCCACCTGTCGGATCGGCGCCGCGTGCTGAGCTTCCCGCTGCTGCGCGAATCCCGCTGGATCATCGTCGACACGCTGCGGATGAGCTACGGCGACGACAACCTCGCGCCGCGCCACGCATTGCAAGCGTTGCGCGCGATCCGGCAGAACCCGCACTGGCACGTCGTGTTCGCACACAAGGGAATCCTTGTGCTGAACCGCACCAGATAGAGCTTTCTTTAGTGGGGGATCGTCTGCGGCAGCAGATACGCGCACAGGCCGAGGGTGACGATGCGCGCGCTGCGGTCGTCCTCGTCGGCGGCGGCGAGCGGGACGACCCAGCCGAGGTACCAGACGGCGAGATAGGGCGAGGTCAGGAGAATCACGCACGCGGCCATCGCATTGCGGGCGCGACCTGCGAGGGCTTGTCGCGCGAGCCACACGAGACCCGCAACAAGCAGCGCGACGGCCAGCCCGACCGCGACTGAACGCGGCAGCCCAAGCCCCTGCAGCCGATGTGGAAGCGCGTAGCTCGTCTCGAGCCACGCGTTCCGCGCGAGCGGCGCGGCAGCACCGAGCCAGTGCCAGCCGTAGCGCCACGTCGCCACGACAGCGATGCCCGCCCCGCTCGCCAGGAATCCGGCGGCTAGCGCGCGGCGGCGCTCGCGGCGGTCTGCGAGCAGGCTCAGGAACAGAAAGACGATCGGCACCCACTTGATTGCGAGCGCCAAAGCCCACACGCCTCCCGCGTAGCGACGCCTCTGTCCGGCCAACAGAGCAGCCGCTGCGAGCACGAGCGCGCCGACCCACGCGTCGTTGTGCCCGCCTCCGGCGAAGTGAATCGCGAGCAAGGGATTCCAGCCGACGAAGGCCAGGGCAAGGGCTCGGCGCCGCGACGCGAGCTTCGCTGCAAGCGCGGCGGCCGCGAGAACGGCGAGCGCCGCCAGTGTCTTGTAGATCCATGCCGCCGCGTTCGCGGAGTTACCCGCGGCGCGGGCGATCGGCTCGGACGCCAGCGAGAACGCCGGCCCATAGACCGATGTCTTCTCGCGCCACGCGGCACCCATGTGCTCGAGCGCCGGGTCACCCGGGAACGCGGCGGGCCGGTTGGCGTACGGGTTCGCGTGCTGAACCGCAGCCACACGCCCGTAGTCCCAATAGGTCCAGGCATCCGTGGACAGGAGCAGAGGCGCACCGAGCGGCGCCAGCTGAACCGCCACAGCCACGGCTGCAACGAGAGCGAGGCGCGTGCCCGAGCCGCGCAGCAGCCACAGCCCGGCGAGGTATGCGACGAACGCGGCAACCAGCAGCAGCAGGAACAGCCAGGCGTGTCGCCCATCGAGCAGGCCGCCGTTGCGTGGCACTACAGGCGCCCGCGGTCGCCACGCCACCGCCGCACACGCCGCCACAAACGCGAGCACAGCAGAGCCGCCAGCAAGCGCTGCGCTACTCCGGCCGAGCCTCACTGGTGGCCGAAATGCACCGGCGGCGGGCCTGCCGTGGTGGTCGTTGTGGTCGTCGCGTAGGGGTCGTAGCTCAGCGCGTACGGGCCGCGATGGAACGGCTTCCACGCCGGCCAGTGCGCAGGCACGAGAAAGTCTGCCTGAGGAACCTTGGCGAGCGCTGGCTGCATGAACAGACGCCAGATCTCCGCGGGGAAGCTGCCGCCGGAAACCGCAATTCCGTGGACGTTCTGCATCGGAATCTCGCCGCCCCGGTAGCCAACCCATACCGCAGTCTCGAGCTGCGGCACGAACCCGACAAACCAGGCGTCAGCGTTGTTGTCCGTCGTGCCGGTCTTGCCGGCGGCAGGCCTGCCGAAGGCGGCGCGCGTCCCCGTCCCGTACTGAACGTTCTCAGCCAAGATCTTCGTCACGACCGCTGCGACTCCAGCCGGAAGGACGCGCTTTCGCACCGGGTCGCCCCAGCCGGCGCCTTTGTCCTCATGCCCGTTCGACAGCACGACCCTGCGGATCGCGGTCGGCGCCGAGTAGATCCCTCCCGCGGCGAGCGTCGCGTACGCGGAGGCCATGTCCAGAGGCGAAACGGCGATCGACCCGAGGCCCATCGCCGGGACGAAGGTGCCGTGGACATCGAGCGGCGTGCGAACCCCCATTCGGCGCGCGGTCGCGGCCACCGCGGCCGGCGTCACGTCGAGCGTCAGCTGCGCGTAGATCGTGTTGTCCGAGCGCAGCGTGGCCCGCTCGATCGAGGTCCAACCGGCGTAGCTCGAGTCGTACGTCTTCACGCACCACCACTCGCCGGTCTCGCAGCTGCCGGTCTTCGTCGGCCGGTAGGTGAAGGGCGCCGAGACGTAATACGTCGACGCCGGGTCGATGCCCTTGTCGACTGCGGTTGTGAGCACGAACGTCTTGAACGTCGACCCTGGCTGGCGACGGGCCTGTGAAAGCAGGTTGAACTGGTTATTGCTTTGGCCGGGGATCACGGCGGTCATCGCGCGGATCGCGCCGTTCGCGGGGTCGATGGACACAACCGCTGCAGCAGGGTCGGTTCGCTCGTTGAGCGTCTGTTTGATCGCTTGCTCAGCGAGGCGCTGATAGCGCGGCGAGATCGTCGTGTAGACCTTCAACCCGCCCGAGCGAACCGCCGCTGCCCCGTACTTCTCGACCAGCTGATCTCGGACGTAGCCGAAGAAGTACGGCTCGCGCACCGTCGTATAGAGGCGCCCCGGATGCAGCGCGAGCGGCCGCTTGATGGCCCAGTCATGCTGCGCCGCCGTGATTTTGCCCTCTGCGAGCATCGCGTCGAGCACCTCGCCACGCCGGGTCAGCGCAGTGGTGGGTGCGACGAACGGGTCGAACGCCGACGGCGCCTTGATCAGCCCTGCGAGCAACGCCGCCTCGGGCAGGCTCAGCGACCCAGCGCGCTTCGAATAGTACGTCTGCGCAGCCGCTTCGATCCCGTACGCGAGGCTCCCGTAGTAGACCTGGTTCAGGTAGGTCGTGAGGATCCGCGGCTTCGACCATTCGTGGTTTAGCTTCACCGCCAGGCAGGCCTCTTTTAGCTTCCGCGTCACGGTGCGCTCACGCGAGATGTAAAGGTTGCGCACGAGCTGCTGTGTGATCGTGGAGCCACCCTGGACGAAGCCGCCGGCGCGAACATCCGTCCACACGGCGCGTGCGATGCCGGTTGCGTCGAGGCCGCCGTGGCTGTAAAACCGCCTGTCCTCGATCGCGATCGTGGCTGCCGGAACCCAGTGGCTCATGCGCGCGAGCCCGACTGGCTGCCGGTTCCGTTCCGCGGGAATCGCGCCGAGCACCGACCCATCCGACGCGTACAGAAACGAGTTCTGCCCGATCGTGACCGAGTGGAGGGCCGCGAGGTCGCACCCTGAGCCGAATGCGAAGAACGTGCCGGCGCCTCCCACGGTGGCGGCTACGACGACGGCGGCGAGCACCGCGAGCGCGAGTAGCAGCGGGCGCCGCCGCTTTCGTCGCACCTGCCGATGCAAGCGGCGACGTGCGACGAGGAGCTCGAGCGAGTCGTCCGGCTTGCCTCGCGGCGGCGTGCGCATCCGCGCGAATCGTATCGGGGCGATCGGGTTATGATCGCGCCCCGTGAGAGCCGGTCAACGCACGGCGCTGCAGCTCTTCGTGTGGAGCCGGCTCACCGCCTGGATTCTCGCCGCCGGGACGCTGCTCCTCTTCCGATCGTCGCTCAACCCGGAGCGCTACCGCTGGGATCGTCCGCGGATCCACGATCTCGGCTCGGCGCTCGACGTGTGGGCTCGCTGGGACAGCGATTGGTACATCCAGATCGCCCAACACGGCTACGTCTGGCCGTCAGCTCGGCCGGCGTTCTTCCCGCTCTACCCGCTCCTAGTGGGAGGGATCGGGCGTCTGCTCGGAGGTCACTACGTCCTGGCTGGGGTTCTTGTATCGCTGGTCGCCGGCGGTCTTGCCTTCGTTCTCTTCTTCCGCCTGGCCGAGCTGAAGCTGGGGGCAAGCACAGCGTTGAGGGCCACGTTTTTCCTCGCGATCTTCCCGACGACGCTGTTTTTCGGAGCCGTCTACAGCGAGTCGCTCTTCCTGTTGCTGTCTGTCGCGTCGTTCCTACTCGCCGAGCGCGCCCAGTTCCGCTGGGCTGGCGTCGTGGCTGGGCTTGCCGCCTTGACCCGCCCTGTCGGGCTCGCTCTTGTCCCTGCACTCGCGGTTCTCGCGTGGCGATCACCAAAGCGGCGGCGTGCCCTTACCGGCATCGCCATCGTGCCCGCGTTGTTCTCGCTCTACCCGCTCGTGTTGTGGATCTGGCTCGGCCATCCTCTGGCGTTTCTCACGGCACAGTCGGGAATCTGGCGGCGACACCTCTCGGCGTACGGCCCGCTCGGCGGCTTCGTCGAGGGCTTCCGTCAACACGCTGTGAAGGACGTGGCCGTTGCCGCCGTGCTTGTCTTTCTCGCCGGGGTGGCATGGCGGAAACTTGGCGCGGCGTACGGGACGTACGCGTTCGCGAGCCTCCTGCTGCCCCTGATGTGGCCGTCCGACACGCACGCTCTGTGGTCGATTGCCCGCTTCGGCGTCGTCCTCTTCCCGCTTGTGTTCGCGCTCGCAGCCCTGACTCGCAACCGCTTTGTCGCGGGACTCGTCACGCTCGGGCTGGCCGCGTGGTGCGTCGACTCCGTGGTCAAATGGGCGCTGTGGAACTGGGTGGCGTGAAACCGGCGATCGGCAGCGCGCGGGTCGCAGTCTGGGCAGGGCTGATCGTTTTGATCGGCGTTCTAAACGCCGCTGGGCACGCGGCCAAGGGCGCACCCGGGAAGAACGTCCTCTACCAGTACTCGACCGCAATCGGCGGGCTGATCCAGTACGCAGTGATCCTCGCGATCGTCCTCGGCATCGCGTACCGGCTCGACTGGGCCGAGGTGTTCGCACTCCGCCTCCCGCCGTCGTTCCAAGCTGCGGCCGGCTGGATCGTCGCCGCGCTAGCCGCGATCTGGGCGGCCAGCTTCGCTCTCGGGCAGGTGTTGGACGCGGGCAAGGATCAGGGTGTCGTGCCCGACCATTGGGAGCCGGCGCACGCCGGCGCGTTCGTGGCGAACTTCGCCGTCGTCGTCCTCGTGGCGCCGGTCGTGGAGGAGCTGACGTTCCGCGGGTTCGGCGTGTCTGGCCTCGCGAGCATCCTCGGGCCTGCTGGGGCGGTCGTTGGCGTCGGCATCGCGTTCGGCGTCTGGCATGGCTTGCTGATCGCGTTTCCGGTGCTTGCGATCTTCGGCGCCATCCTCGCCGTCGTTCGCATCCGTACCGCTAGCGTCTACCCGTCGATGGTGGTTCATGCGATCTTCAACGGCGTCGCACTCGTAGGCGCGGTCGCAGCCGGAGGCAGCTCGTGAGCGGGCCGCTGGACGAGATTCGCGGGCAGATCACCGCGAACGACAAGGCGATCATCGACGCGGTCAACGGGCGCCTGCGCCTCGTCACCGCGCTGTGGAAACTGAAGCAGCAGGTCGACGCCGATCAGATCGACCCGCAGCGCGAGCTTGATCTCCGTGCCGAGCTTGCCGCTGCAAACGCCGGGCCGCTTTCCCCGGCGGGGCTCGAGCGGCTTGTGTCGGAGCTGCTCGCGCTGACGAAAAACGAGCTCGCTTAAGCCTCCGGCTCGGGTTCGTCTTCCTCGAAGCCCTGAGCGAACTCCTCGGGCGAAACCGTGTCGAGAAAGCGTCGGAACTCATCCGGGTCGAGGTCGGCGAGCGGCGTCACTGCCGCCAGCCGCAGCTCGGCTTCGTCGCCGGTGCCGTCGAATTCGATCCCTGATTCCTCGACGACCTCGTCGGAAGCGAAGATCTTCGCGTCGGTGCGTAGAGCCAACGCGATCGCATCGGACGTGCGAGAGTCGACCTCGATCTCGTCGCCGTTTCGTCGCAGCGTGATCGTCGCGTGGAAGGTGTTCTCACGCAGTTCGGTAACCGTAACGCGCACGATTTCCGCGTCAAGCTGCGAGATCACATCGACGAGCAGATCGTGCGTCTGCGGCCTGGGCGGCGCCTGATCCTGGAGCTTCATCAGGATCGACGCTGCCTCGGGATGGCCGATCCAGACGGGAAGGAACTTGTCACCGTCGGCGGTCTTGAGCAGGACGATCGGCTGTTTGCCGACCAAGTCAAAGCTCACGCCGTAAACGCTCATCTCTCGCATAGCTGGCCGTTTCCAGTCTAACCCGACGCCGCGACCGACATGGCGGGCGCGGCCTTCTCGGCGAGTCCGCCCGCGCCCACGCCTCAACAACGAGCGAGCGGAAAGCGAAGCGGGCGAAGCGGGCAAAAATCAAGCATGGGCGATCCTGGATTCGAACCAGGGACCTCCGCCTTATCAGAGCGGCGCTCTAACCAACTGAGCTAATCGCCCGCGGCGCGTGATTCTAGCGGCTGGCGGCCGCGGCCAGCTCGAGCATCTCGACAAGCTCGGCAAGGCCGGCGTCGCCCTCGAAGGCGATCTCGAGGTGTCCGCTCGTCACGCGCACCGGCAGACCGGTGAGACTGTGGGCGGCCGCTTTGGCTCGATCAGCAAGTCCTGGGTCGATCGCAGCGCGAAGGCGTGGCTTGCGGCGGGCGCCGCCCTCTTGCGCTGCACGCTCGGCCGCACGGACGGTCATGCCGTCGCGCAGGATGCGTCGCGCAAGGCGAACCCTGTCACCGTCGGTCGGCAGCGCGAGAACCGCGCGCGCGTGACCTTCGGTGATCTCGCCCCGAGCAAGCATCCAGAGGACGGGCTCAGGCAGATCAAGTAGCCGCACGCGGTTTGAAACCGCAGCCTTCGATCGGCCGACGCGCTCGGCAACGTCTCCGAGCGACAGCTCGAACTCGTCGATCAGTGACGCGTAGGCGCGCGCCTCTTCCACCGCGGACAGGTTCTCGCGCGCGACGTTCTCGACGAGGCCGAGCAGCAGCGTGTCACGGTCGTCGACGTTTCGCACAAGCGCGGGAAGCGTCGGGATTCCCGCTTCGCGCGCAGCCCGCCAACGCCGCTCGCCGGCGACAAGCTCGTAGCCGCCGTCAGGCCGAGGCCGTACGACGATCGGCTGCAGCACGCCCTGATGCTTGATCGACGCGGCAAGGCCAGAGGTCGCCGAAGGCTCGAAGCGGCGACGCGGCTGGCGGGGGTTCGTGTGGATCGCCTCGATCGGCAGGTGCAACAGCTCGGGCTGCCCCGCGCCGCCGATCAGGACTTCTAGCCCGCGGCCGAGCCCGCGGCGCGGTGCGCTAGCGTCGGTCGACAAGCTCCATCGCCACCTTCCAGTAAGCCTGCGCGCCCGTCGAGCGGCGGTCGTAGGCGATCGCGGGAAGCCCGTGACTCGGCGCCTCGGCGAGGCGAACGGAGCGGGGCACGGATGTCGTGAAGACCAGATCTCCGAAGTGCCGTCGCAGCTCGTCCTCGACCTGCGCGGCCAAGCGTGTGCGGCCATCGACCATCGTCAGGAGGATGCCGGCGACCGCGAGGTCCGGGTTCAGCCGGGCCTTGACGAGGTTGATCGAGCCGAGCAGCTGCGAGAGGCCTTCAAGAGCGTAGTACTCGGCCTGCACCGGGACGATCACGCGGTCGGCGGCGGCGAGCGCGTTCACCGTGAGTGGCCCAAACGCTGGCGGGCAGTCGAGGAACACGAACGAGTAGTCGTCGACAGCGCCGCCTCCGAGCGCGTCGGCGAGATAACGCTCCCCGCCCTCCAACGCGGACAGATTCACCGCGTCGGCAGCAAGCTCCGGCTTCGCGGGAACGAGGTCGAGATTCGCGAAGGCCGTGGGCTTCGCGAGATCGCGCAGCGGGATCCCGTCGAGCAGATCGTGCGTCGACACGCCGTTGGCGCGTTGGCCGAGCCCCGAGGTCGCGTTCGCCTGCGGATCGAGGTCAACGAGCAAGCACCGCTCGCCGGCCTCGGCCAGGCAGGCCGCCAGATTGACGGCGGTCGTCGTCTTGCCGACGCCACCCTTCTGGTTCGCAAGCGCATAAATCCGTGCTGGCACTCGGTCGAGTGTAGAGAGCGGGTCGGAACACGCTCATCGGCGCAAATCGCGCGGTCGAATCAGGCGAGAGGTCGCTTCTTTGCCATTCCTGGACGGCGTGGGAAGCCGGGGGGTGTTGGGCCCGTTTTGCAGATGACGAGAAAGCCGGCGGGTGAGTCGACCAGCTCGCCGCCGATACGTGCCGCGGTCGCGGCGACGCGAGCGAGCTCCGCGCTCGGGCCGATCCACAGAACAACCGCTCCGCCTTCACGGACGAGCGGGAGACACCATTCGGCGGCGACGTGGGGGGCCGCGAGTGCCTTCGCCACGGCGACGCCGTGCGTCTCGGGCGCCTGCTCCTCGGCCCGGCCCCAAACCACAGCGAGATTCGGCAGCTCGACCGACCACTGCTCCAGGAATTCGCACTTCCGGCGACCTGCCTCCAGGAGCGTCACCCCGCGATCGGGGAGCGCCACGGCCAGCGGGATCCCCGGTGTCCCGCCACCTGAGCCCACGTCCACGATCGGGCCTGGCAGCCCGGCAACCAGCTCCAGCCCGCGCAACGCATCGTCGAGCAGCACGCGGCGGGCTTCCGCGGGACTTCGAAGCGACGTCAGTCCCGGAGTCGCGACTACCGCCGCGAGCCAGCGGTCGAGCAGATCAGGCAACCCGGTCAGTCAACGGAACGGCGTGGCAAGACAACGACGTAGCGGTTCGGCTCGCTGCCCTCGCTTACGGTCTCGACCTCGGGGTCGTCCTTGAGGAACTCGTGGACGACCTTGCGCTCTACGGCGGTCATTGGCTCGAGGGCCACGGCTGAGCCTGTCGCCGACGCCCGTTCTGCCGTTCGCTGCGCCATCGCGTGCAGCGCCGTCTCACGCCGATCCCGGTACCCCGCAGCGTCCACCACAACACGGCGCTCCGAGCCGCGACGATAGGCGAGCGCGTTTGCGAGGTATTGCAGCGCGTCGATCGTCTGGCCATGGCGGCCGATCAGCAATCCGAGATCGGGGCCGGCGAGCGTTGCGACGAGCTGTTCGTCGGTCGCTGTAATCGTCACGGTGCAGCTGGCGGAGATCGCCGCGACAGTTCGCCCCAGAAGCTCGCGGACCGCCGACTCGTCGTCGCCGAGATCCTCGGAGTGCGGCTCCGGCGGCGCGACAGCCGCTGCTACCGGTGCTGCCGCGGCGGCCATCACGCGGGCAGGCATATAGCCAACACCGAGCAACCCGCGCTCACCTTCCGTGACGACTTCGAAGCGCACCGACTCGCGGTCGAGACCGGGGACGAGCCGTTCGAGATCTCGCAGGGCCGCCCACTTCGCCTCGCCGACCGTCTCGCCCGATCCCTCGACGACAACGTCGCTCATCGCCCGTGGCCGCCCTTTTTCCGTTTCACTCGGCGGGGCGGGCCGGCGATCGGCTTGCCGCCGTTGCCCGCGGACGGCTTCGGCTTGGAGACAGCTTTGCCATTAGCAGCAGGTGGTGGTGGTTCCGGCGCGTCGGCAGCTGGCGTCCGCGAGCTCCGCTTCGGCGGCGGTTCGGGCTTCGGCACGAGCCGGCGGGTGATCACACCCTGGCCTGTAGTCCACAGGTTGGTGGTCAGCCAGTAGATCATCAGGCCGGACGGGAACCGGATCAAGAACGGGACGAAGGCGACCGGCAGAATCATCATCATCCAGCGCTGCGCGCCTTGCATCGTCGTCGACATGAACCACGACGACGAGAGCTGGCTAGCAACGTAGATCACGAGCAACAGCGGGCCCCAGCCGACATTGACGTGGGCGGTGATCTTTACGAGGTGTAGCCAGTCGACGGAGCCGCCGTACGTGTCGAGCACGCCGCCTTTGCTGGTGAAGTGCTTGAGCACGAGATACAGCGAGATGAAGACCGGGAACTGCGCAACAAGCGGCAGGCACGACGCGGCCGGGTTGATCTTGTTCTCCTTGTAAAACTTCATCAGCTCTTCGTTCTGGCGCTGCTTGTCGTGCTTCCACTTCTGCTGGATCACCTTCATCTCCGGCGCGTGCACCTGGAGACCCTGCATCGAGTGGATCTGCCGCACCATTAGCGGCACGAGCAGGATGCGGACGAGGATCGTCAGCACGACGATCGACCACGCCCACGAGAACCCGGCCGACTCGTGCAGCCAGACCAGGACGTGGCGAAGGATGTTCTCCAGCGGGTCGAGGATGTTGGTGATGCCGGCCGTCATGCTGAACGCGACTCCTTCGCGACACAGTCAACAGCGGCGTAGTCGACGCCGCCGTGGCTCCACGGGTTGCAGCGCGCAAGTCGCCAGCCGGCCATCGCAGCGCCCTTGAAAAGCCCATGTGCCCGGAACGCGGCGATCGCGTACTCCGAGCACGACGGGTGGTACTTGCAGGTTCCCGCGGGGGTTAGCAGCCCAAAGCTGTAGCGCCACGTGTACACAAGGCCGATGCCGATGATCTTCATGCCGCCGCCTTGCCGAGCACGTCGCTGACCTGCTCGGCGAGCCACGCGTGGTCGCGGGTCTCGGCGGGCTCGGCCAACCCCTGTCGGACGACGAGGACGTAGTCGCAGCCGGGTGAGACCGCCGATCCGAGCTCGCTCCACGTCTCGCGAAGCTGGCGCTTCAGCCTGTTTCGCGTGACCGAGTTTCCGACCGCCTTCGGAACCGCAAGGCCCAGGCGAGGCTCGCTCTCAGGGTCGTCCTCGCGTGGGAACCAATGCAGTGTCAAGTAGCGCGTCGACACCGAACGACCTCGCCGATAGACGGCATCGAAGTCGCGACTGCGAGAAAGGCGGTACCTGCGATGCACGGAAGCGACCTCCAGCTCTGACGGTCCGGCTTCGGCGAACTGCTCAGGCCGAAAGCCGCTTGCGGCCCTTCGCACGACGGCGCTTCAGGATCGCCTGCCCTGCGCGGGTCGACATGCGCGCACGGAAACCGTGCTTGCGCTTGCGGCGGCGGACGTTTGGCTGGTAGGTGCGTTTCATAGTTCTAGGTCAGCGGCTTGGATACGTCGCAAGCGTGGGGCGGATCTCAGGATAGCCTGGGCGCCACACGCGAGGCGGCAGTATAACGATCGACTCCGCACACCGCCTTTTCCACAGGCGAGGAGCGAAGGCTTACGGGCGAAAGGGCTGCACACGGGACGCGGCTGTTGCCCACGCGAGCGGCGCTGAGCGCGATATCCACAGGTGTGGACAATCGTGTGGAGAGTCGTTTTTCCCCTGCAAACCAGTTGTTTTTAAGGGAAGGGACACGTCAGCGAAGGCCGTTGAGACGTCATTGAGACGCTGCTATGCTCGCCCCTTCCCCGTGGCCCTCGCCATGGACAGAGAGGAGCCCTGAGCCGGTTGCAGCCCGTAACAGAGTTGACCGCCGAGCACCTGTGGACCGAGGTCTCCGGCAAGCTCAGAGACACCCTCAACGAGACGACGTACCAGACGTGGTTCGGGCAAGCAGAGGCGGGTGAGCTCGGAGACGGCGTCTTTGCGATCGTCGTACCGAACGACTTCACGCGCGAATGGATCGAGGAGCACTTCCTCGGTTTTCTGCGCTCGAGCGTCACCGAGGTCACCGGGCGCGAGTTCCGGATCGCGTTCAGCGTTCGCGACGCACAGGTCGCGCGTGATGAACGAGTCGAGCAGCTCGACCTCGACGGCGCCGCACCACCGGCTGTCGCGGAGCCGGCCGAGCGCGCCCAAAGCGATGTCGTCGGCACGAATCCGAAGTACACCTTTGACCTGTTCGTCATCGGCTCGTCGAATCGCTTCGCTCACGCCGCCGCGCTCGCGGTCGCGGAAGCGCCGGCCCAGGCGTACAACCCGCTCTTCATCTACGGCGGCACCGGTCTCGGCAAGACGCACCTACTGCAAGCAATCGGCGCGTACGTCAACCAGCACTCGCGGGGTCTCACGACGCGCTACGTGACGAGCGAGACGTTTATGAACGACTTCATCAACTCGCTCCGCGACAAGCGCATCGAGGGCTTCAAACAGCGCTATCGCACCTATGACGTCTTGCTCATCGACGACATCCAGTTCTTCGAGGGCAAGGAGCGGATCCAGGAGGAGTTCTTCCACACCTTCAACTCGCTCTACGAGGCCGGACGCCAGATCGTCATCTCGTCAGACCGCCCGCCAAAGGAGATCGCAACCTTGGAGGCGCGGTTGCGATCGCGGTTCGAGTGGGGTTTGCTGACTGACATCCAGGCTCCCGACCTCGAAACACGGATCGCGATCCTGCGCAAGAAAGTCACGACAGACGCGATCGCAATCGACGACCCCGAGATCCTCAGCTTCATTGCAAGCCGCGTGTCGACGAACATCCGCGAGCTAGAAGGTGCGGTCACACGGGTTGTCGCGTTCTCGTCGCTGACTGGTCTACCGCTTACCGTTGAGCTAGCCGAACAGGTTCTCCGCGACCTCTTCCCCGACGGCGGAAATGTCCCGGCGGTCACAATCACAAAGATCCAGGAGACTGTGTCTGAGCGGTTCAGTTTGAGCGTTGCCGAGCTCGTCAGCCCGCGTCGCTCGCAAGCCGTCGCCTACCCGCGCCAGGTCGCAATGTACCTCTCGCGCGAGCTCACAGATTCGTCTCTTCCAAAGATTGGCAAGGAGTTCGGCGGGCGCGACCACACCACCGTAATCCATGCGACAACCAAGATCACGCGCCTAATCAACGAGGATCGGACTGTGTACAACCTTGTGCAAGAACTGACCGCGCGACTCAAACAAGTCAAGTGAACAGTGGAAACCATGTCTTGTTCGCGCATGACGTTGTGGGACCTGTCCCATTTGTCCACGGAAGGACCCACTGGGGTAAACCGTGTGATTACCTGGGACGAGCAACGTCTTCCCCATCATCCACACTGCCTATAAGCACTACAAAGGAACTTCTTACAAGATGATGGAAACAACAGACACAGAGACAGCAGTCGCCACCAACGACTTGCGGATCGTCTGCGACAAGGACGAGTTGGTATCGCGGATCTCAATCGTGAGTCGCGCCGTTTCGACGCGTAGTTCGGTGCAGGTCCTGTCGGGTATCCGTCTTAGTTCGAGCGAGGGCAAACTGGAGCTCGCCGCGACAGACATGGAGCTTTCGCTGCGCACTAATCTGGCCGGGACTATGACCGGTAGCGGCGGGGTTGTCGTCCCCGCAAAGTTACTCGCCGACATTGTGCGCCTGCTCCCGGCCGGCGAGGTCGTTCTCGAGGAACAAGACGGCAGCCTCAACGTGACCTCAGGCTCGTACTCGTCACGGCTCAACATCTACGCCGCGGAGGACTTTCCAAAGTTGCCCGCGATCTCCGGCGCGCTGACCACCCTCGACACGCCCGCGTTCCTCGACACGATCGAGCGCGTCTCGCGGGCCGCGTCGAAAGACGAGTCTCGCCCGGTGCTAACCGGGATCCTCGTTCGCTTCGAAGGCACATCGCTCGTCATGGCTGCAACCGACTCCTACCGGATGTCCGTGAAGGAGACAACGCTCAGCCAGCCCGGCCCAGAGCTCGAGGCGATCATCCCCGCCCGCGCGCTCGCCGAGCTACACAGGATCGCCGCCGGCAGCGACGCGATCGAAGTCGCGGTCGAGGAGAACCACGTTGTGTTCCATGTCGCCGATGTCTGGCTAACAACCCGCCGGATCGACGGGCAGTTCCCCGATGTCAAGAAGCTGCGCCCGGAGTCGTTCGAAGCCGAGTTGGCACTGCCGCGCGTCGAGCTGCTCGAGGTCGTGCGCCGCGCGGCTGTTTTCGCGCAGCGGAACTCACCGCTACGGCTCCGCTTTGCGGAAGGCGAGCTGACGATCTCGGCTCAGTCGCAGGACATCGGCGAGACGCGCGAAACACTGCCGATCGCCTACGCAGGAGAGCCGATCGAGATCGGCTTCAATGCCGACTTCCTCCGCGAGGGCCTCGAGTCGGTGACGACGGACGAGATCTCGTTCAAGCTGATCAACCCGCTTCGCCCAGGCTTGATCACGGCCGACGGCGACGCGTTCTGGTATCTGATCATGCCAATCCGGCTCGCCGGCTGATCGCCGAGCCAGCTGTCCTTGATCCCAGCTGATCGTTGACCCGAGCTGATCATTGACGCGGTCACGCTTCGGGATTTCCGCTCGTACGAGTCTTTAGAGCTGAGCCTGGCACCGGGGCTTGTGCTGGTCGTCGGCGCAAACGGGGCCGGGAAGACGAATCTGCTCGAGTCGCTCCACGTCGGAACGCAGGGATTCTCGCCTCGGACGCGGATGGATGCGCAGCTCGTCCGCACGGGCGCCGATCGCTCGCGGATCTCGCTCCAGGGCCACCGCGGGCCTACCGGGACGACGATCGACGTGACGCTAGGCCGGCGTGACGCCAAGCAGGCTGATCTGAACGGCGCGCGCCTGAAGTCGGTCGAACAACTCCGGCGCGAGATTACAACGCTCGTCTTCACGCCTGACCGGCTCGCGTTGGTCAAAGGGGCGCCGGCCGTGCGTCGCGCGTACCTCGACCGCTCGCTCGCCCGCATCCTGCCGACTCGAGCCGCTCTCCCCATCGAGTACCTGACTGCAATCGGCCAGCGTAACGCCGCCCTGCGACGGATCGCCGCCGGCCTGTCGGGCCGCGACGCTGCCGACCCGTGGACGGGGAAGGTTGTCGAGTACGGCGACGCTCTGGTCCAGGCCCGACGAGAAGCCGTTGCGCTGCTTGGGCCGCTCTTCACCGAGCGTGCGAACGAGCTCGGCCTCCTCGACGCGAGGATCTCGTACGAGAGTGACGCTCCGACACGAGCGCAGCTCGACGCGCGCTTCGATCGCGATCTCGAGCGCGGTCTCACGGGGCTCGGGCCGCATCTCGACGACATGCCGATCAACGCCGATACGCGCGACCTACGAACGTTCGGCTCGCAAGGAGAGCAGCGAATCGCTGTTCTCTCGCTGCTGCTCGCCGAAGCCGAGGTTCTCCGCGATCGCCGCGGTGTGCTGCCTCTGATCCTGCTCGACGACGTGTTGTCGGAGCTCGATGGTTCACGCCGCGCGCACCTCGCCCTCAGGCTCGCAGAGTTCGGCCAGACTGTCGTCACGTCGACCGACGCCGTGACGCTCCCGACCGCGCCGGCGCAGCTGCTCGAGGTCACTCCCGGCCGAGTTCGCGAAGTCGTCTGATGGAGCGCCTAGGCCATTCGGCACGGCGACTTTTGGCGGCGTCCGGCGTTCCCGATCCCGGCCCGCTGAGTGCGGTTGCCGACCTGTGGACAGCCACGGTCGGCGACGCGATCGCGCGCGTCGCGTGGCCAAAACGCTTCGCCCGAGACGGGACGCTCCACGTCGCGACCGTCTCGTCAACGTGGGCCTTCGAGCTCAGCCGGCTCGCGCCGGAGATCGAGGAGCGGCTCCGTACGGCTCTTGGCGAAGCTGCCCCATCGTCGCTCAAGTTCGCCACCGGACCGGTGCCTGAGCCGACCGCCGAACTGGCTGATTCCAGCCTTGCGTCGGGCCCAGCGATCTCCGAGGACGACCGCGACCTAGCCGCACGACTAGCCGCCGGGATCACCGATCCAGAGCTTCGCGAACTCGTCGCCAGAGCGGCAGCTGCGAGTCTCGCCACATCCCGAGCCAACGGCACTTTCTGCTAGACTCGCCAAGGCTGTTTTTTGCGATGTTTGCTGGGCTTATGACATGACTGAAACCACCTACACCGCAAAAGACATCACCGTTTTGGAGGGCCTCGAGCCCGTCCGGCTACGCCCGGGCATGTACATCGGCTCGACCGGCCCCCGCGGCCTCCACCACCTGATCTATGAGGTCGTCGACAACTCGGTCGATGAAGCTCTGGCCGGGCGCTGCGAACGGGTCGAGGTGACGCTCCACCCCGACGGGTCCGTGACCGTGATCGACAACGGCTCCGGTATCCCCGTCGACATCATGGTGGAGCAGGGCCTTCCGGCCCTGACCGTGGTGCTGACGAAGCTCCACGCCGGCGGCAAGTTCGGCGGTGACGGCTACAAGGTGTCGGGCGGCCTCCATGGCGTCGGTGTCTCCGTCGTCAACGCGCTCTCGGAGCTGCTGCGCGCCGAGGTGCGCCGTGACGGAAACGTGTACTGCCAGGAGTTCAGCCGCGGTGTGCCGACGGGAGACATGGAAGTGATCGGCAAGGCGGGGGAGGGCGAGCACGGGACGTCAATCACGTTCCTGCCCGACCTCGAGATCTTCGAGGATCTCGATTGGTCGCGCGACACGTTGGTGCAGCGCCTGCGAGAGACGGCGTTCCTCACGCGCGGCTTGCGCATCGTGCTGGTCGACGAACGGCAGGGCGATTGGCGCCAGGAGTTCTGTTACGAAGGCGGCATCCGCGACTTCGTTGCGTACGTGAACACCGATCGCAACCCGGTTCACGCGCACACGATCTACTTCGAGAACGACGACGAAGAGAGTCGCGGCTCGGTCGAGATCGCCATGCAGTGGAATAGCAGCTACGTCGAGTCGATCTTCTCTTTCGCGAACAACATCAACACGCACGAAGGCGGCACGCACCTTTCCGGTTTCATTGCGGCGTTGACGCGAACGCTGAACGTCTTCGCTCGCGCCGAGGGGATTTTGAAGGAGAAGGACGACTCGCTCGAGGGTGAGGACACCCGCGAGGGCCTGGCCGCAGTGATCTCGGTCAAGCTGCGGGAGCCCCAGTTCGAGGGGCAAACCAAGACGAAGCTCGGGAACACCTGGGCGCGGGGGTTTGTCGAGAAGACCGTCAACCAGCGCTTGGCGGAGTTCCTCGACGAGAATCCCGCCGACCGCAAGCGGATCCTGATGAAGGCAGTCGACGCGTCGCGAGCCCGCACCGCCGCGCGCAAGGCGCGCGAAGTGAGTCGGAAGGGCGCGCTCATCGGCGGCGGACTACCGGGCAAGCTCGCGGACTGTCAATCGACCGACCCCGAGCACTGCGAGCTGTATCTCGTCGAGGGAAACTCGGCCGGCGGCTCGGCCGTCGACGCCCGCGACAAGAACTTCCAGGCGATCCTCCCGTTGCGCGGCAAGGTGATCAACTCCGAGAAGAATCGCCTTAACAAGGTGCTCTCCAACACGGAGATCCAGTCCATGGTGACGGCGATTGGCTGCGGCATCGGCCCCGAGTTCGACATCGAGAAGCTGCGCTACCACCGCGTGGTTGTGATGACCGACGCCGATGTCGACGGATCGCATATCAGGACGCTGCTGCTCACGTTCTTCTACCGGCAGATGCAGGAGCTCGTCGAGCGCGGCCATGTCTACATCGCTGTGCCGCCGCTTTACCGCGTGAAGATGGGCAACCAGGAGCGCTACGTCGAGAAGGAGTCGCAGTTCGAAGAGATCCTCATTCGAGACCGCGCGAAAGACGTCGAGGTCACTGATCGTCTGGGAGAGTCGTTCCGAGTGACCGAGGCGCGGCACCAGCGGCTGGTGCGAACACTGACGGAGTTCGACGGCTGGCTCGGCCGCCTTCGCGCCGACTTCGGCTCGAGCGCCGCCTCATTCGTGGTCATGCACCGCCTGATCGAGTTGGCTGCGGCGACACCAGCGGAGGTCGCCGCGCAGCTCGGGACGCTCGGCGACAACATCTATGAGCTCCAGTCGGCCGGGTCGACAGACGCCTCCGTGCGGGTCAAGTTGGTCGAGCGTGAGACGAGCGCCGTGACGCACATCGAGCTGTCATCGGAGTTGCTCACGTCGACGGGCTATGTCGGGTTGCGCCGAACGTACGCCCGGCTGGTCGAGATCGCCGGGCCACCGCCGTTCCGCATCACGCTCGGCAAGAAGAGCGCCGTCGCAAGCACGTTCGAGGAGCTGCGCGCACAGGTGCTCAACCTCGCCAAGGAAGGCATTCAGATCAGCCGCTTCAAGGGGCTCGGCGAGATGAACTCCGACGAGCTCTGGGAGACGACCATGAACCCGGAGAACCGCGTCCTCGTGCGGGTGGGGGTCGATGACGCGCTGCTTGCCGACAGGATTTTCTCGATGCTGATGGGAGATCAGGTCGAGCCGCGCCGCGAGTTCATCGAGCAGAACGCCAAGTTCGCGAGGCTTGATGTCTAGCGCAGACCCGCTCGACATCGGCCGCATCGAGCCACGCGAGCTCGAAGAGGAGATGCGGACGAGCTTCCTCGACTACGCGATGAGCGTGATCGTGGCTCGCGCGCTGCCCGATGTGCGGGACGGCCTGAAACCGGTGCATCGCCGGGTGCTGTTCGCAATGCACGAGACGGGCCTCCAGCCGAACCGTCCGCGGGTCAAGTGCTCCGCCGTCATCGGCGAGGTGATGAAGAGCTTCCACCCGCACGGTGACGCGTCGATCTACGACACCCTCGTTCGGATGGCCCAGAAGTTCTCGCTGCGCTATCCCCTCGTGGATCCCCAGGGCAACTTCGGCAACATCGACGGTTACTCGGCAGCCGCGCATCGCTACACCGAAGCGCGCTTGGCCTCGATTGCGACCGAGCTGTTGCGAGACATCGATTCGGACACAGTTGACTTCGGCCCGAACTACGACGGCTCGCGCAAGGAGCCGCTGGTCTTGCCGGCCCGGTTCCCGAACCTGCTCGTCAACGGCTCATCGGGAATCGCGGTCGGCATGGCGACGAACATGCCGCCCCACCCGCTGGGAGAGGTCGTTGACGCGATCGTCGCGATGATCGACGAGCCGGCGATCGATGTCGAGCGTCTGTCAAACCACCTCAAAGGGCCCGACTTCCCGACGGGCGCGATCATCCTCGGCCGCCAAGGAATCCGCGAGTCGTACCGCTCTGGACGCGGCCGCATCATCATGCGCGCGCGTGCGCACATCGAAGAGCTCCGCGGCGGCAAGACAGCGGTTGTCGTGACCGAGCTGCCCTACGGCGTCCGGAAGGGCGGCGACGAGGGCGTGATCCGGAAGATCGCAGAGCTCGTCAAGGACGGCGTGTTCACGGAGATTTCCGGCATCAAGGACCTGTCCGACAAGACCGTCGGCATGCGGATCCAGATCGAGCTCAAGCGCGAAGCGGTGCCACAGGTGGTGCTGAACAAGCTCTACAAGCGTACTCCGTTGCAGTCGACGTTTGGCTACAACGCGGTCGCACTCGTCGATGGTGTGCCGCGGACGCTCTCGTTGGTCGAGCTGATCCGTCACTACCTCGATCACCAGCGCGAGGTCGTGACGCGGCGCCTGAAGTACGAGCTGCGCAACGCGGTTCGGCGAGCCCATGTGCTCGAGGGCTATCTGATTGCCCTCGACAAGATCGAGGAGATCATCGCTCTCATTCGCGGCTCCGACAGCACGGAGTCTGCACGCACGGGCCTGATGGAGCAGTTCGGGCTGTCGGAGATCCAGGCTCAGGCGATCCTCGACATGCGTCTCGCGCGGCTCACGGGTCTAGCGCGGAAGGAGATCGAAGCCGAGTTCGGCGATCTGCAGGAGCGCATCTCAGAGCTCCGTACGATCCTCTCGGACGAGGCGAGGATCGATGGCGTCATCCGCGAGGAGTTGCTCGAGGTCAGGCAGATCTACGGCAAGAACGACGAACGCCGCACCGAGATCGTCGCGGGCGAAGGCTCGCTCGAGCTCGAGGACATGATCGCGGAAGAAGACATGGTGATCGCGATCACGCGCTCCGGCTACATCAAGCGGCTCCCGGTGACTGCGTATCGCGAGCAGCGCCGCGGCGGTATCGGCGTCATGGGGATGGATCTCAAGGACGAGGACTACATCGAGCATCTGTTCGTCGCCTCGACGCACGACTACATCCTGTTCTTCACGAGCGTCGGCAAGGTCTATCGGCTGAAGGTGCACGAGCTGCCGCTGGGCTCGCGCCAGTCGAAGGGCCGCGCGATCATCAACCTGCTGCCGTTCCGCCAGGACGAGCTCGTTCGCGCCGTGATCGCAACACGCGACTTCAAGGAGTCGAAGTACCTGCTCTTCGCCACAAAGCGCGGTGTTGTCAAGAAGACCGAGTTCCTCGAGTACAACACGCCACTGAAGGCGGACGGGATCATCGCGATCAAGCTGCGGGAGGACGACGAGCTCGTCGGTGTGCGGCTGTCGGAGGGCCACGACGACGTGCTGATGGTGTCGCGTGGTGGGCAGGCAATCCGTTTCCACGAGACTGATGTGCGCTCGATGGGGCGACCCGCGTCCGGCGTGCAAGGCATGCGGCTGCGGGCAGGCGACGAGGTGATCGAGGTCGATATCGCCGCCGACCATTCCGAACTCCTCGTCGTGACCGAGAACGGCTGGGGTAAGCGCACCCGTGTCTCCGAGTACCCGGTGAAGGGGCGCGGCGGGCTCGGCGTCAAGACCGCACAGCTCGTCGTCGGGAAGGGGAAGCTGATCGGTGCGAGGATCGTGCGCGAGGGCTACCAGGTAATGCTGATCTCAGACGGCGGCACGATGATCAAGATGTCGGCCGACGACATCAAGCGCTCCGGCCGCGCCACCCAAGGCGTGATCGTGATGCGGCTGCGCGAAGGCGAGCAAGTCTCGAGCCTCGCACCGGTTGTTGGCTCGGACGACGACGCTGAGCCTGATGAGGGCTCGGTTTCGCCCGGCGACGAGACCGGGACGGGGGGCGTGGTTGACGAATCGTCTAGCGATGCGGAGCCTGAGGTCGACGCGGACGACAGAGACTCTGAGTCGGCTGAAGACGAACTGGAGCCCGACGACGATGAAGACGATCTCGACTCGGAGTAAGCGCGTGGCAGCCGTGAAGACGGCGTAAGGATTCGATCAAGCAAGGACGAAGTGGCTTGTCGCCGAAGGTTCAGGGCATCACCCTGGAGATGCCGCCATGAAACCCGCTCTCGCATTCGCCGCTGCGCTCGTTGCCGCGGTCGTTGTTTCGCCCGCTCCAGCGACAACCGCGGGCCCGTCGCTGACGGTGCTGGACGTTCCGCTGCACGGTGCGCGGACACTGGCGGCGGCCGCCGGGTCGGCGCGGCGTTTCGATCTCGTAGGCCTGCACTGGCGCGGTCGTGGGACGGTCTCGTTTCGCACGCGCTCGACCTCGGGCGGCTGGAGTGCGTGGCACGCGGCATCGCCGGAGGCAGAGGACTTGCCGAACGCTGGTACCGCTGAGGCACGTCTCGGTGTCGGCTGGCATCTCGGCAACCCGTGGTGGGCCGGGCCATCCGACCGGATCGAGTACCGGTTGCGCGGGCAGGTGAGCGCACTGCGCGCGTTCCTCGTTCGCAGCCCCCGCAAGCCGACACCAACCCGGACGCTTGCGGTTGCGTCAGAGCCAGCCATCGTGCCGCGCGCGGGCTGGGGCGCAGACGAGTCAATCGTGCAGTCGCCGCCTCGGTACGCCGACACGATCCGCTTCGCGATCGTCCATCACACGGCTGGCTCCAACACGTACTCGCCGGCCGACGCGGCGGCTGTTGTCCGCGGGATCGAGCTGTACCACGTGCAAGGAAACGGCTGGAATGACATCGGCTACAACTTGCTCGTCGACCGCTTTGGCACCGTCTACGAGGGGCGCGCCGGCGGCATCGACCGGAACGTGATCGGTGCCCACGCTCTGGGCTTCAACACGGGCTCGGTCGGGATCGCCCTCATAGGCACCTACAGCTCTAGTGCTCCATCGACCGCCGCACAGGACGCGCTCGCGAAGACGCTTGCCTGGCGGCTCGACATCGCCCACGTCGACCCGGTCTCGACGCTGACCGTCGTCTCGGGTGGGAGCGAGCGGTTCCCGTCTGGCGTTCCCGTCTTCCTGCGGGCTGTCTCCGGCCATCGCGACACGGGCCTGACCGAGTGCCCAGGCAATGCGCTCTACGCGCTGCTCGACACGTTGGCGACCCGTGCGGCGGCGATCGGCACACCGAAGATCTATGCGCCGACTGTGACTGGTCAGGTGGGCGGGCCGGTGCGTTTCCGCGCGCGACTTTCCATGCCGCGGCCTTGGATCGTTGCGGTGACCGACTCCGCTGGCGTTCAGATCGCTGCTGGAGCAGGAACGGGAGCAGGCGTCGACTGGACGTGGGATGCGTCGTTGGCTCCGCCGGGCGCCTATCGCTGGCAGATAACGACGGCTGGCGCGACGCCTGCGACCGGAGCTCTCGGCGCGGCGGCCGCGGGTAGGTCCGCGCTCGCGATCAGCGCCGCAGCCGCGGATCCCGAGACCATCTCGCCAAACGGCGACGGCATCGCCGACAGCACGACGCTGACCTATACGACGACTGCGCAGGCGCTCGTCGCGGTGACAGTGCTCACCTCGGCAAGCTCACCAGTCGCCTTGCTGCAGAACGCGACTGCCGAGCCGGCCGGCACCTACACGATCGCCTGGGATGGAAGCGGGCTGCCCGACGGCACCTACAGCGTCAGGATCGACGCGGCCGACTCCGTCGGAAAGACCGCATCAGCAACCGTTGCCGTCGTCGTGGCTCGGACGCTGGGCGCCGCATCGGTTACCCCCGCAATCTTCTCGCCGAACGGCGACGGCCGAAACGACTCGCTCACTGTGCGGTTCGATCTCGGTGCACCGGCGGACGTTCGCGTGCGTATCCTTCGCGACGGAGCGTGGGTCGCGACGCCGTACTCGGATCCGCTCGCGGTCGGACCGCAGGTCGTCCGTTGGGACGGCTCGAAGCGTGTGGGCAAGCTTCTCGACGGTACGTACACCGCGGTGATCGAAGCGACTACCGGCGGGGTGATCAGCACCGTGTCGCTCCCGTTCGCGTCGGACACCCGCGTGCCCGTCGTCCGCATCCTCAAGGGTCGCCCACTGCGTGTGTGGTTGAGCAAACCGGCGACGCTCACACTCAGGGTGAATGGGACGCGGTTGACGCAGACCGCGGCGGCGGCCGGCGTTGTTCGTGTCCGCTGGCGCGGCCCGGCGTCACATGTTCGTGTGGTCGCCTGGGACGCGGCGGGCAACGTCAGCGTCCCCGTAGCGAGGTCGTAGGCGCCCAGTAAACTCGGCTGGTGAGCTTTGACGTGCCCTTCGGTCGCGAGCAGATCGAGCAGATCCTGCCGCACCGCGATCCATTCCTGCTGATCGACGAGGTGATCGAGCTTGACCCGGGCAAGCGTGTTGTCGCAACGCGTGTAGTACGTGCCGAGGATCCGTGGTTTCCAGGGCATTTTCCCGGCCGACCTGTGATGCCCGGTGTGCTGATCGTCGAGGCCATGGCCCAAACGGGCGCGATCGCCGTCCTCTTCGAGGAGGCAAACCGCGGCAAGATCGCTTTTTTCGCAGGCATCGACGACTGCCGTTTCAAGCGGGTCGTCGAGCCGGGAGACACGCTGACGCTGACCTGCGAGATCGCTGAGATGCGTGGCCCGATCGGCCGTGGCAAGGCGACGGCCTACGTTGGCGAAGCACTCGCCGCACGCGGCACGCTTACCTTCGCGGTGGAACGGTGATTGGCGCCACCACCGGCCCGCGCGTTGGAATCACGGGTCTCGGCACGTGTGTTCCCGAGCAGGTGATGACAAACGCAGACCTCGCGAAGCTGGTCGACACGAACGACGAGTGGATCGTCGAACGGACGGGCATCAAGGAGCGGCGGATCGCGACCCAGGAAGAGGCGCTCTCGGACATCGCGCTTCCTGCGTCCCGTGCCGCGCTTGCAGATGCAGGTGTCGAGGGCAGCGATATCGACCTCCTGATCGTCGCCACCGTCACCCCGGACATGATGTTTCCGACGACGTCCGCGATCCTGGCCGACGAGCTTGGCGCGACATCCGCTGGTGCCTACGACCTGCTCGCGGGCTGCACCGGCTTCATGTACGCGATCGCGCAGGCCTACGGGCTGCTCGCGAGCGGGATGTCCAACCGTGCGCTGGTCGTGGGCGGCGATGTGCTCTCGAAGGTGCTCGACTGGACCGATCGCTCGACCGTCGTCCTCTTCGGAGACGGCGCCGGCGCTGTCGTAATGGAGCGTGTCGAGCGTGGCGGCTTCCTCGGCTTCGAGTTGGGCGCAGATGGCACCGGCGGCAAGCATCTCTGGTACCCGGGCAGCGGTTCGCGGCACTACGACGGGTCGGATTCGTTCATGAAGATGAACGGCCGCGAGGTGTTCAAGTTCGCGACGCGCGTGATGGTGTCGTCCGCGCGGTCGATTCTCGGGCAGTGCGGCAAGACCGTTGACGATGTCGACGTCTACGTGCCGCACCAGGCGAACAAGCGAATCATCGACCACGCGGTCGCTAAGCTCGGCATCGCCCCCGAAAAGACTGTGGTGAACGTGCAGAAATATGGCAACACATCGTCCGGCTCGATCCCGCTTGCACTTGCGGACGCGCGCGCCGACGGCAGGCTGAGCGACGGGAAGCTGGTGCTGATGACAGGTATGGGAGCAGGCCTCACGTGGGGCTCGGCGCTCATCGAATGGACGGAAGGAGCGGCCCAGTGAGCACGACTCGAGGCACTACTCGGGGCAAGGTCGCGTTCTGTTTCCCGGGGCAGGGCTCGCTTTCCGCGGGCATGGGCCGCGATGTTGCCGAAGCGGTTCCGAGCGCGATGGATGTCTACCGGGTGGGCAGCGAGGCGTCGGGTCTCGACCTCGCCTACCTCTGCTTTGACGCGCCGCTCGAGGAGGTCATGGGGACAGACATCCAGCAGCCGGCGCTTGTCGCAACGAGCCTCGCGATCCTCGCTGCGGTGCGCGAGCGCGGGATCGAGCCGGACATCGTGGTCGGCCATTCTGTCGGCGAGTTCGCGGCGCTGGCGTCTGTTGGCGCGATGGGAACGGGCGAGGCGATCGGCCTCGTGCGCGAGCGCGGCCTTGCGATGGCCGAGGCTGCGCTGGAGCACCCTGGTTCGATGGCAGCGATCCTCGGTCTCGACGACGAGGCCGTCGAGACGCTCTGCCGCAAGATTCTTGGTGTCTGGCCGGCGAACTACAACTGCCCGGGGCAGATCGTTGTCTCGGGCGAGGACGACGCGGTTGAGGAGTGCTGCGCTGAGGCCGAAAGCCTCGGCGCGCGACGAGCAATCAAGCTGAAGGTCTCCGGCGCGTTCCACAGCCCGCTTGTCGCCGGAGCCGCGCGCCGTCTGAGGCCTGCCGTCGACAAGATCCGTTTCGTGGAGCCAATCGCGCCGTTCATGTCGACGGTAACGGCACGCGTCGAGCCGGCAACCCGCCTCGCATCGCTGCTCATCGACCAGCTGACGGCGCCGGTCAAGTTCACACAGGCCGCGCATGCGCTGATCCGCGGCGGCGTCACGACGTTTGTCGAAGTCGGGCCGGGAACGGTTCTCTCCGGCTTGATCAAGCGGATCGACCGCTCAGTCCGCGCGTTCTCGATCAACGATCTTGCGAGCCTCGACGCGGTGCAGGAGTCGCTCAGCTCGTGAGCTTCGCGTCTCTGGAAGGCAAGACGGCACTTGTCACCGGCGGCTCGCGTGGCATCGGCCGGGCGATCGCGCTGGAGCTCGGACGAGCGGGCGCCACGGTCGTCGTCGGCTACCGCGGCGGCAAGGACGAGGCCGAGGCAGTCGCGGCGGAAGTTGGCGGACGTGCGATCCAGGCCGATGTCGCCGATCCCGACGCGGCGAAGGCGCTCGTGGAGGAAGCCGGCGACCTCGACATCCTCGTCAACAACGCCGGCATCACCCGCGACGGCCTGCTGGCGCGAATGCCCGACGAGGATTGGCGCGACGTGATCGAGACAAATCTTTCGGCGATGTTCTACACCTGCCGCGCGGTTGCGAGGCCGATGATGAAGAAGCGCGGTGGCTCGATCGTGAACATCTCGTCGATCGTCGGCCTCCACGGCAATCCCGGCCAGACGAACTACGCAGCGGCGAAGGCGGGGATCATCGGCTTCACGAAGTCGCTGGCGCGGGAGCTCGGTAGCCGCGGAGTGCGCGCGAACGTCGTTGCGCCCGGCTACGTGTCTACCCAACTCACGGATGTGCTCCCCGACGCGGCGAAGGCCGCGATGCTCGCCGCTACGCCGCTCGGCAGGCTCGGTGACCCTAAGGACATCGCCGGTGCGGTGCGCTTCCTCTGCTCCGACGCCGCATCTTTCATCACGGGCGAAGTGCTGCTGGTCGACGGCGGGCTGGGAATGTAGTGACCGCGAGCTTCTCGAACCCCTACGTCGACAAGCGCCGCGTCGTGATCACCGGCATCGGTGCTGTGACCTCTCTCGGCAACGACATGGAGTCGACCTGGGCGGCGCTGATCGCGGGCGAGTCGGGCGCCGGGCCGATCACGCAGTTCGACCCCACGGGCTTCCATTCGACGTTCGCGTGTGAGGTAAAGGACTTCGACCCGACGGTCTGGATCGAGTACAAGGCGACGCGGCGCCAGGATCGTTTCATGCACCTGGCGATTGCCGCGGCGCGGATGGCCGAGGCCGACAGCGGCATCGACATTGCGTCCGAGCCAGAGCGCGTCGGCGCGGCGGTCGCGACCGGGATCGGCGGCCTGAAGTCGTTCGAGAACTGCGTCCAGACGCTCGACACGCGCGGCGCCGACCGCGTCAACCCATTCTCAATCGTGCAGATCATCCCCAACCTCGCCGCCGGCTGGGTCTCGATCGAACTGGGCACGAAGGGGCCACTCCTGTCGGAGTGCACGGCGTGCGCGGCGTCGAACATGGCAATCGGCGACGGGCTCGACGCGATTCGGCTCGGCCGCGCCGACGTGATGATCTGCGGCGGTGCCGAGTCACCCGTCTCGCGCGTCGGGATCGCCGGCTTCGGCGCGATGCGCGCGATCTCGCGTCGCAACGACGATCCCAAGCGCGGGTCGAGGCCGTTCGATGCGGAGCGCGACGGCTTCGTGATGGGCGAGGCCTCCGCGATGCTCGTTCTCGAGGAGCTCAGTCACGCGCAGGCGCGCGGTGCGAGGATCTACGCAGAGCTACTCGGCTACGGGACGTCGTCTGACGCGCAGCACGTGTCGGATCCCGACCCGACTGGCGAGAGCCCGGCACGCGCGATGCACATGGCGTTCGCCGACGCGGGGATCGAGCCGGAGGAGATCGGCTACGTCAACGCGCATGGCACGTCGACGCCGGTCGGCGATACCGCCGAGACGCGCGTGCTCAAGCTGGCGCTCGGCGAGGACAAGGCGTATCGCACGCCGATCTCGTCGACGAAGGGCGCGACCGGGCATTGCCTCGGAGCAGCCGGCGCGGTCGAGGCGAGCTTCACGATCATGGCGCTGACGCACGGTGTGCTGCCGCCGACAATCAACCAGGAAGTAGCCGATCCCACGTGCGACCTCGACTACATCCCGAACGTCGCGCGGCACCAGGAGATCGAAGTGGCCGTCAGCAACTCGTTCGGCTTCGGCGGTCACAACGCGTGCATCGTGCTCCGCCGCTGGCGCGACTAGCCACCGCGGAATGAATCGCGGCGATCTCGTGGAGCGAGTCGGCGCTGATGCTGTACGCGCGGGCACGCGAGGACGCGTGGGCGACGGCCGCAAGACCAGATGGGCGGTTCGCGGAGGGGAAGAACGAGGACGTGGAGGGAGTCCCGCACGGCCTCGCGGATGTGATTTGGTACGGGAAGAGGCATTCTGGGTAAAGCGATCGCGGTTGGTGATGCAGCCGTACCGCGAGATGCCCTGCTACTCGAACCTCATGCACATCCAGTGCTCACAGGAGAGGTGGGACGAGGACGAGAAGCGATCGCTGTCGGACGAATACCAGCAGCTGCTCTCCGATGACGACGATCGTCTCACGGGCCCCGGCGGCTATCGATTGGTTCGAGGATGCGGAAACAGTCGATGAGTCGTGGGTCGCGGTTGCGTGCGGCGGCAAGCTGAGCACGCGTGGGTTGGAGCGACTCCTGGAAGCCGCCCAGTCCGTGCCATTTCGAACTGAAAGCGATGCTGTACGACGGCCTGATCGCGGCCGCTCGCTGGCATTTGTGGATCTACAGGAGCATCCTCATCAGGGCATCTGCCACGTGCGTCGACGTCGATCCAAGCGCCGCGCAAGGAGTGCTCGCAAGGATCGACATCCCCGAGGACACCGAGCATCTCGCCGATCTCAGAGAGCGACTGGCCGAGATGGAGCGGCGTGGCTTGACGAGGTGGACGACCGAGGCTGAGCTGGACCTAAGGTTGGGAACGGCGCTCGAGTAGAACTGTGTCGCGCCAGATTCCTCCGAGCTGTGCGATCAGCTGACGCCGGCCGACGACGCGGAACCCGACGCGCTGGTGCAGCGCGAGGCTCGCGTCGTTCTCCGGGAAGACCGTTGCTTGCAGCGTCCAGATGCCGCCAGCGGTCGCGTCGTCGGCGAGGCGTCGCATCAGGGCGGTTCCGACTCCGTGGCCACGCGCGGTCGACGCGACGTACACGCTGACCTCCGTCACACCGCGGTAGCAAGCCCTCTGGGAGATCGGCGCGAGCGCGGCCCAACCCACGATCTCGCCATCACTGCAGGCGACGAGACGAGCGAGCGACAGGTGCGCAGCGTCCCATTCTTCCCAGGTCGGCGTCTCGGTCTCGAAAGTCGCGACACCTGTCGCGATCCCCTCGGCGTAAACCGCTGTGACCTGCTCCCAGTTGGCGGCTTCCATTGCGGCGATCTCGACCATCCTGCTTGGAAGGTTACGGGCCATCTGGTTAGTGTCCTGCCGTGACGCGCCTAGCCATTCGAGTGCCAACTCTCGACGACGCCGACTCGGTTGCGGCACTGATCAATGCGCACGCGATTGCCGTGCGTGGCGAGCCGAACCTCACGGCGCAGATCGTGCGCGAGTGGCTTGCCGACCCGTCGATCGATATTCGCGTCGTCTACGACGGCGACGATCCGGCTTGCTACGGCGACATGGTCGTCGCCCCGAGCGGCTCGCGCGCCCATCCGCAGCTCTTTCGAGATGCTGGTCCTGCTGACGGGTGCACCTGCAGTCGTGCCCACACGCACGGGGTTGGAGATGCGTCCACGCGAGGCTGGTCAGGAGCGTCTGACGTACGACGCGAGCACCGACTCGTTCCGCGACCACTGGGGCTTCGAGCCGCGGCCCTATGACGACTGGGCGCGTTTGCACATCGAGAGCGCGACCGCCGACGCATCGCTCCAGTTCCTCGCCTGGGACGGCGACAAGATCGCCGGCGTCTGCCTTTGTGCGTCGCATCAGTCGGGCCATCCGGGCTTCGGGTGGGTCGACGCCCTCGGTGTCCGACAGCCATGGCGTCGGCGGGGCCTTGCGCTTGCGCTCCTGACGCACTCCTTCGCCGCGTTCCGGGCACGCGGCTTCGACCGCGTAGGACTTGGCGTGGCCGCCGAGAGCACCACCGGCGCCCTCGAGTTGTACGACCGCGCGGGAATGCACATCGACAAGCGGCAAGACACGTACGAGCGAACGCTTTGACGCGCCACCGCTCTAAGATGGCGGGGTGTCGTCGACTCCGCAGGGCATCGATGTGTCGATCGAGGACAAGCGCGTCGTAGCCGAGCAGCCGCCGGCGAAGGGCCACCCGAACACCTGCCCAGGCTGCGGCTCGCACTATCGCGACGACGAGCTCGTGAAGCACCTTCGCATGTGCCCGCACTGCGGCCACCACTTCCCGGTTCGCGCGCTCGAGCGGATCGCGCAGTTGCTGGATGAAGGGACGTTTATCGAGGAGTGCGCCGATCTCCGGTCCGCCGACCCGCTTGGCTTCTTCGATCTGCGGCCCTACGTCGAGCGGCTTGCCGAGGCCGAGACATCCACCGGCTTGGGCGACGCGATGGTGACCGGTGGCGGTCGCATCGAAGGCTCGGCCTGCCGCCTCGCGGTGATGGATTTCGCGTTTATGGGCGGTTCGATGGGCAGCGTCGTCGGCGAGAAGTTCGCGCGCGCGTGCGAGAGCGCAACCGCGGCCGGCGTGCCGCTCGTGTCGATCGCCGCCTCGGGCGGTGCGCGCATGCAGGAAGGAATTCTCGCGCTGATGCAACTGCCGAAGACAGTCTGTGCGGTAGACGAGCTGCACGATGCTGGCTGCGCACTCATCTCCGTTATGACGCATCCGACGACCGGCGGGTTGCTTGCGAGCTTCGCGAGCCTCGGCGACGTTCTACTCGCCGAGCCGGGCGCGCTGATGTCGTTCGCCGGCCCGCGCGTCGTCCAGCAGACGACCAAAGAGAAGCTGCCGGAAGACTTCGGCCGCGCCGAGCAGAACCTGCGCTTCGGCCACATCGACGCGATCGTCCCGCGGGGAGAGCTTCGGCCGACGATCGCGCGCCTCCTGCGCCTGTTTGGATCCTGTGGCCAGCTCTGACGCCGAGCCCGGCTTCCGCGAACGGCTGAGCAAGCTCGCCGGCATCAAGTCGTTGCGCGGTACGAAGCTCCCGGCCGAGCTCGAGCGGCTGCAACGGCAACTCGACCGGCTAACCGAGGAGGAGACCGAGGAGGAAGTCTGGGAGCGCGTTCTCCTCGCGCGCGACGAGGACAGGCCGTACACGCTCGACTACGTCGCGCGGATCTTTGGCGAGTTCTTCGAGCTGCACGGCGACCGTGGGCGCGACGACGATTCGGCGATCGTCGCCGGGCTCGGCACGCTCGACGGGAAGACGGTCGCGCTGATCGGCCAGCAGAAAGGCCGCGATCTCAAAGAGCGCGTCGCCCGTAACTTCGGGATGGCGTATCCAGAGGGGTATCGCAAGGCGATGCGCGTGATGGAGTTGGCGGATCGGCACAGCTTTCCGGTGCTCACACTCGTCGACACGCCCGGTGCGTATCCGGGTGTCGCGGCGGAGCAGCACGGGCAAGGTGGTGCGATCGCCCGGTCGCAGGCGGTGATGGCTAGGCTCGGTGTTCCGACCGTTGCCGTGGTGATCGGCGAAGGCGGTTCGGGCGGAGCGGTCGCTCTTGCACTCGCCGACAAGGTGTTGATGCAGGAGAACGCGATGTACTCGGTGATCTCGCCGGAAGGCTGTGCGTCGATCCTCTGGCGCGACGCGTCGCAGGCGCAGAAGGCCGCGGCAGCGTTTAAGCCCGATGCCGCGCATTGCCTGGAGCTGGAAGTGATCGACGGCATCGTCCCCGAACCCGCGGGTGGGGCGCACACGGATCACGATCTCGCCGCGGAGCTGCTGCGTGAGGCGGTCACCAGTGCGTTCGCGGAGCTCGAGCACGTCTCGCCGGACGATCTTCGGCGGGCGAGACGGGCGAAGTTCCGTGCGATGGGTGTTCTGGCGTAACTCCGCGCGGCGCGCACTCGTTCCACAGTTTCCACAGGCTTATCCCCCGCTATCAACCGCTTTAACGCGTGGGATTCTGTCGTTTTGTGTATTCCTCGTGAAGAAATTGCCGCCGTTTGGAGGCCGGCGGACTCGCGCACTTGACGATAGGGGATTGTTATAGGCAGTATTATCGCAACAATCTCTGTCAAGAAGCTAGGAAAACTGGAGGAGTCGCCTGTGAGTCGCCGCTTGCCGATCGTCATGCTCGCTCTCGTCGTTGCTGCCGGAGGCGTCGCGAGCGCATTGGCCCGCCCGACCGCGAAGGCCGGACCGACACTGAGCTTGGTCGCGTACTCCACACCCGCGGGCGCCTACGCGAAGCTGATCGCGGCGTTTCAGAAGACACCCGCGGGCGCCGGCGTCGGCTTCACGCAGTCGTACGGGGCGTCCGGCGACCAGACCCGTGCTGTCGCTGCTGGCCTGCCTGCGGATGTCGTCAACTTCTCGCTGGCGCCAGACATGGACGTGCTCGTGAAGGCGGGCCTCGTCGACTCCAACTGGAGCAAACAGTCGTACAAGGGGATGGTCACCGACTCGGTCGCGGTGCTCGTTCTGCGCGACGGGAATCCCAAGCACATCGAGGGCTGGAACGATCTCCTCCGTCCGGGCATCTCAGTGATCACGCCGAACCCATTCACGTCCGGGGGCGCGCGTTGGAACGTGTTGGCTGCCTACGGCGCTTGGCGGAAGCAGGGGAAGACGCCGAAACAGGCCGAGGCCAACCTGCTAGAGCTGTTTAAGAACGTGTCCGTTCAGGACAAGAGCGCCCGCGACGCGCTCAACACGTTCCTCTCCGGCAAGGGCGATGCGCTGATCACGTACGAGAGTGAGGCGGTTGCTGCGCAGCTCAGGGGATCGAAGATCCAGTACGTCATCCCCCGCTCGACGATCCTGATCGAGAACCCCGTTGCGGTGCTGAAAGGGAGCCCGAACAAAGACAAAGCGAACCAGTTCCTTCGCTTCCTGAGGACGCCAGCCGCGCAGCAGCTCTTCGCCGACAACGGCTACCGGCCGGTCGTGAGGAGCGTCCTGCAGACGAACGCAAAGCGGTTCCCGACGCGACCCGGTCTGTTCACGATCGACGAGCTCGGGCTTGGTGGCTGGAGCAAGGTTCAGCCGCGGTTCTTCGATCCGAGCGTTGGCATTCTCGCCGAGATCGAACGGAAGGTCGGTGGGGTCACTGGCTAACGACGCGATAGCGATCGCCCGGCGAGCACGGAGCTTGGGTGCCAGGAGGGACAGGGCGGGAGCAGCTCTGTCCCTCGGCATCGTCACAACCTTCCTGACGCTGATCGTTGTATTGCCACTGGCGGCTCTCGTCTGGGAGTCGAAGAAGGCGGGGTCACACGGCTTTTGGGCGGCGATCTCGAGCCCCGAGGCGGTGGCGGCGCTGAAGCTGACGCTTGGCGCATCGCTCGTCGTCGCGCTGTTGAACGCGGTGCTCGGGACAATCACGGCATGGGTTCTCGTGCGGGACGACTTCCGTGGCAAGGCGCTCGTCAACGCGATCATCGATCTGCCGTTTGCCTTGCCGACGATCGTGGCCGGGCTCACGTTGCTCGCGCTCTACGGCTCGCGCTCTCCGATCGGGATCAACGTCGCCTACACGCGTGGTGCTGTCGTGCTCGCGCTCCTGTTCGTGACGTTGCCGTTCGTGGTGCGCACGGTGCAGCCGGTGCTGCGCGAGCTCGATGTGGAGATGGAGGCCGCCGCCGCTTCCTTGGGCGCCTCCGACGCGGTCGCCTTCCGGCGCATTGTCCTGCCGAACATCCTGCCGGGGATTCTCTCCGGGGTTGCACTCGCGCTCGCGAAGGCGGTCGGCGAGTTCGGCTCGCTCGTGATCATCACCGGCAACTTGCCGTACAAGACCGAAGTGTCGTCCGTCTACATCTTCGGGCGGATCGAGAGCGGCGACACTCCTGCGGCGGCTGCGGTTGCTGTCGTTCTGCTCGTCATCTCGTTCGTGCTGCTGCTGACGATCGGTGTGATCCGGCACGTCACAACGAGGCATGATCGTGGCTAAACGGTCACTGCGTTCCGTGGCACTTGGCTACCTCGTGGTCATCCTCGTGGGGCCATTAGGCATTGTCTTCTGGCGGACGTTCCAGCACGGACTGGCGCCGGCGTGGAACGCGCTTTCGGCCCACGACACGATCCACGCGTTTGAGCTGACGTTGATCATCTCGGCGATCGCGGTGCCGATCAACACGGTGTTCGGCATCGTCTGCGCGCTCGCGATTGTGCGGCGCGAGTTTCCGGCTAAGGGCTTGCTCAACGCGTTCATCGACCTGCCGCTGGCGCTCTCGCCGGTCGTTGTAGGGCTGGCTTTGTTCTTGCTGTACGGCCGCCAGGGCTGGCTCGGGCCGTGGCTCACGGCGCACGGGATCCGCGTGCTGTTCGCGGTGCCGGCGATAGTGATCGCGACGATCTTCGTGTCGCTCCCGTTTGTCGCGCGCGAGGTCGTGCCGACGCTGCGTGAGATCGGTGACGAGCAGGAGCAGGCCGCGCGAACGCTTGGCGCTGGCGGCTGGCAGACATTCTGGCGGATCACGCTGCCGTCGATCCGCTGGGCAGTGACGTACGGCGTGATCCTGACGACCGCGCGCTCGCTCGGCGAATACGGTGCGGTGGCGGTCGTCTCCGGCCGAATCCAGGGCGTGACCGAGACGGCGACGCTCCGCGTTCAACAGCGCTACGAGAGCTTCGATCTTGCCGGCGCGTATGCGATCTCGATTGTCTTGGCGTTACTCGCCGTCGGTGTCCTGCTCGCAATGACCCTGATCCGACCACAAGAGGAGACCGCGTAGATGTCGATCGAGGTTCGCAACGTCTCGAAGCGGTTCGGAAGCTTCACCGCACTCGACGATGTCTCGCTCGAAGTCGAAGGCGGCTCGCTGACGGCGCTGCTCGGCCCGAGCGGCTCCGGGAAGTCGACGCTGCTGCGCATCATCGCCGGGCTCGAGGAACCTGACTCGGGAGACGTGCTGATCTCTGGTGAGCTTGCAACCGCGCTGCGACCACAGAAGCGGAATGTTGGCTTCGTCTTCCAGCACTACGCGGCCTTCAAGCACATGACCGTCTGGGACAACGTCGCGTTCGGGCTGAGTGTGCGCAAGCGGCCGAAGGCGGAGATCCGCGACCGCGTTGATCGGCTGCTGCAGCTCGTGCAGTTGGAAGCGTTCGGGCACCGCTATCCCGCGCAGCTCAGCGGCGGCCAGCGGCAGCGGATGGCGCTCGCCCGTGCGCTGGCACCTGAACCACGTGTCCTTCTTCTCGATGAGCCGTTTGGCGCACTCGACGCGCGTGTCCGGGCCGAGCTGCGCGAGTGGCTGCGCCACCTGCACGAGGAGGTGCACGTGACGACGATCTTCGTCACGCATGATCAAGAAGAGGCCATGGACGTCGCGGACCAGATCGTGGTGCTGAACGCTGGCCGCGTCGAGCAGGCCGGCGCGCCCGCTTCTCTCTACGACGAGCCGCGAACCGAGTTCGTGATGCGCTTCGTCGGCGAGGTGAACCGGATCGGCGGCAGCTTTGTGCGACCGCACGATCTCGACATCGGGCACGAACCATTGGACGGCGCCGTCGAGGCGATGATCGATCGCATCAGCCGGCTCGGATTCGAGACCCGCGTGGAGCTGTCGGGCGCGGATGGTGAGCCGATCATCGTGCAGATCACCCGCGACCAGCTCGAGGAGCTAGAGCTCGAGCGCGGCCAGATCGTCTGGGTTACACCTGCACGAGAACGCGTCTTCGCGGCGAGCTAGCCTGGGCCGCGAGCGACGAGGTCGGCGATCGTCGTCCGCTCCAGGACACCGCGCATCGCGGTGCGAAGGTCGATCCAGACATCGCGGAGGCCAGTCGCCGATCCCTCATACGTGACGTCTTCAGGTCGGGCACCGCGGATCGTCGCGAGCGGCCCTTCGACTGCCCGGATCACGTCGGCGACGGTGATCTCGTCGGCCGGTCGGCCGAGCCGGTACCCGCCATCCGCGCCGCGCTGGCTTGCGACCAGGCCGGCGTGGCGGAGCTCGAGCAGGATGCTTTCGAGAAACTTCGGCGGGATAGTCTGCGCTGTCGCCAGCCGCTCGGACTTGACCAGGCCGCCGGACTCCGTCGCGGCGAGCTCCACGATTGCGCGGAGCGCGTAGTCGACCTTTGCCGAGACCCGCACGGCGCCATTCTCACTCTTCGCAGTCAACCTCGCGGAGGCGGCGCTCGAGGAACCGTCGCTCGGGCTCGCTGGCCGTAAGCGCGAGCGCCTCCCGGTACGCCCTGGCCGCTCCGCCGTTTCGCCCGAGGCGGCGCAGGAGGTCGGCGCGGGCGGCCTGAAACGGCTGGTACTCGTTGAGCCCTGTGAGCGCCTCAACCTCGCTGAGCCCGGTTTCGACGTCGCCGCCGAGCGCGATCGCGACGGCACGATTGAGGCGAACCACTGGCGATGGGTCGAAGGCGAGCAACCGGTCGTACACGGCGACGATCACTGTCCAATCAGTGCCCTCGGCGTGCGATGCGGAGATTGCCGCCTGGAGCTGATACGGGCCGGGTCGCCGTAACGCCGCGGCGCGATCGAGCACGCGCAAGCCTTCGTCGATGCGGTGGCGATCCCATGCGTCGCGATCCTGCTCGTGCAGCAACACGAGTTCGCCCTGGGGCGATAGCCGCGCGTTGCGTCGCGAGTCGTGCAACAGCATCAGCGCGAGCAGCCCGAGCGCTTCCGGCTCGTCGGGCATCAAGACGGCGAGCAGTTTCCCGAGGCGGATAGCCTCATCGCAGAGCTCTCGCCGCACGTACTCACTGCCTCCGGTTGCCGCGTAGCCCTCGTTGAACACGAGATAGAGCACCGCGAGCACGGAGCGCAGCCGATCCGGGAGGAGGTAGTCGGGCGGAATGCGGAATGGGATGCCGGCGGTGCGGATCTTGCGCTTTGCTCGCACGAGCCGTTGTGCCATCGCCGGCTCGGCGACGAGAAACGCGCGCGCGATCTCGGGAGTGGTCAGGCCGCCGACCTCGCGCAGAGTGAGCGCGATCTGCGACTCGACGGCGAGTGCCGGATGGCAGCACGTGAAGACGAGCGCCAGCCGGTCGTCGGGTATTGCGGTCACGTCGTCCTCCTCCTCAGCGGGGAGCTCCTCCAAACGTGCGAGCAGCTCGGCCTTCCGTTGGAATGTCCGGTCGCGGCGGAGCTTGTCGATCGCGCGGTTCCGCGCGGTCGCGACGATCCACGCCGCCGGGTTCGCGGGCACACCGTCACGAGGCCAGCGCTCAAGGGCGCGAGCGAATGCGTCCTGAACCGCGTCCTCGGCCAGGTCGAAATCGCCGAGGACGCGGATCAGGATCGAGACGGCACGGCTCCATTCCTCGCGGAATGCTTTGGCGACCGCGTCTATCTGGTGGCTCCCGCGCGGCTGTGGTCGATGATCGGCCGGATCTCCAGCGAGCCGTATTCGGCTGCTGGCACGAGGGCGGCGATCCGGATCGCCTCGTCGAGGTCGGGTAGATCCGCGAGAAACACGCCCCCAATCAGTTCCTTCGTCTCCGCGAACGGGCCGTCTGTGACGATCGTCTGGCCGTCGCGCACCCTGACGACCTTCGCATCGGTTGCGCCCTCCAGCTCGAAGCCGGTGGCCGCGCCGTCGGCCTTACCGAGCTCCTCAAACACGGGGTACCATTGCGGCATCGACTCGGCACGAGCTGTAGTCGCCTCCTCCGGGGACATGTCCGTCCCGGAGCTCGGGTCGGCGTAGATGAGCAGCGCGTATTTCATAGCTGCGTCTCCTCGGGATCTCGATGCACGGGGCGAACCTCGATCGCGCCGGTCTTCGCACCGGGGATGCCTGCCGCCCACTCGCACGCATCCTCGATCGAGTCGCACTCGAAGAGGAAGTAGCCGCCGAGCGCCTCCTTCACTTCCGCATACGGGCCGTCCGTGACAACCGTCTGTGCGTTGCGGACGCGGACGGTTGTCGCGTCGCTGGTCGGAGCCAGCTCGCCGCCGCCCCTCATCACGCCGGCTGCGCTCGCCTTGTCCGCGAATTCGCCGTAGTGCCGCAGCGTTCTTGCCCGTTCGTCCGCGTCGAGCCCGTCCCAGGCGTTTTCGTCGGCGTAGATCAGTGCCAGGTACCGCACGTGACCTCCTTTGGTGGTTTACGCAGCTATGACGAACCGAATTGAGCGAAATCGACAAGCGGCCCGCGATCCGAGCCTAGTCCGCCCCGGACCGCGCCCCCACCTGGGGGGCTGGGGCTCCCAAGAATCACGCTACCAAGCAAACCCGCACGGGTTTGAGCCGATTGTGTGCCGACATTCGCTCACGCCCGCGCCGACATTCGCTCCAGCAGCGCCCGCGCGCCAGCCTTGTCGAGATGTTCGTTCAGGTTGCCGCATTTCGGGCTCTGGACGCATGACGGGCAGCCCTCCTTGCACGGGCAGCCGGTGACCAAGCGGAGGGTGTCCGCGACCCAACCCTCGAACTGCGCGAAGCCGCGCTCGGTCAGGCCCACCCCGCCGGCGTGGCCGTCGTAGACGAAGATCGTCGGCAGACCCGTCTGGAAGTGGATGTTCGTCGACAGCCCGCCAATGTCCCAGCGGTCGCACATCGCCCACAGCGGCAGCAGCGCGATCAGGGAATGCTCCGCCGCATGGAGCGCGCCGATCAGCTTCGGCATCTCCTCGTACCCCGCCAACAGCTCGCCCCCGGGGCTAAACCAGATCGCCTCGGTGTCGAACGTCGTCTTCGGCAGATCGAGCGGCACGGTCTCGATCGTTGTGCCGTCCTTGATCGACTTGCGCTGGTACGCGACGACCTGCTCGGTGACGGACACGAGCCCGAACTGGAGTTGGACGCCTGCCCGCCGCTCGCTACTCAGTGTCTTCTCAACGGCGGTCTCCGTCTCCTTCTTGACCTGCGTGTACCAGTCGACTGCCTGCCGGTGAACGAGGGCCACGCGGCCCGCGTGATCGAGCTGCGACACGACGTACTGCTCGCCGAGATGCAGGTAGACGGCGCCGTCGTGAACGGTCGAGTAGGCGCGCTCGCGCTCGACCAGCCCGAGCACGTCGCCGGTCGAGGTGTCGACAACCGTGAACGCCTCGGAGTCGCCCGAGCGAAGCGAGATCCGCCCGGCCGGGTAGTCGCGACCCTTGAAGACGTAGCCAGCCGGTGTTCGCTCGAGGCCAGGGAGAACCGCGGCTCGCTCGAGCGCCTCAGGCCCGAGTGTGTCGGCATCGGCGGCGTCGAGCGGTGCTTCGTAGGCGGCTGCCAGCACGTGCGGGTCGAGAATCCGCGGGCTCGCATGATCGAGGATCGCCGCCTCGATCTGGCGCGAGAGGAGCGCGTCCGGCTCTCGCGCGAAGAACTGGTCGAGCGCGTCGTCGCTCGCGATCAAAACGGCGAGCCCGCGCCCGCGGCGGCCAGCGCGTCCCCACTGCTGGCGCAGCGACGCGACTGTCCCTGGGAACCCCACGGAGATCGCGCAATCCAGCGAACCAATGTCGATGCCGAGCTCCAACGCGTCCGTCGCCGAGACGCCGAGCAGCTCGCCTTCCGTCAGTCGTCGCTCGATCTCGCGCCGCTGTTCCTTCGTGTAGCCCGCCCGGTACGGGGCGAGTCGCTTCGCAGTCTCCGAATCGACGCGCTCGGCGGTGAAGCGATGGATCAACTCCGCAGCCTTGCGGCTCTTCGCGAAGCAGATCGTGCGTAGACCGCTCGAGACGAGGCTAGCCATCAGCAGAGACGCCTCGCCGAGTGCGCTCGCCCGCAGGCCCAGCTCGGGATCGACGAGCGGCGGGTTCCAGATCACGATCTCACGTTCCGCATGCGGCGCGCCATCCGTCGAGACAACAGTCGCTGCTTCTCCGGTGAGCGCCAGCGCGAGCTCGGCCGGGTTCGCGATCGTCGCCGAGGTGAGCAGCAACTGCGGCCGGCTGCCGTACGCGAGAGCGAGTCGCCGCAGCCGGCGCAAGACGTTGCCAACTTGCGACCCGAAGACGCCACGGTAGACGTGCGCCTCGTCGACCACGACATAGCGGAGGTTCGCGAGGACATCGCCCCAGCGGTCGTGATGGGGGAGCAAACCCACGTTGAGCATGTCGGGATTGGTCAGGATCACGTTCGCCCACTTGCGGATCTGCCAGCGACGTTCGGTTTCGGTGTCGCCGTCGTAGATCGCGGCTCGCAGCCCCTTTAGCCTGAATGCCGCCACCGCGCGCGCCTGATCCTGGGCAAGCGCCTTCGTCGGATAGATGTACAGCGCGCGCGTCTTCGGGTCGCCGGCGATTGCGTTCAACACGGGGAGGTTGAACGCAAGCGACTTCCCGGACGCAGTGCCGGTGGTCACGATCACGTTCTCGCCCCGCGCCGCCGCCTCCCAAGCCTCCACCTGATGTGAGAACAGCTCGGTGATGCCGAGGCCCGTCAGCGAAGAGACAACCTGCGAATCAAGATCGTCAGGCAGCCGCTCGAGCCGCGCCCTCCTAGCCGGCTCGAGGCCGGAGTACGCAAGCTCGTCACCGACGAGGAGGTTGCGCCAGGCAGGTGCCGCGTCGGTCAGGCCGCTGGCTCCGCGGGCCGGAAGCCCGCGCAGGAGAGGTTCAGTCTTGCGATCACGCCACCGGCGAGCTCGGCGTACGTCGTGTGCTCGTTCTCCTGCCAGCCCTTCGCGGCATCACGGCCGCGGAAGTGGTAGCGGATGCGAATCCGATCGGCGATTGCCACTGCATTGGAGTCGATCACCTCGAACTCGACGAGCGACCCGAGCCACTCGCGGTAGCGCCCCGCTATCGCAGCCGGCCCGTGCTCCTCGCGCAGCTCATGTGGCGTGAGCGCACGCAGCTCGGCGTCCTCCGCGAAACACGCCTCAATGCGGCCGTAGTCGCGTGCTGCGATACCCGCTAGAAGCTCGCGTGCGGCTGTTGTATCCACCTGCCCGACGGTAGCAGCCGTCTCGCGACCGATCGAAACCTGACCTAACCGGCCCCCAGATACGGCTCGAAGACACGTTCGAAGTGCTGCTTCGGCCGCGGCCCGATCACCGTCTCGCGTGGCTCGCCGGCTACAAAGAGGATCACCGTCGGCAGCGACAAGACGCCGTAGCGCGAGCTGACCGCCAGGTTCTCGTCGACGTTCAGCTTCGCGAGCCGCACGCGCGTGCCCTGCTCCGACTCGAGCTCGTCGAGGATCCGGCCGACGGTCTTGCACGGCCGGCACCACGGCGCCCAGAAGTCGACGATCACCGGGAGCTCGGATTCGAGCACAGCCGCCGCGAAGCTGTCGTCGGTGACATCCACCGCGGCCACGCTACAGCCGGCCGGCCAGCGCGCGGAGCCGCAGCAACGGCACCTGACGCATCGCTTCGAGAATGATCCCGCCTGTCATTTTCGATTCCCCGACCCGGCGATCGATGAACGTGATCGGCAGCTCCACCACGCGGAAGCCCGCGCGGAGTGCGCGATACGTTCCCTCGATCTGGAAGCCGTAGCCGCGCGTCGTGATCGCGTCGAGGTCGATCCCTTTCAGCACTCCGCGGCGGAAGCATTTGAAGCCGCCGGTGAGATCTCGGATGCGGACGCCGAGAACGAGCCGCGCGTACAGCGAGCCGCCACGCGACACGATCCGGCGACCAAGGCCCCAGTTGACCGTGCCTCCGCCCTCGACCCAGCGGGAGCCGAGCGCGAGATCCGCGCCGTCTGCGCACGCCACGATCAACCGTGGCACGTCCGCCGGATCGTGCGAGAAGTCGCAGTCGACCTCCAGGACAAGCTCGGCACCGGCAGCGAGCGCAACCGCGAACCCGGCGAGGTAGGCGGCGCCGATTCCCTCCTTGCGCTCGCGATGCAACACGGACACCCACGGCAGCTCCGCTGCGAGCCGATCAGCGATCTCACCGGTTCCGTCCGGACTGTTGTCATCGATCACGAGCACACGATCTCGGGCCAGGTCGAGGACCTCGCCAAGCGCGCGCACGAGCGGCTCTACGTTGTCACGCTCGTTGTACGTCGGCACGCAAACCATCGCGCGCGGGGCTGGCCCGGCCGTCGGCATCGACTGATCTTGCCCGCTCGCCACGACATGTGCTTGGGCGCCCGCTTGCGCGGCGCGGGCAAAACCTGCAAGCCCGGGCGCGGGGTGCTCCGCTATCTCGTTGGACGGTTGCTGTGGTCAGCGATGCTCGCCGCGGCCGTCAGCGTAGTCACGTACGTGCTGTTCTTCGTCGCGCCAGGGGCGGATCCCTCGGCGTCCAACGGGTACACGACCTGGAACGCGGCGAACGCTGCGAGCAGCAAGATCACACAGCACGGGTCGGCGATCGGCGAGTACTTCGGCTTCGTCTACCTCGTCTTCCAGGGCGATTTGGGTCGGTCGAGAAGCAACCATGCGCCCGTCGCCCAACTCGTCGGCTCGGCGATCCCTGCGACTACATCGCTCGTCCTCGGCGGAGTCGTCGTGTGTCCCAGCGGACGTATCACCTGATTCTGCCGTGGCTCGTCCGCTGCCTCGCGTTCCGGAACGCGGTCGTCCCGATCTCGACGATGCTGACCATGGACTTGGGCCGGGCCTTCGCCAGCACGATGTTCGTCGAGGCGGCGTTCAACATCCCGGGGCTCGACCAGCTCGCTTACGACGCTCTGCCAAGGCAGGATCTACCCGTCTTGCTCGGCGTGATGATCGCCGCATCGTCGGTGACCGTCGTTTCCGTGTTTCTGCTCGACATCGTCTTGTCGATTGTCGACCCGCGGATCGCGGACGTCGGGATGCGCCGGCCGCTACCTATCATCGAGTCGTGACCCGTTCGTTGCCCCGGAACGCCGAGCTCGCCGACCAGCTCGATCTGCTCGCCGATCTCTCGGAGCTTCTGGGGGAGCAGGGCTTTCGCGTTGTGGCGTACCGCCGCGCGGCGACGCGCATCCGCGATACGGCTGCATCTGTCGCCGAGATGGCGCTCGCGGGAACCGCGAAAGATCTGCCGGGAATCGGCAAGACGATCGAGGAGAAGCTAGTCGAGGTCGTCGAGAACGGCGAGATGGCTGCCGTCGCGAAGCGGCGCGCTGAGGTTCCCGAGGAGCTCGTCACGTTCCTGCGACTCCCGGGTCTTGGCCCGAAGACGGCCGCGCGGATTTGGCGTGAGCTTGGTGTCTCGACTCTCGCTGCGCTGCAGGAGGCTGCCGAGCACGAGCGATTGCGGACGCTTCCGGGTCTCGGCGCGCGGTCGGAGGAGAAGATCCTCGACGCGTTACGCAAGGGCATCGGTTCCGAGGCGCCGACAAGGACGCCGCTCGGTGTCGGCCTGCCGGCGGTTCGGGCGGCGGTCGAGGCGCTACGAGCACATCCGGCTGCGGTTCGTGTCTCCGAGGCCGGGAGCGTGCGGCGCCGACGCGAGTCCTTCCGCGACCTCGATCTGATCGCGACCGCCACCGATCCCGCCGCGCTCACTGCCGCGTTCGTCGCGCTGCCCTTCGTTGCGGAGGTCGTCGCACACGGCGACACCAAGGCGACCGTGATCTCGGGCAACGGGTTGCGCTTCGATCTCCGCGTCGTCCCGCCCGAGAGCTACGGCAACCTGCTGCAGCACTTCACCGGCTCGAAGGATCACAATGTCGCCCTGCGCGAGGACGCCGTGCGGCGCGGCTTCTCGGTCTCCGAGTACGGCGTCACGACTGTCGAGACTGGAGCGGTCTTCGCCGCCGAGACGGAGGAAGAGGTGTATCGCCATCTCGGCTACGACTTCATCCCGCCGGAGCTGCGCGAGAACTCGGGCGAGCTCGAGGCGGCGCGCGAAGGCCGGCTGCCCACGCTTGTCGAGGTCGGTGATCTCACCGGCGATCTGCACAGTCACTCGACGTGGTCGGCGGATGGCAAGGCGACGACGGAGGAGATGGCGGCCGCGGCCCGCGCTCGCGGCTACCGCTATCTCGCGGTCACCGACCACTCGCACTATCTCCGCGACGGCCGCATCGAGCAGCAGGCCGAGGAGATCGCCGATCTCAACGCGCGACTGAAGCCGTTCCGGCTGCTGCGCGGGGTCGAGGTGAACATCAAGGCCGACGGGACACTCGACCTCTCCGACGACGTGCTGGCGGGCTTTGATTGGGTCGTCGCGTCGCTCCACACCTCGTTCGACAGGAACCCAACCGAGCGGATTCTCGCGTCGATCGACAACCCGCATGTCGACTGCATCGGGCACCTCACGGGCCGGCGGCTCTCGAAGCGAGAGGGTGCAGAGGTCGATGTCGAGCGCATCGTCGAGCGCGCGTTGGCGACGAAGACCGCGCTCGAGATCAACTCGCAACCTGATCGGCTGGACATGCGCGACACGCACGCGCGGCTCGCGGGTGAGGCCGGCGCGCTGATCACGATCGACAGCGACGCGCATTCGACGAGCGCGCTCGGCTACGTCGAGTACGGGATCTCGCAGGCGCGCCGGGCGTGGCTCACCAAAAGCCAGATTCTCAACACGCGGCCCTGGAGCGAAATCGACAAGATGCTGGGATGAGCACCTTCCGCGAAGACGGCGCCGCGACGCTCGAATGGGTCGCGTCGTATCTCGAGCGAGTACGCGACTTCCCGGTGCTGTCGCAAGTCGCGCCTGGCGATATCCGCGCTGCGCTTCCCGCTGCGCCGCCCTTGCGGGCCGAGCCCTTCGCCGAGATCCTCAGCGATCTCGACGCCGTGCTGATGCCGGGGATGACGCACTGGCAGAGCCCGCGCTACTTCGCGTATTTCGCGACGACAGCGTCCGAGCCGGGGATTCTCGCGGAGTTGCTGATCGCCGGTCTCAACCAGGTTGGCATCCTCTGGCGCTCGTCGCCGGCGCTGCAGGAACTCGAGGAGGTTTCTCTCGATTGGCTGCGCCAGCTCGTCGGATTGCCCGAGGAAATGCACGGCCAGATCGAGGAGGCCGCGTCGGTGAGCACGCTCACGGCGCTTGCGGCTGCTCGGCATGCGCGGCCGCAGAGCAGGGCCGTCGTGTGCTCGGAGCACGCGCACTCGTCGATCGACAAGGCCGCGCGTCTGCTCGAGCTCGACCTGCGCAAGATCCCGGGCGACGAGCACTTCGCGTTGAGGCCGGAGCTGCTCGATCTCACGGACGCGTGCGCGGTCGTCGCGACGATCGGCACGACGAGCAGTGCTGCCGTGGATCCGGTCGCGGCAGTCGCCGATCGTTGCGCCGCCGAGGGAGTCTGGCTGCACGTCGATGCCGCCTACGCCGGCTCGGCTGCTGTCTGCCCGGAGTTGCGCGGGCACTTCGTCGGCTGGGAGCGGGCCGACTCGATCGTCGTCAACCCGCACAAGTGGTTGTTCGTGCCGCAGGGCTGCTCGGTCCTGTGGACGCGGCGGCCCGACGACGTGCGCAACGCGTTCGACCTCGTACCTGAGTACCTCCGCGTTTCCGATGACGTCACGAGTCTGAGCCAGTACTCGCAGGTGCTCGGGCGCGGTTTCCGTGGGCTCAAGCTGTGGGCGGTGTTGCGCTGCCACGGCCAAGAAGGCTTGCAGGCGCTGATCCGCGAGCACGTCAGGCTGGCGGCACTGTTCGAGGGCTGGGTGCGCGACGAGCCGGGCTGGGACGTGTGCGCCGACCGGTTCTTCTCGCTCGTGTGCTTCCGCCACGACGGGACGGACGAGGAGAACGCGGAGATCATGCGCCGAGCCAACGCGTCGGGCGAGGTCTTCCTCTCGCACACGAAGCTCAATGGGCGTTACGTGCTGCGGCTCGCTGTCGGCAACGCGCGCACCACCGAGGACGACGTCAGGCTCGCCTGGGACGTCCTCCGCCGCGAAGCCGCAGCACTCTAGCTCGTCGCCAGGAAGAACTGCGTCACGACGATTGTGCGGCCGCCGTCGGCGTCTCGTCGGATCGTCCCGGCGACGGGCAGGCCGCCCTTCGTCAGCGCGGCCTGTGCCTGCTGACCAAGCGTCGCGGCACCTACGCCGGCGAGATCCAGGGCCGATGCGGTCGTGGTGCGCGATCTGTTGACGGTCGCAACGCGCAACGTGAAGCATGGAGCGCGAACGCAGCGAATGCCGTTATCGGACACGAGATAGACGGCGCCGGTTGAAGCCGCGCGAGTTGCAGCCGTCCATGTCGCGGTTGCCACGAAGCGGTCGGCAGGCCTCGTGCCGCCGGCGCCGAGGTGAACGATCCGGCCGCGGGCGAGCAGCTCGGTGCGCGATGCCACGGGCTTGGGCAGCGTGATTCCCACCACGTAGCACCAGGCTCGCGCTGCTCCATCGCCGCACCGAGTGGTGGCGCGATTCGCGTGCGCGACCCAGAAACCGCCGCACATCGGGCTCGGGCACATCCGCAAGTCGGGTCGTACGCGAAAGATCGGCGCCACGGGAGTCGGCGCGGACATCGCGGCCACCGCGAGCACAAGCGCACCCACGACCGTTGCCAGCACAAGCCGGCCAGCGTTCATGCCCGCAGGCTAGCGCCTCGACGGCTGGCTGTGGCCAACGGGTAGCGTCCATCTCTCAACGAGACCGGGGGGAAATCGCATGGTTGCTGCGAACAAGACGAAGTGGTACGCGCTGGGCCTTCTCTGCATGACCCAGTTCCTGGTCGTCCTCGACATCGCGATCGTCAACGTCGCGCTGCCGTCGATCCAGTCGGATCTCCACTTTTCGCAGGAGAACCTGCAGTGGGTGATCAGTGCGTACGCGCTCGTCTTCGGCGGCTTTCTCCTGCTCGGTGGCCGCATGGCCGACCTGCTCGGCCGACGTCGGCTGTTTTTCATCGGTCTGATCCTGTTCACGCTCGGCTCGCTGCTCTGCGGCCTCGCCTGGAGCGAAGGCTCGCTGATCGCGTTCCGCGCGTTCCAGGGCCTCGGCGCAGCGACGATCTCGCCCGCCGCGCTCTCGATTCTGACGACGACCTTCTCGGAGGGCCGCGAGCGCAACATTGCGCTCGGCGCCTGGGGCGCGGTCGGCGGTGTCGGCGCAGCGGCCGGCGTGCTGCTCGGCGGCGTCCTCACCGATCTTCTCAACTGGAGCTGGATCTTCTTCGTGAACGTCCCCGTCGGCCTCGCGGCGCTCGCCCTGACGCCGGTGTTGCTCGTCGAGAGCCGGGACGAAAAGACGAAAAGCTTCGATGCGCTGGGCGCGATCCTCGTTACCTCTGGCCTCGTCATCTTGGTGCTCGGGATCACGAAGGGCCACGATTGGGGCTGGGGCTCCGGCAGGACGATCGGCGTCTTTGTCGTCTCGGTGCTTCTCCTCGCGGCCTTCCTCGCCTGGGAAGCGCGCCACCACGAGCCGCTGATGCCGCTCTCGATCTTCCGCCTACAGACGCTCACCGCCGCGAACATTGCCGGGCTGATCCTCGGCACGGCGCTGTTCGCGATGTTCCTGATGCTGACGCTCTACATGCAGCAGGTGCTCGGCTTCTCACCGCTGAGGACGGGCGTTGCGTACCTTGCGGTGGCAGGCACGGCGATCATCTGGGCGAACGTCGCTGCGCAGGTCGTGAACCGCGTCGGCGTCAAGCCGGCCTTGATCTTCGGGATGGCGATGATGACGATGGGCCTGCTGTACTTCACGCGGGTCTCGGTCGGTGGCTCGTATCTTGGCGATCTGCTGCCGGGTTTCCTGATCATCGGCTGCGGGATGCCGTTCTGCTTCATCCCGATCACGATCGCCTCTCTCGCCGGGACGAAGCCTGAGGAGGCCGGTCTTGCGTCCGGGCTGATCAACACGTCGCAGCAGATCGGCGGTGCGTTAGGCATCGCCGTGCTCTCGACGGTCGCCACCGCGGGCTTCATCGTTGGCCAGCGGCCGTCGCCAGAGCAGCTGACGCACGGCTTCCAGAACGCGTTCTGGGTAGGCGCCGCGGTGTGCGCGCTCGGCGTGCTCGTCTCGGTCTTCCTCGTACGCGGGCGTGATGTCGCGCCGCAACTCTCGCCCGCGATCGAGGCTGCCTAAGCGCAAGGGCGCCCGGGAGGGCTGCGCCTAGACTGTTCGCGTGGTTCGCCCGCTGCCCGCCAAGCTTGTTGCGATCGGGCTTGTCGCGGGAGTTCTGAGTGCCCTCTTCGGCGTTGGTGGCGGGATCGCGATCGTGCCGTTGCTGCTTCTGGTGTGCGCTTTCGCGCCACGCGAAGCAGCAGCGACATCCCTCGGTGCGGTCGCGATCACTGCGCTCGGCGGTGTTGTGCTGTACGCGCTGCGCGGGGACGTTCGGGTGGGGCACGCGGCGCTTGTCGGCTTGCCGGCGATGGCGGGAGCGCTTGCGGGAACGGGACTGCAGCAGCGGATCTCGGGAACCACGCTGACCTTCGCGTTCGCCGCGATGCTGTCCGGAATCGCGGTCTGGCTGATCATCGGATGAGTAACGGGACAATTGCGCTTGGGCTCTCGCTCGGCCTCGTCGCCGGCGTGCTGTCGGGGTTGTTCGGGGTTGGTGGCGGCATTCTCTTCGTGCCGGTTCTCGTGGCTCTCGGGCTTGGCCAGGTTGAGGCCTCGGCGACCTCGTTGCTTGCGATCGTCCCCACCGCCGGCGTCGGCATCTGGCGGCAGGCTCGCTATGGGAATCTCCGCGTGAGGCCATCGTTGATCCTCGGCATCGCCTCGCTTGCGGGTGTCGCGGCCGGCGTCAAGATCGCCACATCGTTGCCCGAGCACACGTTGCGGCGGCTGTTCGGCGTGCTTCTCCTCGGCGTCGCGGCCCAGCTTGCGCTGCGCGCCGCCCGCTCGCGCCACAAGGTCGAACCGGCGTGACGACGTACGCCCGATTTGCTCTCGCGATCGGCGCGTTCGCCGTCATCGCCGCAGTTGCCGGCTTCGCGGGCGCCGCCCCGAAGGAGCAGCAGACCGGCGCGACCGCTGTTGCGATCCGCATCGCGGTTCCCGGCACGCCGGATGTGAAGGGCGGCGAGGTTGTCGGGCCGCCCGGTGCGTCGACCGCCGTGGCGGGATTCGCGTACCCGGACGACGCCTCGATCGTCCGACTTGGCTCGGCGGCGGGCACGGTGGTCGCGCAGCCGGGCGACCCAGCGAGCGCCCAGGCAAACGCCGACGCGGTAGCTGTATCGCTGTTTCGCGGCGAGATCACTGCCGACACGATCTCGGTTCGAGCAACAAGCGCGGCAGGCGCGGTCGCGGCATCCGCCGACACATCCGCCTCGCACGTCGATGGGCTGATCGTCCTAGGTCAGCCGGTGACAGCGACCCAGAACGCGCAGCTTCCGCTCGCCGATTGGGGAACGCTCGAGCTGCTCGTCACGCAATCGACGACGACGCCGTCGCCCGCCGCAAAGCAGAACGTTCCAAAAGTCGGCAACGCGACCGTGATTGGCGCCAGGATCAAGATGCTGCTCGACCACGGTGGCCTGCCGGCCGGTAGCGAGATCGACCTGGGAAGTGCCGAGGCAACGGCTGTCGCAAGCGCGGCTGCCGTGACGACGCCAACCTCGACGACGCCGGCCACGATCACCCCGCCGCCACCGTCGCACAGGCCCATCATCGACCCGGGCTCGTCGATCCCTGGCGCACCCGCCGATCTCGTTCGGCCGCTTCCGGCCGGCGTTCAGAGCAAGCTGACGAACGGCGGCTACGTCTTCCCCGTGTACGGGCCGGCGAGCTTCGGCGACACGTTTGGCGCCTCCCGCCCCGACGTGAAGGGTGGTTGGCATCACGGCGAGGACATCTTCGCGCCCATTGGGACGCCACTCCTCGCAGTCGCCGCGGGGACAGTCCACGCCGTCGGCTGGAACGAAATCGGCGGCTGGCGGTTCTGGCTGCGCGACGTGCTTGGCAACGAGTTCTACTACGCGCATCTCTCTGCTTACTCGCCGCTCGCCGTCGAGGGCAAGCACGTCCGAGCCGGCGATGTGATCGGTTTCATGGGCAAGAGCGGCGATGCCGAGTTTGGTCTGCCGCATCTCCACTTCGAGATCCACCCGGCGGTGCTGCAGGCGCTGGGCTACGACGGTGTGGTGGCCCCATACCCGTTCCTCGTCGCTTGGCGCCGCGCACAGGACGCGTCGTTCGCCGACGGCCGGACGTACGTGTCCGACGCGAACGGGCTCCCTCGGGCGGTTGCCCCGCCGCCCGGCGCCGTGTTGCTCCAGTCGTCGGATATCTCGCGCTCGAGCGGACTGGTGCCCGGTGCACTCAGCCGAGAGCTCGGGCGGAAGCTCGCCGGCGTTCCCACCGGCGAGCTCAGCCCTGTTCGTTAGTTAGCTGTCTTTCTTGGGCTCGCCGACAGCGACCGGCTCGGCGCCGTTCGCTTCAGCTGCTGCCGGTGCGGGCGGGTCGATGTGAGCGGCGCGAGATCGTCCTCACCGGCGACCTTGTCGACCAGCCAGTCACGCGTGCTCTGGCCGGTCCACGGGTTGTAGAGCGCGCCGGCGACGACACCCGCCATGAGCAGAGCCTTGCGCTTCTTGCGGCTCTTGTGGCTGTCCTTCGTACCCTGAACGCGTTCGACTGCATCGGTCAGCTCGGCGAGCGCCCGCTGCAGGTTGCCGTGCACGTCCTTGTCGGTGGCGAGCTTCGTGGCGGACTGGGTCAGCCCGTTCGCCTTGGATAGATCGCCGTAGACGCCGCGCGCAGCCTCGACCGCCTCGCGCACGTTGCCGCGGAACTCGTCATCCTTGAGAGCCCGCTCGATGTACGGCCGCAGGCTGTCGACGGTGACGCCGAGCCGCTCGTTCCGTTTCTTGGCCATCGATGGCCGTCCTTTCCTCGAGTACTTCCTGTACCAAGTATGCCGCCGCGAGCCGTCACGCGGGAACTACGATGGGCCGATGTTGACGATCAAGCGGATTGCTGCCGGGATCGGGCTGCTTCTCGGTGGTGTTGCGTACATCTGGTACGCGGGCGTGCGCGCCGTCCCGGCGGTCAAGCGCCGCAAGGCCGCGCTGCGTGCCGGCGCGGCCCGGCGGCTGTAGATGGCTCACCGCTCCCCGCCCGCGGTGCGTGGCGGGATCGCAGTCCGCTGGATCGCGCTTGTTACGGGACTCGGTCTCTTCGCCTTTGGCATCGTCCTGCTGCTCGAGTCAAGGCTCGGGCTCTCGCCGTGGGACGTGCTCTCGCAGGGAATCGCTAAGCACAGCCTTCTCAGCTTTGGGGAGGCGAACATCGCCTCGGCGCTCGTCGTTCTCGTGCTCGCCTGGCGACTGGGCGCGCGCGTCGGGCCAGGAACGGTGGCGAACGCGATCCTGATCGGGCTCTACCTCGACGCGTTTCTCTCGCTGGATGCGGTCAAGCGCTTGGGCCACGAGCCGTTTGCCGTGCGTGTCGCCGAGCTGGTTGCCGGCATCCTGCTGATCGGCGGCGCGACGGCGCTCTACATCGGTGCCGCGCTTGGTGCGGGGCCGCGCGACTCGCTGATGCTCGTTGTCTCGCGACAGTCCGGTGTGCGCGTCGGCATCGTGCGAACGGCGATCGAGAGCGCTGTGACGGTTGGCGGCTTCGCCCTTGGGGGCAAAGTCGGGATCGGGACGCTCGCGTTCGCCGTCGGGATCGGCCCGGCAGTCGAGGCGTCGTTCTGGTTGCTCGCGCGCTCGCCGGCGTCGCTCCCGATTGCGCCGAGCGGGCCGCCGACTATGGCGCCGAGTACGACCGAGCCGGCATGAGAGGGCTGATCTGCGCGGGCGGCGAAGCGACCCGGCTTGGTGAGTTGACTCGCGCGACCAACAAGCACCTGCTGCCGGTCGCCAGTTGGCCGATGGTCTACTACCCGCTGCAGCTGCTGCAGCTCGCCGGGATCCATGAGGTGCTCGTCGTCACCGGCAAGCACCACGCGGGCCAGATGATCGACCTGCTTGGTGATGGCAGGCTTGCGGCCCGCGGCGGCGACGGCCCGCTGTTCGATCTCGACCTCACCTACAAGGTGCAGACCGAGGCCGGCGGTATCGCGCAGGTGGTCGGGATGGCGCGCGAGTTCGCGGGCGATCAGGGGCTCGTGGTCGTGCTCGGCGACAACATCTTCGAGCGCTCGCAGAGCGAGGCGCTGCGCGCGTGGGGCGCAAAGCCGGATGTGGCGCAGATCTTCGTCAAGAAAGTTCCCGACCCGGAGAGCTTCGGTGTCGTCGTTTACGGCGACGATGGCAGTGTCACCGATATTGTCGAGAAGGCCGGCTCGGTCGATCTGCGCTACGACACGCCGCCGTCGGATCACGCGGTCGTGGGTCTCTATTGCTACCCGCCGGACGTGTTTGATGCGATCGCGCAGCTCGAGCCGTCAAGCCGCGGCGAGCTCGAGATCACCGATGTGAACCGGCACTACGCGAGCGTTGAGCGTCTCGTGGTTCAGGAGGTCGAGGGCTGGTGGGAGGACGCCGGCAAGCACTGGCAGCACCTCGCTGAGATCGGCCGCAAGATCGAGCAGACCGGCGTGAATCGCCCGTGATCAAGGGCCTTGTCCGCATCCCGCTGCGCCGCTTCGAGGACGAGCGCGGCTGGTTCTGCGAGCTGCGCCGCGAAAGCGCGCTACCGCGGCCGACCGTGCAGACGAACGTCTCGTTCTCGCGGCAGGGCGTGCTACGCGGGCTGCACTATCACCTGCGCGGGCAGGACGACCTGTTCGTCTGCGTGCAGGGAACAGCGCGTGTTGTCGTTCTCGATCGCACGACGGGCGAGACGTTCACCGAGGACATCGGCGACGCGAACCCGGTCGCGATCTATGTCCCGGGCTACCACGCGCACGGCTTCGAGGCGCTGACGGATCTGCTGTTCTGCTACCACGTCACCCAGGAATACGACCCCGCCGAGCCCGATGAGCACGGGCTCTGCTGGGCCGACCCGCGCGTCAAGCACCTATGGAGCAACCAAATACCGATCCTCTCGCCCCGCGACAGCGCCGCCTGCTCGTAACCGGCGCGCGCGGCCAGCTCGGGGTCGCGCTGCAGGAGGCATTTGCCGACGAGGATGTACTCGCGCTCGGACACGCTGACTGGGACGTCGCGTTGCCGGCACCCGAACTGCCGCCGCTTGATCTCATTTTGCACACGGCAGCATGGACGGATGTCGACGGTGCGGAAGCCGACCCGCAGGGCGCGGCTGCGGTCAACGTCGGCGGGACGGCCAACGTCGCCGCGCTGGCTGTGCCGCTCGTGTCGTTCTCGAGCGACTACGTCTTCGATGGCCGGAAGGCCCGTCCGTATGTGGAGTCGGACAGCCCGAATCCGCTTTCGGCTTATGGCCGGTCGAAACTCGGCTCCGAGGCGGTCGCCGGCGCGGACGCATGGATCGTGCGCAGCTCGTGGCTGTTTGCCGAGACGGGCCACAATTTTGTCCGCACGATGCTGCGGCTGGGCAACGAGCGCGATGAGGTGGCGGTCGTCGACGACCAGCGCGGCTCGCCAACCTACGTCGGTCATCTTGCGGCGGCCACGCGGGAGCTTGTCGAGGCCGATCGTCCACGAGGCGTCTGGCACCTGGCGGCGGCGGGTGACTGCACTTGGGCCGAGTTCGCCGAGGCAATCTTTGAGGCCGCAGGGGTCGAGTGTCACGTCCGGCGGATCAGCACGGCCGAGTTCGGCCGTCCCGCGCCGCGACCCGCGTACTCGGTGTTGCGCAGCGAGCGCGCCGAGGCGCCGGAGCTACCCCACTGGCGCGGCGGCCTCGCCGCGTGCCTCGCCCGACTGCTCTGAGGCCGGCGTCGGAGTATGAGCAGACCGGCGGCAAAGGAGACCGCGATGCCGCGTCGCGCCCCGCCGGTCGCGACTGCCAGCACGTGACTCGACGCTTTCGCTCGCGGAGCCCGCGGCGTTGTCAGGGCGTGGCCGTCCGCCGCAGCGACGCGTCGAATCGCCGTCGACGCAATCACTGCGACCTCGCCGGCATCGCCAGCAATCGGCACGGCGATTCCTTGTACCGCGGCTTTCGCGGCCGGTGTGGCGCCCGGCCCGAAGACGCCCATGCCGCCGGGAGTTCCGCCCATGACGATGACTAGCGTCCCGTGGTAGACGAAGCGCAGCTCCTGCCTGAGGAACGTGGCGTAGCGCTGCGCGTGGCCGAACAGCGTCGGCACCGCTCCGAGACCGGGGACCTCTCGAATGAATGCAACGCGAATCGGCAGACCCTTGCGGCGGGCCTCGGCGGTCAGTTCCAGCAGCTCCCGAACCTCGGGCGTCGAGGTCGCCGAGCCGAAGCCGACGAACACGCGTCCGGCGATCAGGACATCGCTTGCCGGGTCGCCGTCGGCCCGCGCCGGCGTCGGCGCGATCGTGAGAAGAACGGCTGCAGCGACTGCAGCGAGCGCACCCAACCTGGCCGCGCGCCCATGGTGCCGATTCCGCTGCGCTGGCGTGACGGCTAGCCTTCGCGTCCCATGCGTGTCCTCGTCACGGGTGGAGCCGGTTTCATCGGCTCACACTTCGTCCGCCGTCTCCTGGCCTCGGGTCACGAGCCTGTCGTCCTCGACAAGCTGACCTACGCCGGCAATCCGGCGAACCTTGACGGCGTTGAGGTGAAGCTCGTCGTCGGGGACATCGCCGATCCGGACGCGGTGGCCTCGGCCGGCGAGGGCTGTGAGTCCGCAGTCAACTTCGCCGCTGAGACACACGTCGATCGCTCGATTCTCGGCGCCCGCGAGTTCGCGATGACGAATGTGATCGGCACCCAGGTCATGCTCGAGTGGGCGCGCACGACCGGTGCGCGGCTCGTGCACGTCTCGACCGACGAGGTCTACGGCGATCTCGAAGCCGGCGGGCGCTCTCGTGAGGACGACCCGCTGCGGCCGTCGAGCCCCTACTCGGCGACGAAGGCGGCAGGCGACCTGCTCGTGCCCGCGTATGCGCGCACATATGGCGTCAACGCGTCCGTTACGCGCGGCGCGAACACGTACGGTGCGCGCCAGTTTCCCGAGAAGCTGATTCCGCTGTTCGTCACGAACGCTCTCGACGGTCTGCCGCTCCCGGTCTACGGCGACGGCCACCAGGTGCGCGAGTGGCTCCACGCCGAGGATCATTCCGCTGCGATCGAGCTTGTTCTGCACGAGGGCGCGCCGGGCGAGATCTACAACGTCGGTGGCGAGGATCACGAGAACCTCGAGGTCACGCACCGCATTCTCGAGCTGACCGGAGCCGACCCGAGCCTCGTCACCCACGTCGAAGATCGCGCCGGCCACGACCGTCGCTACGCGATCGACGATGCGAAGCTGCGCGCGCTCGGGTGGGCGCCGGCACACTCGTTCGGCGAGCGCGGCCTGCCCGACACGGTCGCCTGGTACAGCGAGAACAGGGCGTGGTGCGACAACGTGAAATCGGGCGACTACCGCGCGTACTACGAGGAGCAGTATTCCGCCCGGCTCAAGGCTTGACGCCTCCGGCCGAGAAGTACTAAGGCCACCCCTCAGCCTCCTTCGGAGGCCGAACGCTATGCGCTATCGCCTCGCCCTCATCACCGTTGTTGCCGCCGCCGCTCTCGCTGCGTCTGCTTCGGCGATGACCCGCCCGCCGAATCCCGGTGGCGGTGACACGAGCGCTGCGACACCGGCCACGCCCTCGCCGCCATCTGTGCCCGGCAGCGCCGTCTTCGTTCTCACCGGCTCGGGCTATGGCCACGGCGTCGGGCTGAGCCAGTACGGCGCGCAGGCCCAGGCGCAAGCCGGCCGCACGGTCGCTGACATCCTCGGCTTCTACTACCCAGGAACGACCCTGGGGCCGAGCCCGAAGACGTCCGTTCGCGTCCTGCTCGCTCCTGCCGCCACAACGCTGACGGTCTCGTCGCCAGCGCCGTTTACGGTGCGCGACGCGAACGGCGCGTCCGTTTCGCTCCCGGCCGGGGCTGTCCAGCTCGGACCCGATCTGCAGATCGCCGCCGACGGCGCCCTCGTGTCGCTCGTCGCTCCGTTGACGTTCGCCCCGGGCGCCGGGGCGCTTCTCTCGCTTGGCGCGAAGAGCTACCGCGGCCGGATCGAGATCTTCTCGACCGGCGTCGCTCTGCAGGCTGTGAACGTCGTCGCGCTCGACTCGTACGTCCAGGGTGTCGTTCCGGGCGAGATGCCAAGCAGTTGGGCTGCGGCGGCGCTCGAGGCGCAAGCCGTCGCGGCGCGGTCGTACGCGCTCGCGAGCATCGTCAAGGGCAAGCCGTGGGATCTGTACCCGGACGGGCGTAGCCAGCAGTACCTCGGCGCGGCGGCCGAGACGCCACCGACGACGGCAGCGGTGAAGGCGACCGCGCGGCGCGTGCTGCTTTACGACGGTAAGGTCGCGATCGCCTTCTACTCGTCGTCCTCCGGCGGCCAGACGACGAGCGCGCTCGATGCGTTTGGCGTCGACGTTCCGTACCTTCCGTCGCAGGCAGACCCGTGGGACAGCGCATCTCCGGACCACGTCTGGCCGACGAAGTCGTTCACCGGCAATCAGCTCGCGAAGACGCTCGGGATGCGGTCCCCGGTCACTGAGGTTCGCTCGCAGATCTCGACGTCGTTGCGCGTCGCGACGCTTGTCGCGATCGCGGCTGATGGCAGCTCGCTCGAGCTGGCAGGCGCCGAGATCAGGAAGCGGCTAGCACTCCGCTCGACGCTCTTCCGCCTCGGCACCTTGCGCTTCGTGACCTCTCCGTCGCCGACGACCACCGGCACCAAGGTGCGGCTCGTCGGCCTGGCGCGCGATGTGCAGGCCGCTGTGCTCGAAAGGCTTGGCGCATCCGGCCAATGGCTCTCCGTTGTCCCGCGGCTGGTCGTGCAGGCCGATGGCTCGTTCGCCGCCGTTGTGCGGCCGAAGCAGACGACCACGTACAGGCTCTCGGGGTCGGGCCTGCCGGGGCCGCAGCTGACGATTCCCGTCCTCGCGTCGAGTTGATTCGCAGGCTCCTCGCGGGGATCGGCCTCGCGGCCGCGCTCGCCGTCCCCGCCGCCGCCTTCACACCTACGGACCCGTTTGTTCCACGACAGTGGTATCTCGCCGCGAACCACACCTACGACACGTGGCCCTCTCCGCCGACCTTCGCCCCGGTACGGATCGCGATTCTCGATTCGGGCATCGACGGCACCCACCCGGAGCTCGCGCAGCACATCGTCGCGGCGAAGAGCTTTGTCGGTGGCTCGCCGCGCGTCGACAAAGAAGGTCATGGGACATTCGTCGCCGGTGTGATCGCCGCTGAAGTGAACAATGCGGTCGGCATCGCTGGGAGCTTTCCCGCGGCCGAATTGCTGATCGCAAAGATCGGGACGGCGAACGGGACGATTCCCGAGAACGCTGAGGCACGTGCGATCCGCTGGGCTGTCGACCAGCACGCGCGCGTGATCAACATGAGCCTCGGCGGCGTCCGCGATCCGGTGCATCGAGCCCGCGACACGTATTCGCAAGCCGAGGCCGACGCGATCGCCTACGCCGTCGCACATCACGTCGTGATTGTGGCGGCGGTGGGGAACGGCGATCAGTCGCCGGCCGAGCCGTGGCCGTTCGCGAGCTACCCGGCGGCGCTCCCGCACGTTCTTGGCGTGAGCGCGTATGGCCAAAACGGTGTTGTGCCGGACTTCTCGAATCGAGACCCTGTCCTCAACGACATCTCGGCGCCTGGCGAAGGGATCCTGTCGACCTTTCCGCGTTCGCTGACTGCCAAGCGGGACGGCTGCGCCGAACAGGGCTACTCGAGCTGCGGCCCCGCCGAGTACCGCACCGGGAACGGGACGTCGTTTGCCGCGCCTCAGGTCTCGGCGGCGGCGGCGATGTTGCTCGCACTTCGGCCGGAGCTGACGCCGGATCAGGTGACGGCGATTCTCGAGCGAGCCGCGGCCGACGCTAGAGGCTCGAACGGTTGCCGCCAGTGCCCGATCGGGCGCGACGCCTTCACCGGTTGGGGGCGGCTCGATGTTGCGGCTGCGGTCGCGGCACTAGCCGGCCCGCTGCCGGCGCCTGACTCGCTCGAGCCGAACGATGGCGCCGGGCTGAACGCTGCGACGTTGTGGGGCACGACGCGTGCCGTGTCCGCGACAGTTGACTTCTGGGACGACCCGATGGATGTGTACCGCGTGTCGCTCCGCCGCGGGCAGAAGCTCTACGCCGTGCTGTCGGAGCCGGTAGGCACGGGAGCCAAGCTCGAGCTGTGGGCGCCGGGAAGCGATCCGCTGGTCGCTGGCGCCGCCGACGCCGGGCGACTCCGTGAAGCGCGAGGAGATGGCGCGAGCCGGCAGCTCGGCCTCCGGGCGACCGCGGGCGGCTTCTATTACCTCGTTGTCAAAAGCGCGCCGAAGCACGGCGGCGCGTACCGGCTCGCGTTCTCGAAGTCCTGAGCCGCCGGCTACTGGTTGTCGAGCAGCTCGGCCGCCGGCACATCGCGCAGCACCCGAGCGGGATTCCCGACGACAACCGTCCGCGCCGCCACGTCTTTCGTGACGACCGCGCCGGCTCCGACGAAGGCGTCCTCGCCGATCTCGATGTTCGGGCACAGGATCGCGCCGCCGCCCACGCGCGCGCCGCGCCGGATCGTTGGGCCCTTGATGTTCCCGAAGCGGGCGTCTGTTCGGCCCATCCAGTTGTCGTTCGTCGTGACGACGCACGGCGCGATGAAGACATGCTCCTCGAGCGTCGAGTAGGCGGTGATGTACGCGTTCGCTTGGATCTTGGTCAGCGCGCCGATCGTCGTGTCGTTCTCGACGAGCGAGCCACGCCCGATGACGACGTCGTCGCCGATCGTCACGCGCTCACGCACGCAGGACTGATCGCCGAGGATCACGCGCGCGCCAACGGTAGAGCCGGCGAACAGGATCGCCCCCGTCGAAACGATGGTGCCGTCGCCGACGACCGCGGGTGGCAGCGGTTCGCGCTTCGCGGTCGACCGCGGGGAGAGCGTCGGCTGCTTGCCGACCACGGCGTTCTCCAGCACCTTCACTCCCTCGCCGAGAATCGTGCCCGGATAAACCGTGGCGCTCGGGTGAACTTCCGCGTTCAAGCCGGCGCGCCGGTGCGAAGCGAGGTCGTTAGCCGGTCGAGCGTGCGCACCACGGTGAGCCCGTCATCCGCCTCCCGGAAGTCGCCGGGCCCGTCTTCGACCAGCTGCAGGAAGTGCTGCAGCTCGAGGCGGAGCGGCTCGTCGATCGCGATCTTCGGGCTGTAGATGCCACCCGTGCGCGTGCGCCACTCACCGGATGTCTCGCTCGGCTCCCACGGCGCCTTCTCATACACCGTGACCTTCCGCTCGAGCTCCATATCGTCGAAAACCACCATCTTCTCGCGACCGACGACAGTCATCTTCCGCATCTTGTGCGGGTCGAGCCACGATAGATGCATGTGCGCGATCTTGCCCGACGGGAAGCGGAGAAAGCAGAAAACGACATCCTCGATCCCCTTCTGCAGGTAGTCGACGCCGTGCGCGACCGCCTCGCTCGGCTCCTCGCCCAGCAGCCAGAGGATCACCGAGAGGTCGTGGACACCGAGTGACCACAGGGCGTTCTCGTTCGAGCGGATCACACCCAGGTTCTGGCGATTCCCATACACGCAGGCGACATCGCCCAGCTCGCCCGCGTCGACGAGTTCCTTCACCTTGCGCAGGCCCGGGTGGTAGAGCAGGAGGTGACCGGGCATCAGCACGCGGTTGGCCGACTTTGCCAGAGCGACAAGCTCCTCCATCTCCTCGGCACGCATCGCGGGCGGCTTCTCGACGAAGACGTGCTTGCCGGCCTCAAGCGCCGTCTTCGCGAGTGCGAAGTGGGTCGGGACGGGAGTAGCGATCACAACCGCGTCGACCGTGTCGTCGGAGATCAGATCGTCGAACGAGGCGGTGACACGCGCGGCGGGATAGCGCGCGGCGTATTCCGCCTGGCGACCCGGATCCGTGTCACAGATCCAAGCTAGGTCGGCCAACTCGCCGACAACGCGTGCGACGTTCTTGCCCCAGCCACCCACTCCGGCGTGGGCGACGCGGGTCACAACTTCCAGACTTTGTCGCTCTTGATCCCGTGGCGACCGATCGCGTTGCGGAGATCGACGATCAGCGCCGCGTCGTCGACGAGTTGCACGTAGTCGATTGCCGAATGTGCGGTCGCGATCACGACGGCGTCGTAGGTGGCCGGCTCGAACGGGACGGAAGCGAGCTGGACGCCATGTTCGGTGAACGACTGCACGTGCGGGTCGTGATACGAGACATCCGCGCCGGCGTTCTGCAGCAGGTGGATCAGCTTGACCGCGGGCGACTCGCGCATGTCCGAGATGTCCGCCTTGTAGGCGACGCCGAGCACCAGGATCCGCGAGCCTTTCAGCGACTTGCCGGCACCGTGGTTCAGCGCCTGAGAGACGCGAGAGCGGCAGTAGTACGGCATGTCCGCGTTGACCTTCCCGGCGAGCTCTATGAACTCGGTCGTGAAGTCGTACTCGCGCGCTTTCCAGGTCAAATAGAACGGGTCGATCGGGATGCAGTGGCCGCCGAGGCCGGGCCCGGGTTGGAACGGCATGAAGCCGAACGGCTTCGTCGCAGCCGCATCGACGACTTCCCAGACGTCGATCCCCATTCGGTCGCAGAGTTGTGCAAGCTCGTTGACGAGCGCGATATTGACCGAGCGGAAGATGTTCTCGAGCAGCTTCGTCAGCTCGGCGGCTTCGGGCGACGAGACGCGATGGATCGTGTCGACGGCGGCGCCGTAGAGCGCGGCGGCTGCCTCGGTCGAGGCCTCGTTCACACCGCCGACGACCTTCGGCACGTTCTTCGTCGTGTAGTCGAGACGCCCGGGATCGACGCGTTCGGGTGAAAACGCAAGGTGGAAATCCTCGCCGGCCTTCAACCCGCTGCCGGCTTCGAGCAGCGGCTTGATGTCGTCGCGCGTCGTGCCCGGGTAGGTCGTCGACTCGAGCACGACGAGCTGGCCCGGCCGCAGGCGCTTCGCGATCTCGCGCGTCGCGCTGAGCACGATCGAGAGGTCGGGCTCGCGCTGGCGCGAGAGCGGCGTCGGCAGCGCGATCAGGATCGCGTCGGTGTCGCGAAGCACGTCGTAGTCGGTGGTGGCGCTGAGCAGCCCGCTGTCGACCAGCGCCTTCAGCTTCTCCGACGGCACGTCCTCGATGTAGCTCTCGCCGCGCAAGATGGCGGAGACGCGGTCGGCGCTGACATCGAGCAGCACAACCGACTTGCCTGCGTCGGCAAAAACCTGGGCGAGAGGCAACCCGACGTAACCGGCTCCGATGATCGCGACGTCGAACTTTCTCGTGGTGGTGGCTGCCTCGCTCATCGGTCGCGCATCGTACCGAGCAGCACCCCGGCGATTCGCTCGGAAGCGTGCCCATCGCCGTACAGAACTGGGCGACGAGCCGGCATCTCGGCACCTGCGACCGCGGCGGTGATGGCGTCGGGGTCGTCGCCGACGAGCGTGTTCGCGCCGGCCTCGACGGTGTCGACCCACTCCGTCGACGGGCGCATCGTGACGCATGGGACGCCGTACCAGTACGCCTCCTTCTGCAGCCCGCCCGAGTCGGTGAGGATCACCCGAGCCTGCGACGCGAGCGAGGCGAGCTCTAGGTAGCCGAGCGGTGGGATGACCTCGACATGCGGCGCTAGCTCGAGCCCTTCGCGCTCGATTGCCGCCGCTGTTCGCGGATGAGCCGGGAAGACGATCGGCTCGGGAATCCGGTTCAGGCCATCGATGATCCGCCCGAGCCGCGGCTGAACGACGTTCGCTTCACGGTGGATCGTGGCGACGAGATACGAGCCGGGCTCGCGTGTGATCGGGCAGCGCTCGCGCGCGAGCGGCGCAAAGAGGCGCGTCGCATCTGCCATCACGTCGCCGACGACGGCCACCTCGCCCGCGACGCCTTCGATTTCGAGCATCGCCTGCGAGCGCTCATCCGGCGCGAACAGCAGCGCCGAGCTGCGGTCGACGGCGATCCGGTTGCGCTCCTCGGGCATCGACAGATCGCCCGAGCGGAGCCCCGCCTCGACATGCGCGACGGGGACTCCGGCGGCCTGCGCGGCTTCGGCGCCGGCTAGCGTCGAGTTCGTATCGCCATAGACGAGCAACCAGTCGGGCTGCTCCGCCGCGATCGCCGCCGCGATTCCTGGCCGCATCGCGTCGGGGTCGGCGGTCCGTAGATCGAGCCGATATCGGGGATCGGCGATCGCCAGCTCGGAATAGAAGATCGCCGACATCGCGTCGTCGTAGTGCTGCCCGGTATGGACGACGACATGGTCGATCCCGGTCTCGCGCAGCGCGACCGACAGCGGCGCGCTCTTGATGAACTGCGGCCGGTTCCCGACGACGGAAAGAACCTTCACCGCTAGCTCGCAGTAGCGCGAGCGATGAACGCCTTGACGTCCGCGGCAAGCTTCACGCGCGACGGCGCGTGCACGTACATCATGTGCCCTGCCTCGTAGTACGTGAGCTCGATGTTGCCGCGCAGGCTCGGATCGAGACCGAGATGGCTGAACGTGTACTCGGTCGCGAAATGCGGTGTGGCGAGGTCGTAGTAGCCGCTGGCGACGAGCACGCGTGTGGACGGATTTCGCGAGAGCGTCTCGCGCAGCGCCTCCGAGACATCGACGTGCGCGTTCTTGAAGTCCTCGTAGTCCCAGGCCTCGTGCACCTTCTCACTGAGGATCTCGTACGGCAGCTCGCTCTCGTAGCCGAGCTCGCGCCGAAGGTAGTCGTTGAGCGACGCGGTGTACGGCCCCATCGTCGCGCTCATGCTCGGGTCACCCTCGACCGTGTCGCCGTCGACAAAGCGGTCGATGCCGGTGTAGCGCGCGTCGATCCGGCCGATCGTGCGTCGCTCTTCGCGCAGTAGCTCCTTGCAAAAGCGGAGAATCTCGATGCGCAGGTCGTACCGCTTCACGTACTCGACAGAGAGCCCGGTGTAGCGGGCGAGCCGTTCTGCGATCTCGTCGAAGCGCTCGCGGTCGAGCGCGTCACCCTGGAACAGCGCGAGCGCGTACTCGTTCGCCGCAAAGGCTTCGACCTCGTCGAGGAACTCGCGCAACGGGCGCTTCTGATGCGCGTTGGCAAGCTGGCCGTGATGCCAGGCCGCGGCGGCATACGTCGGCAGGAAAAGCATGTAGGGGAGGTCGTTGCCGCGCTCGAACGTCCATGTCTTCGAGTCGAAGCCGGCGGTCTGGAAGTTGAGAATCGACGAGATCAGCAACAGGCCGTTGAAGGCGATCCCGTGTCGCTTGTAGAGATGCGCGGCGAGGCCGGCCGAGCGTGTGGTGCCGTAGCTCTCGCCGGCGAGGAACTTCGGCGAGCTCCAGCGCTGGTGGCGTGTCAGGTAGATGCGAATGAACTCGCCAACGGTCTCGATGTCACGTGTGAAGTGCGCGAACTGCTTCAGCTCCTCGTCGGGAATCGCGCGCGAGTAGCCGGTTCCGACAGGGTCGATGAAGACGATGTCGGCCACGTCGATCAGCGCGTGCTCGTTGTCGACGAGCTTGCCGGGCAGCGCGCCGGGCATCCCGTTGTCGTCGAGCAGCACGCGCCGTGGGCCGAAGGCGCCGAGGTGGAGCCACACCGACGACGAGCCGGGGCCGCCGTTGAAACAGAAGACGATCGGGCGGGTCGACGGATCCGTGACGCCGTCGCGCGTGTAGGCGACCGAGAAGAACGACGCCTTCTTCTTGCCTTCCTCCTCGCGCAGGATCGTGCGGCCGGCGGTCGCGGTGTACGCGACCTTTTTGCGGCCGATCGTGATCGTGTGCGAGGTCTCGACGACGCCTTCCTCGTGATGTGGCGGCGGGGGCAGATCGTCGGGCTTCTTTGCATCGCTGGCGGCTGCCTCGGGCGTAGCTGGCTTGTCGGTCTCGTCGCTCATCAGGACGGCTCCTCCACGCGTGACGGGGTCGAGTCTCTTCGGGCGGCGTCAGCCTAGACGGTCGCTGGTCTCGGCCGCCTTCCGCCAAATCTTTCTGTCTGCGCTTCTTTGAAGATTATTAGGTAGGTTGTCCCGATGTCGCACGGCGCCAGACCCGTTCACGAGGTGAAGGCCCGGCTGTTTCGGGTGCTCGGGCACCCGGCGCGGGTGCGCACCCTCGAGTTGCTGCGCGACGGCGAGCGCTCGGTCGGCTCGCTGCAAGCCGAGCTCGGTCTCGACTCCGGCAGCACGTCGCAGCACCTCGCAGCGCTCCGCG
>JANYJX010000112.1 GCA_025358355.1 Actinomycetes bacterium | reverse complement strand
CAGCGCCTCGATGCCGTGCTTGGTGATCTCGCCGGCGTTGAAGAACTGGTTCGATGCGCCGAAGCCCGTGCCTGGCGCGACGGCGCGCGAGAGGATCGCGTCCTTCGAGACATCACGGAAGTACGTGAAGTCGATGCCGAGACGATCGTTGAACATCCCCGTCTCGAAGCCCACTTCGGTGCCCAGCACGCGCTCTGGCTTCAGGTCGGGGTTGCCGAGCGTGTTCGGGCTCAGCACGCCCGTGTTGTTGGGGCCCGCTGCCGGAGTCAGCGTGCGGAGCGCGGTGTTCAGCGCTGGCTGCTGGCCGGACGCTCCGAACGCGCCGGGCCCTACGGCGGGCCCTTCGACGTCCCCGAAGGGGCCACCCGGATCGCGTTCTCACCGCCTTCTGGCAGTAGTGCCCCAGCGCCGCCGGTGCTCGTCGTGCAGAAGGACACGCGGACGCCCACCGCGACACTGGCACCGGCGCTGTCGGTGATCGCCGCCGGCGACCCCGTCCCTGCGCCAACATGCGCAGCAACAGATCCCGTGCCGGGTTCGGGTGCCACCCGCTGCACACAGCTGGCGTCCACGACCGTCAGCGTCGGCGGCCACGGCTACACCCTCGACAACGAGACGGCCGCCGACGTCGCCGGAAACACCTCATCCGTCGCCTCGCAGACCGTCGTCATCGTGTCCGGTACGAAGAATTCCGACGGTTCGTTCAGCGCGGCCAACGGCGTCACCGTCGTGGCCGGTGGCGAGCTCTACGCCGGCGCGGCCTTCACCGTCAACGGGACTTCGGCGCCGGGCACCACCGACGGCAGCGCCAAGACGAACACCCTGTCGCTCTCCACGCCGGGGACCTACGTCATCGGCGTGACGGTACCGGGAAGTGGCGGCACTGCAAACGTGACGATCGCCTTCACCGTGAACGTCGTCGACACGGTCCCGCCCGTTCTCACCCTGCCCGCACCGGGACCGGCCGAGGCCTCCAGCCCTGCCGGCGCCGTCGTGATTTTCGTGGCGACGGCTACCGACACCGTCAGTGGGCCCGTCACACCGGTCTGCACCCCGCCCAGCGGCGCGACCTTCGCGCTCGGCACCACCACGGTGAACTGCAGCGCGCGCGACGCGGCCGGAAACGTCTCGTCCGGGTCGTTCGCCGTCACGGTCCGTGACACCACCGCACCCGTATTCTCGGCGGCGCCGAACATCGGCCCGATCGAGGGCAACACGCTCGGCGGAGCGACCGTCTCGTACGTGAAGCCAAGTGCAACCGACACGGTCAGCGGCTCGGTGCCGGTGACATGCAGCCCCGCGTCCGGCTCTGTGTTCGCTGTTGGCGCCACGACCGTCACGTGCACCGCGACGGACGGCGCTCTCAACACGGCGACGAAGACGTTCCAGGTGACGGTCCGTGACACCACGCCACCGAGCCTCACCGTTTCCGCGAACATCACGACCACGGCCACCTCGGCAACGGGAGCCGTCGTCTCCTATGTGGCGACGGCCACCGACATCGTCAGCGGCTCAGTTGCACCGGTCTGCACGCCGCCCAGCGGCGCGACGTTCGCGCTCGGCACGACGACGGTCGCCTGCACTGCGACGGACGGCGCCGGCAACATCAGCACCAGCAAGTCCTTCACCGTGACGGTCCTTCAGCCGTACCGCTACAACGGCTTCTTCTCGCCGATCAACATGGGTGCAGTCGACAGCTACGGGTTGAACCTCACCGTCAACAGCGTCAACGGCGGGCGCAACGTTCCGTTCAAGTGGGAGGCGTTCGACAAGGCCACCGGGGCAGAGATCACCGACCCAGCCCGCGTCGAGATCCAGTTCATGACGTACGCGCAGTTCCGGGGCCTGTTCCCGACGCTGCCTGGCAAGACGCCCTTGCCGGACCGCAACGTGTGCGCGGACCCCACTCGCGTTGTCGTCCCGATCTCTGGGGGAACAGGCCAGACGACGTCGGTCAAGTTCTCGAGCGGCCAGTTCAACGTCGGCGTCCAGGTGCCGGCCAAGCCTTCGCTGCCCACCTGGAACTGCTACGTCGGTTGGACACGGATCATCGGCGACCCGAGCCCGGGTCTGCTCACCCTGTTCACCCTGACCTGATCTCACGACCGGCGGACGGCGTCCGGTCGATGTCACCGGCTGCAACGAGGACGATCTCGCCGCCTGATGTCATGCGGCGGCTGTCAGACTGCCACGGCGTTACATCAGGCGCATCGCCGGCCCACCGATCGCCCGCCCTCCGATCGCGGGCGCCCCCCGATCGTCGCGGGCGCAATGCTCGTCGGTTGTCGACAGGTCGCCGCTATGCGAGCATGTTGATGACCAACGAGAGGACACAGCAGATGGACGGCTCGACCCCGCGAACCAGCAGTCAGCCATGAGCAGCGACAGCTTCGCGAGTCGCAGCGGTTTGGCGGTCGGTGATCAGTCTTATTCGGTATTCTCGCTGTCAGCGCTGGACCGTTTTGGCGTAGAGCGACTGCCCTATTCGTTGAAGATCCTGCTCGAGAACCTGCTCCGCAACGAGGATGGCGTCTCGGTGACCGCACACGACATCGAAACACTCGCGATGTGGGATCCGGACGCTGAGCCGAGCGACGAGATCGCGTTTTCTCCGGCCAGGATCCTGATGCAGGACTTCACAGGGGTGCCGGCGGTGGTGGACCTGGCGGCAATGCGCGACGGCGTGGAGGCGCTCGGCGGCGACCCGGCGAGGGTGAAGCCACAGGTGCCGACGGAATTGGTGATCGACCACTCGGTCATCGTCGACCACTTCGCCACCACCGACGCGTTCCACCTCAACGCCGGGTTGGAGTTCCAGCGCAATCGGGAGCGCTACCAGTTCCTCCGATGGGGTCAGCAGGCGTTCGACGGGTTTCGGGTGGTGCCGCCCGACACCGGTATCTGCCATCAGGTCAACCTCGAGTACTTGGCGAGGGTGGTGTTCAGCGACGACGACGGGATGGCCTACCCGGACACGCTGGTCGGCACCGACTCGCACACACCGATGGTCAACGGCTTGGGTGTTCTCGGATGGGGTGTGGGTGGCATCGAGGCCGAGGCGGCAATGCTCGGTCAGCCGATCAGCATGCTGATCCCCCGGGTTGTCGGCGTCAAGCTCGACGGTGAGCTGCCGGCGGGCGCGACCGCGACCGACTTGGTGCTCACCATCGCCGAGCAGCTTCGTCGCCACGGCGTGGTGAGCAAGTTCGTGGAGTTCTACGGGCCTGGCGTCGCCAACGTTTCGCTCGAGAACCGCGCCACCATCGGCAACATGTCGCCGGAGTACGGATCGACCGTCACCATCTTCCCGATCGATGACGAGACCCTGCGCTACCTACGGTTCACGGGTCGCTCCGCCGATCGGGTGGCCTTGGTGGAGGCATACGCGAAGAGCCAAGGAATGTGGCACGAACCAGGCGCCGAACCGGTCTTCTCGGCCCGGATCGAGCTGGATCTGTCAACGATCGAGCCGTGCCTCGCTGGACCCACCCGGCCGCAGGACCGTGTCGGGCTACGCGATGCGCGGCGCGTTCAGCGCGCTGCCGTGGCCCGGGTCATTCCGCCATCTCCTGGGCCCTCCAACGAGACGCCCGTACTGGTCAGGGAGCGACGCGAGCTGGTCGACGGCGGTCTCGACGCAGCGTCGGCCGAGTCGTTCCCGGCCAGCGATCCGCCTGCCGCCAGCGGCCCGACAGCCCGGATCAAGCGGCCCCGCCTGCAGGCCGACCTCGATGACCCAGGTCCCGCGATCTCTACCCCGACCATGGTTGCGCTGGCCGACGGCACTCGGTGCGAGATCGACCACAGCCACGTCGTCATCGCCGCGATCACCAGCTGCACCAACACGTCCAACCCTGCAGTCATGATTGCCGCGGGGCTGTTGGCCAAGCACGCTGTGGAACGGGGCCTCACCGTCAAGCCGTGGGTGAAGACGTCGCTGGCTCCCGGCTCACGGGTGGTGATGGACTACTACGAGAGCAGCGGGCTGCTGCCCTATCTGGAGGCGCTGGGTTATCACTTGGTGGGATTCGGCTGCACCACGTGCATCGGCAACTCCGGGCCGATCGATCCGGCGTTGTCGGCCGTCGCCGAGCGCCTCGCGCTGGTGTCGGTGTTGTCGGGAAACCGCAACTTCGAGGGGCGGATCAACCCCGATGTCCGCATGAACTACCTGATGTCGCCGCCGCTCGTCGTGGCCTACGCGTTGGCTGGCACGATGGACACCGACCTCACCAGCGACCCGCTCGGCGTCGACACCCGAGGAGCCCCGGTCTATCTCGCCGACATCTGGCCCTCGCCGGCCGAGGTGAACGAGACGATCCGCGACTCGCTCCGGTCCGAGATGTTCACCGACGCATACGGCTCGGTGTTCGCCGGAGACGACCGATGGAACAGCCTGCAGGTGGCGTCCGGCCAGCGGTTCGAATGGGACGACACCTCGACGTACGTCCACCGGCCTCCGTTCTTCGACGGGATCAGCCCCGAACCGCTCCCGCTTGTCGACATCGTCGGGGCCCGTTGCCTCGCCAAACTCGGCGCATCGGTCACCACCGACCACATCTCCCCCGCGGGCTCGATCAAGCTCGAGTCACCGGCGGGCGCGTACCTCATTGAGCACGGAATCGAGCGCAAGGACTTCAACTCGTACGGCTCGCGTCGCGGCAACCACGAGGTGATGGTGCGCGGGACGTTCGCCAACGTCCGCCTGCGCAACCAGCTCGTCCCCGGATCGGAGGGGACGTGGACCGAGCATTTCCCAGACGGGGAAGAGGCGACGATCTTCGACGCGGCCGAGCGCTATCTCGCAGACGGCGTGCCGCTCGTCGTGCTCGCGGGCAAGGAATACGGCTCGGGCTCGTCACGCGACTGGGCGGCGAAAGGGCCGAAGCTCTTGGGTGTGAAGGCCGTGATCGCGGAGAGCTACGAGAAGATCCACCGCTCGAACCTGCTGATGATGGGGATCCTGCCGCTGCAGTACCCGGCCGGCGAAAGCCGCGAGTCGCTCGGGCTAACCGGGCGCGAGGAGCTCTCCGTGCTCGGCGTCGAGAATGGAGAAGCGCGCGAGGTGACGGTGCGCGCGGACGCCGTGGAGTTCCGTGCAACGGTGCGGCTCGACACCCCGCGCGAGCGCGACTACCTGCGGCACGGCGGCATCCTCCCGTACGTGCTGCGGCGCATGCTCGCGAACTAGCTGTGGGTTGACGCCGCTGTCGCGGTGTCGTTGTCAACCCACCTTCCGACGACACGCGACCACGACTCTGGCTGCGGCCTGAAGCCGAGCGAGGCGTAGAACTGCTGGGCGTCGTCGGTCTGGAGCCCGACGTACTGACCCGCCACTTGTTCCAGCAACCGCTTGACGAGCTCCGAGCCGATGCCGCGTCTCCGGTGCGACGACGCCGTCCACACATCGACGAGAAACGCGTTGCAGACGCCGTACGAGAGCAGCCGGGCCATTCCGACGCGCGCTCCTCGTCCCACGCGATTGCCACATGCTGCGACTGCTGGAACGACCGGTGCAGGCCTTCGCGCGAGCGGCCGTTGTCAAAGTCGTCGGCGGCGAGACCGGCCTTCGCCTGCACTCAATCGATGCCGTCGAGCGAGTCGTGGACCCCTCCGTCACCGCCGCAGCTCTAGCTGGCCTCGCGCTCCCGCTCGGCGCGCTCCTCCGCGATCTTCGCCTCGTGGAAGGCAATCCGCTCGGCAAGGATCTGCTGCGTCTTCTCGTGCTGGGCTTGCAACTCAGCCGGTGGGACCTGGCGGATCATCGTCGCCCTCCAACCACGTCGTGATCTTCTCGAGGTACTGGTTCATCTGCGCCAGTTTCGTGTTGATGTCGAAGACGCCCCAAAAGAATAGCGTTCACGTCTTCGCGATCGACAACGCCGCTCACGCCTCCATGATCGCGATGTCGGCGGCGCGCGACAAGATGACCACTTCGGACATGGACACTGCCGACAAGCCCATTCTGATCATCGTCACCGGCATGCCGGGCGCCGGCAAGACCACGCTCGCCGCGGCGCTCAGCGACGAGCTCCGCCTCCCGCTGATCGCGAAGCAAGCAATCCAGGAGCGGCTGTTCGACCCGCTAGGCGCCGAGAGCGAGCTGCGAGAGCTCCCGGCGCATCGGCTCATGCGGGTTGTCTGCGCGGTGCCCGACGATGTCCTGCGCGAGCGCTGGCGAAGGCGAGCGACGACCGGTGAGCGCCGTCCCGGCCACTTCAATGCAGAGCAGAAGTCGGCGCTCGACGCGCGCCTCTCGAGCGGTGCCCACAACGCACTTGATCTGCCGGGCGAACGCGTCGAGGTCGATACGTCGGCGCCGGTCGAGATCGCTCCACTGATTGCTCTCGCCCGTACCCTGTCGGCGTGAGCGACGACCAGGCAACCTGGGGGATCGAGCCGGTCCCGGACCGGCTGCGCGTGCTCGGCTTCCTCGACAACAGCCTGCTCTGGGGCAACCTCGGCGTCTCGCTGCTCGTGATCGTTGCCGGCGCCGCCCTCGTGCCCGTGCTCTCGTTGCCGGACGCGCTCGTCGCGATCGTTGTCGGCGGGCTGATCGGGCAGACGATGCTCTCGGCCGCCGCCGCAATCGGCGCGCAGGCGCGCGTGCCCGCGATGGTGCTGATGCGCGCCCCGCTCGGCCGCCGTGGCTCGGCCCTCCCCACGGTCGTCAACGTCGTCCAAACGCTCGGCTGGACCGTCTTCGAGCTGCTCGTCATCGCCACGGCGGCAGCAGCGCTCTCGAACCGGCTGTTCGGGTTCCGCGCGCAATGGCTCTGGACCCTCGTGTTCGGTGCGGTTGCGCTCGGATTCGGTCTCGCCGGGCCGATCGGCGTCGTCCGCACATTCATCCGCCGCGTCACGGTCTGGGCGATCCCGCTTGCGCTCGCCTACCTCACGTGGTGGGCACTGCACGGCTCGCACCTCTCCGCGATCTGGCACCAGCCGGGCACAGGCGGGCTATCGATCTGGCAGGGCGCCGATGTCGTCGTCGGGATCACGGTCTCGTGGATCCCGCTCGCGGCCGACTACACGCGCTTCTCGCGCGACGGACGCAGCGCACTCGCAGGAAGCTTCGTCGGCTACCTCGTCCCGAACATCGCGCTGCTCGCGCTCGGCACCGTGATCGTGCTGTCGCGAAACATCTTCGATGCGGGATCGCTTCCCGCTGCGGTCGTCGCCGGCGGTGCCGCAGCCGTGCTCGCGCTCTTCGCGCTGACCGTGGGCGAGAGCGACGACGCTTTCGCGAACGCGTACTCCGCCGCCGTCTCGCTGCAGAACCTGGCCCCGCGCGCACCGCTGCGCCTGCTCGTCACGTTGACGACCGCGCTCGGGACCGTCGGCGCGCTGACGATCAATCTCGCGAGCTACCAAACCTTCCTCCTGCTGCTCGGCTCCGTCTTCGTGCCGCTGTTTGCCGTGCTGCTCGCCGACTGGCTGCTCGCCGGCGGCGTCTATACCCGCGAAGACATCTTCGATGGGCCAGCCTGGCGACCCGGCTCGGTCGCCGCGTGGCTCGCCGGATTCGCGCTCTACCAGTGGCTGTATCCGACCGGCCCACACTGGTGGGTCGACCTCGTCGCGAAGCTGAGTCCGCCGAACTGGGGCATCGGCGCGACCGTACCGAGCTTCGCCTGCGCGTTCGCACTCGCGCTCGTCATCGCAGTGCTCGAACGCCGTAGGCTCCTGGCACCAGCCATACTCGCCAACCCAAACGAATAGGAGAACGACATGGCCTCGCCGCTCGACAGCATTCTCGGGAGTGTCCTCGGCGGCCTCGGTGGCAGCCGCGGCGGTCAGATGGGTGGCCTCACCAACATGCTCCTTCCGGCCGTGGTCGGCTTGATCGCGGGCGGCGGGCTGCAGAAGATCATCGGCCAATTCGAGTCGCACGGCCTCGGGAACGTCGCAGGCTCGTGGGTCGGCAAGGGTGAGAACCAGAGCGTCACGCCGGATCAGGTGCAGCAGGTTCTCGGCCACGATGCCGTCGCCCAGGTCGCGGCGCAGACCGGGCTGAGCCACGACGAGGCCGCCTCGGCCATCTCGCAGGTGCTCCCGGCCGTCGTCGACCACGTGACGCCGGACGGCATCGTGCCCGCCGACCACGAAGTTTCCGGCGCGTTGGACTCCCTCGCGCAGAGCGCGTCAGCCTGAGCGCGTGATCGACGCCGTCGTCATCGGCCGGGTCGGGATCGATCTCTACCCGAACCAGCTCTCTACACCGCTGCGCCACGTCAGCACGTACACGCGCTTCGTAGGCGGGTTCGCAGGCAACGTTGCGACGGGGCTCGCCCGACTCGGCGTGCGGCCGGCGATCGTCTCGCGCGTCGGTGCCGAAGGGCACGGCGACTTCGTCCGCGAGTGGCTGGAAGGCGAAGGCGTCGATGTCGGGTTCCTGCGCACCGACCCGCACTGGCCGACGCCGCCGACGTTCTGCGAGGTGTGGCCGCCGGATCGTTTCCCAATCACGTTCTACCGGCGACCGACCGCTCCCGACTGGCAGATTTCGCCCGAGGACTACGACGCCGAGACGGTTGCGGCGGCTCCGCTCCTGTACGCGACTGGGACGGGGCTCGCGCAGTCGCCGAGCCGCGAGACGACGCTCGCCGCCCTCGCCGCGCATCGCGGGACGACGATCTTCGATCTCGACTGGCGGCCGTCGCTGTGGGACGACGCTGCTCTGTATCCCGCTCTCGCCGCAGAGGCTGCCGCCTCGGCCGACATCGTGATCGGCAACGAGGAAGAGGTCGCGGCAGCCCAGGTGAAGGACGTGCCGCGGCTCGTGCTGAAGCGCGGCGAACGCGGCGCGACCGTGTTCGACCGCGGCACGCGCACCGATATCCCGCCGGTTCCGGTCGAAGTCATCAACGGCCTGGGCGCCGGGGATTCGTTCGCCGCGGCGGTCGGCCAAGCGCTGCTGAGCGGCCACGACCTCGTCGACGCGGTGCGGCGGGGAACCGTCGCGGGCGCGATCGTCGCGGGCCGGCTCGCGTGCTCCGAGGCGATGCCGAGCCTCGAAGAGCTCGAGACCGCACTCGCTGCCGCGACGTAGGCTGGCGCCCATGCCTCGCGTCGCGGTTGTCGGCAACCTCTCGCGCGACCGCGTCGATGGCGGCGCGCCACGCCCGGGCGGCTGCGCCTTCTTCGCTGTCGAGGCGCTGCGCCGAGTCGGTCGAGCCGGCCAGATCGCAACACGCCACGCACACGCTGACGACGCGATCTTCGGGCCAGCACTCGCGGCGGTGGTGCAGCCGATCACGCTGCTGCCGGCCGACGCGACAAGCGGCTTCGCGCTCGACTACAGCGGCGAGGATCGAGCGATGACCGTCACCGAGATCGGCCCGATTTGGCAGCCGGCCGATGCCGCCGTACTCAAGCCAAGCGTCGAGTGGGTGCACGTGGCGCCGCTGCTGCGCAGCGACTTTCCCGCCGAGACGCTCGCCGCGCTGGCTGCCGGCGGGCGGAAGGTCTCGGTCGACGGGCAAGGTCTCGTCCGTGTCCCACAGGTCGGCCCGATGCTCGAAAACGGCGACTACGACCCGGCTGTGCTCCGGCACATCACCGTCCTGAAGCTGGCCGAGAACGAGGCCGAGGTGATCGCGGCACCGCGGACGTTCGACGCCGAAGTCGCGTTCGGGCTCGGCGTTCCGGAGGTGCTGCTGACGCTTGGCTCGCGTGGCTCGATCGTTTATGCGGACGGCGTCGAGACCGCGGTGTCCGCAGCCCGACCGGTGCTCGGGGTGCAGACAACCGGCGCCGGTGACGTGTTCATGGTCTCGTACATCGTCGCGCGAAGCGACGGCGGCGACCCAGTCGCAGCCGCTGCGAGCGCGAGCCGGATCGTCGCCGAGATGCTGGAAGATCGGCTCCAGACCCAGACGTGACCGCGGCCGTCGAAAGCGCTGACGGCGTTGTCGTCTTCGATCTCGAAGAGGACGAGATCATCGAGCACGATGCCGATCTCAGCCTCGCCCGGCCGGATGTGACGCTCGCGCTACCGCTACTCGTCGCCGCCGATCAGAACGGGGCGACGATTGTCGCGCTCGTCGCGCGCCGCCCGCCGCTCGTGATCTCTCGCGATGGCGGCTCGACCTGGCGCGAGGCGGGAGCGGGCCTTCCACCCGGTCACGCGATCGCCATCTCGCCCACGCATCCCGACCTGATGCTCTACGCGAGCCGCAGTCGAATCCACCTCTCGCGCGACGGCGGCCGCTTCTGGGAGGTGCTCACAACAGAGTTCCACGAGATAACCGCCGTGGCCTGGCTCGAAATTTAGGCTAGGCTAAACCTCGTGCTGGACGAGCCTACCCCCGTCCTCCACAGCGCCCGGCCCGAAGATGTCCTGCCCGGCGAGGCGCGCGTCTTCCGAGCCGCCGCCGAGTCCTTATCGGGTGAGCGCCGCGGCCTCCGAGCACTCTGGCCGTTCCTCGGCCCCGCCTTCATCGCCTCGGTTGCATACGTCGATCCCGGCAACTTCGCAACGAACATGGCCGGCGGCGCCAAGTTCGGCTACCTGCTGATCTGGGTGATCCTGAGCGCGAACCTGATGGCGATGCTCATCCAGGCGATGAGCGCCAAGCTCGGAATCGCGACCGGCATGAACCTCCCTGAGGTCTGCCGCGAACGGTTCCCGCGGCCCGTCACGATCGGCCTGTGGGTCCAGGCCGAGGCGATCGCGATGGCGACCGATCTCGCCGAGTTCCTTGGCGCCGCACTCGGCCTCAACCTCCTCTTCGGGATCCCGCTGTTCCTCGCCGGCCTGGTCACCGGCGTTGGCGCGTTCGGGATCCTCGCGCTCCAAGCCCGCGGCTTCCGCCGGCTCGAAGCGGCGATCGCAGGGCTCGTCGGCGTGATCGTGATTGCCTTCGGCGTGCAGGTGTTCGTGGCGAAACCGTCGGCGGGCGGGGTTGCGCACGGCCTGATCCCCGGGCTCAAGGGAACGGAAAGCCTTCTGCTCGCCGTCGGCATCATCGGCGCGACAGTCATGCCGCACGTCATCTACCTGCACTCGTCGCTGACGCAGCGGCGGATCGTCGGCGCGACCGAGGAGGCAAGGCGCAAGATCTTCCGCTTCGAGCTGATCGACGTGATGATCGCCATGGGCCTCGCCGGGCTCGTGAACGCAGCGATGCTGATCACGGCAGCCGCGGTGTTTCACACGCGCGGGCTCGTCAACGTCGGCGACGACCTGCAGGAGACGTTCAACGGGCTCGGCACCCACCTCGGCCACCACGCCGACCTGCTCTTCGGCATCGGCTTGCTCGCGTCGGGGATCTCCTCGTCGAGCGTCGGGACACTGTCGGGCCAGGTCGTGATGCAGGGATTCATCAAGCGTCAGATCCCGCTGTTCGTGCGGCGCGCCGTGACGATGACACCGGCTTTGATCGTGCTCGCGATCGGCGTCAACCCAACGCGGTCGCTGGTCCTCAGCCAGGTCGTTCTCTCGTTCGGAATCCCATTTGCACTGATCCCCCTCGTGCTCTTCTGCAGCAACCGCGGGCTGATGGGGACACTCGTCAACCGCCGCCCGACAACGATTGCGGCGGTGATCGTCGCGGCGGTGATCGTCTCGCTGAACGTCTTCTTGCTCGAGCAAACCTTCTTCGCTTAGTTAGCTGGCCGGCCGTGGCGGGCCGGTCGTCGAGCGGACGACGAGCGACGGCGTGACGCGCACATTCACGGATGTCGTTCGCACCCCGTCCATGCGCTCGACGAGCAGCGCCATCGCGCGACGACCCATCTCGGGCCGCGGCTGGTCGACCGTCGTAAGCGAGATGTGGTGGAGGGCAGCGAGGAACGTGTTGTCGTGGCCGACGATCGAGATGTCCGCCGGAACACTCAGGCCGGCAGTCTCGAAGCGGTCGATCATCGCGGCAGCGGCGAGGTCGTTCGCGGCAAAGATCGCGGTCGGCAGCCGCCGCGAGCGAAGAATCGTGTCCGCGGCGGCGAGTCCTGCGAGGTCGGTGTAGTCGCCGGCGACGACGCGAATCTCACGCGCGAGGCTCGCCCCGCGCATCGCCTCCTCGTAACCCGCGCGCCGCGCCGCCGCGCCGGCGCCGCTCCCGCCGTCGACATGTGTGATCGCACGATGCCCGAGCCCTACGAGATGCTCGACGACGAGCCTTGCACCGTGGCGCTCATCGTTCGTGATCGAGTCGACCGCCTTCGAGCGCACGCCGCGCGCGACGACGACCACCGGCATCGACGCAGCCGCTCGCGCGATCTCGGCGGTCGCGAGCCGCGGACCAACCAACACGGCTCCGTCGGCGCGCAGCTCGAGGAACGTGTCGAGCGCCGTCTGCTCGCCGCCCGGCCGGCTGCCAGCCGTGCCGAGAACGACGCGGTAGCCGGCCTCAGCCGCGCCGGCATCGATCCCATCCATGATCTCGGCGTAGAACGGGTTGTGCAGCTCGTTGAGCAGCACGCCGATCGTCTTCTTGCGGTGACTCGCGAGCCCACGCGCCCAAGCATTCGGGCGGTAGCCGAGCTTCGCAGCCGCCGCGACGACCCGCGCGCGTCGCTCGTCGCTCACCTTCGGGCTCTCGCGCAAGACGAGCGAAACGAGTGCCCGCGAGACGCCGGCCTCCAGTGCGACGTCGTCCATCGTCGGCTCTCGCTTGACACGTTCCGGTGGCCGTCTGATAATCGCCTCTCCTCGTTAGAGCGCTCTAACGCTACTTGGCCCTCCTCCGGAAGAGCAAGCCATCTCCAGACCGATTCTCGATCGTCTAGCCGGCGCGCCGACCTCCTGGGGACTCTGCGAGGTCCCGGGTTGGGGCGTCCAGCTGCCGCCGGAGCGTGTGCTGCCGGAGATGAGCTCGCTCGGGATCACCGCGACCGAGGCTGGCCCCGACGGGTACCTCGGCGACGACGCGACCGCGATCGGGAGGCTCCTCGAAGAGCACGGACTGCAGCTGATCGGCGGCTTCCTGCCTGTTGTGCTCCACGACTCCGGCGCCTTGGCTGCAACGATGGCGTCGGCTCGGCAGACGGCCACGCGGTTCGAGGCGCTCGGCGCGTCGTTCCTCGTCTCGGCGCTCGTTCTCGATTTCGACTGGTCCGCCCCGAGGCCGCTCTCGCGCGACGAATGGAAGCGGGTCTACGACAGCTTTCTGCGGCTCGACGAGCTCGCGCACGACCACGGCCTGACGCACGTGCTGCACCCGCATTGGGGCACGCTCGCCGAGCGGCGCGATGAAGTCTGGCGCACGCTCGAAGAGTGCGAAGTGCTGTTCTGCCTCGACACTGGCCATCTCGCTCTGGGCCAGACCGATCCCGTCGAGTTCGCGGAGGCGGCCGGCTCGCGGATCGCGCACGCGCACCTGAAGGACGCCGACGACGCAATCGGGGGCCGGCTTCGCTCGGGCGAGATCGAGCTTGTGCCGGCCGTCAAGGAAGGGCTGTTCAGGCCACTCGGCGACGGCGACGCGCCGGTTGCCGCGACGGTGCGCGCACTCGAGAAGGCCGGCTACGACGGCTGGTACGTGCTCGAGCAGGACATCTCGCTGAGCGCGGACGATGTCTCGCCCGAGCGTGCCGCCACCGCAAGCGTCCAGCGCAGCATCGACTTCCTGCGGGCGCTTCAAGACGAGTCCGCATAGGAATGCACGAGCTTCATGTGCCGACCGGCGGCGCCGAGGTTCTCGTCACGCCGGAGTCGGCCGGCTGGGTGTACTGCGGACTCAGAGTCGTCCAGCTCGAGCCGGGTGCGTCGCTCACCCTCACGACCGGCGAAGACGAGATGGCGATCGTGCCGCTCTCGGGCGGCTCGTCCGTCGTCGAGATCGCCGGCAAGCGGCTCGGGCTCGACGGCCGCGAGACCGTCTTCGCACGCGTCACAGACTGGGCCTACGCGCCGATCGACAGCGAGCTGCGGCTCACGAGCGCCGCCGGCTGCGAGCTCGCACTCGCCTCCGCGCGTGCGATCCGGCGCTACGACGCGGTACGTGTCGCAGCCGAAGATGTCGCGGTCGAGCTCCGCGGCGCCGGCCAAGCCACGCGTCAGGTGACGAACTTCATGACACCTGAGGCGTTCCCCGACGCCGACAAGCTGATCTGCTGCGAGGTGCTCACGCCCGACGGCAACTGGTCGTCGTACCCGCCGCACAAGCACGACGACACGGCCGGCAGCCCGGTGTGGAACGAGGAGATCTACTACTTCCGCATCGGCCGAGCCGGGACGACCGCGTACGCGCCGGACGGGCTTGCGCTGCACCGCACCTATACGGCCGACAGCTCGATCGATGCGACCGTGACTGTTGCCGACGGCGATATCTTCCTCGTCCCGCGCGGCTACCACGGCCCGTGCGTCGCGGCGCCGGGTTATCCCCTCTACTACCTCAACGTGATGGCCGGCCCGGCGGCCGAGCGACGGATGGAGATCGCCGACGATCCGCGCTACGGCTGGATCCGCGACTCGTGGGTAAGTCAGGCGACCGACTCGCGCTGCCCCATGACAACTCACGCCGGGACAACTGCCGCCGGAGCACGACCATGAAGACCGTCGAGCTGACGATGGCGCAGGCGATCGTCCGGTTCCTGGTCGCGCAGCGCACGATCGTCGACGGCGAAGAAGTCCCCCTCTTCCCCGGCGTGTTTGCGATCTTCGGTCACGGCAACGTGACGTGCCTCGGCAGTGCGCTCGAGGAAGCGCGCGATGTCCTGCCGACGTACCGCGGGCAAAGCGAGCAAGGCATGGCGCACGCAGCGGTCGCTTTCGCGAAAGCACGGCGTCGCCGCCAGATCATGGTCGCGACCTCATCCGTCGGGCCAGGCGCGACGAACATGGTCACCGCTGCGGGGGTCGCTCACGCCAATCGCCTACCGATCTTGATTCTCTCCGGCGACACCTTCCAGAGTCGGATTCCCGATCCCGTGCTGCAGCAGGTCGAGCACTTCGACGCGCCATCGGTCACGGTCAACGACGCGTTCCGCGCGGTGACGCGCTACTGGGATCGCATCGTCCGGCCCGAGCAGGTTGTGCAGTCGCTGCCGCTTGCCGTCGAAACGATGCTCGACCCGGCCGACTGCGGCCCGGCGTTCATCGGCCTGCCGCAAGACATTCAGGCCGAGACGTACGCCTACCCGGCCGCGCTGTTTGAAACGCGCGTTCACGAACTCCGACGGCCGCGGCCCGACCGGAGGCAGCTCGAAGCGGCCGCGGCGGCTCTCCGTTCCGCACAAAGGCCACTGCTGATCGCAGGAGGCGGCGTTCACTACTCGCTCGCCGAGGCTGAGCTGCGCGCGTTCGCCGAAGCGCACGGCATCCCGGTCGCCGAAACCGTCGCCGGCAAGTCGTGCCTGCTCGCCGAGCATCCGAACTACGTCGGCCCGATCGGCGTTACCGGCTGCGACCACGCAAACCGGCTCGCCGCGGAGGCGGATGTCGTTCTTGCGATCGGGACTCGGCTGCAGGACTTCACGACCGGCTCGTGGACGATCTTCGGCGAGGAGACGCGCATCGTGACGCTCAACGTCGGGCGGTTCGATGCGACGAAACATCTCTCGCTGCCGCTGGTCGCTGACGCGCGCGAAGGCCTCGCCGAGCTCGGGGAGCAACTCACCGGCTGGACGGCGGACGCGACGTGGGTCGAGCGCACTCGCGCCGAGCACGACGCCTTCCACACGTTCATCGCGGTGAACACCGCGCCAGCGACCGAGCCGGTGACCTACGCCCAGGTCGTCGGAGCCGTCAACCGCCTGGCCAGCACCGACGACTACGCGCTGACCGCGGCCGGCGGGCTCCCCGGCGAGCTGAACATCAACTGGCTCTCGAAAGGCGTCGCCACGTTCGACTGCGAGTACGGCTTTTCATGCATGGGTTACGAGATCGCCGGCGCCTGGGGAGCGCGAATCGCGCGGCCCGAAGGCGACGTGATCTGTTTCGTCGGCGACGGCTCGTACCTGATGCTGAATTCGGATCTGCTCAGCTCGGTGCTCAGCGGCCGCAAACTGATCGTCGTGCTCTGCGACAACGGCGGCTACGCGGTGATCGACCGGCTACAGGTCGGCCAGGGCAACGTCGCGTTCAACAACCTGTTCGAGGACGTCGGCCCGAATCGCGTCGAGGTCGACTGGGTGGCGCACGCGCTATCGCTCGGCTGCATCGCGGAGGCGGCCACAACCATCGCCGATTTGGAAAACGCCTTCACGAGAGCGCGAGCCGCCGACCGGACGACGGTGATCGCGATCCGTACCGCGCCGCACGCGTGGACGAGCGGCGGCGCGTTCTGGGAAGTAGGCGTTCCCGAGGGCTCCACGCGCCCCGAAGTCGATGCCGCAAGAGCGCGCCAGATCGACGGCAAGAGCCACCAGCGGGTCGGCTGGTGAGCGTCGTTTGCGATAGCGCGGACCTGTGTCCAGAATGGCTCGCATGACCGAAACGCGCCTCGACCCACCCGTGCTTGACCAACGCCTTGCCCGCGATGGCGGCCCGCCCGCCCGCACCCGTCCCGAACCGCCGATGTTCCCCGGCGGCATGGAGATCGGAGAAGAAGAGGTCGAGGCCGTCACGCGCGTCCTCCGCAGCAAGAACGTCTTCCGCTACTACGGCGTCGGCGACGGCCCGCAGGAAGTCGCGACGTTCGAGCGCGAGTTCGCGACACACCTCGGCGCGACGCACGCACTCGCCGTCAACGCCGGCTCGTCGGCGCTGATTTGCGGCCTGATCGGCGCGGGCGTCGGCCAGGGCGACGAGGTAATTATCCCCGCCTACACGTGGAACGCGACCGCCAACGCGGTGCTCGCAACGGGGGCGATTCCGGTGCTGGCCGAGGTCGACGATTCGCTGACGCTCGACCCGGTCGATGTCGCAGCCAAGATCACACCCGAGACGAAGGCTGTGCTCCCGGTGCATATGCGCGGCGCGCCGGCCGCCATGGACGCGCTCACCGCGATCGCGCGCGACCACGAGCTGGCGCTGATCGAAGACGTCTGTCAGGCGGCAGGTGCGACGTTCAACGGCAAGCGGCTCGGCACTTTCGGCGACGCCGGCGCGTTCAGCCTCCAGTTCAACAAGATCCTCACCACCGGCGAGGGTGGCGTCCTGATCACCAATCGCGACGATGTCTATGACATGGCGATCGACGTCCACGACTGTGCCGGCTCGGTGCGACGCGGGATCGGCCTGCCGCAGTTCCCCGGCTACAACTTCCGCGCCTCCGAGCTTCAGGGCGCGGTCGCACGCGTGCAGCTCGGGCGGCTCGACGGCCTGCTCCAGCGGATGCGCGCAAACCAGAACTGGCTAGCGGAGCGCGTCGCGGAGCTTCCCGGCCTGACGTTGCGCCGCGGTACAGACGAAGGCGGCGATGCCGGAATCTGCCTGATCGCCTTCGCGGAGACGGCGGCGCTCGCGGCCGACGCAGTCGATGCGCTCAAGGCGGAGGGAGTCGGCGCGATGCGCATCTACTCACCCGACTTCATCGACCTGCACATCTACCCGTACTGGAAGCCGGTGCTCGACGCGATCGTGCGCTCCGGCCGCCCCGCGCCGGACTGCCCGCGCACGCTCGATCTCGTCGGCCGTGCGATCCACATAGACCTGTCGCCGCTGTGCGACGAGCAGGACCTCGACGAGCTGGCGCTCGCGTTTAGCAAGGTCGCGAACGGGGTGCTCGCGTGAGCCAGAAGCTGAGGATGGGCGTCGTCGGCGGCGGGCTCGTCGCGCAGGCGATGCATATCCCGTACCTCTCGGCGCATCGCGAGCGGTTCGAGCTGGCCGCGCTTGCCGAGCCGAGCCAGATCGTGCGCGAGGCGCTTGGCGCGCGCTACGGGATCGCAGGCCTCCACGCCGACTATCGCTCGCTCCTCGACGCCGGCGGGCTGGACGCAGTCATCGTCTGCTCGCCCGCCGGGACGCACGCCGAGGTTGTGATCGCCGCGCTCGAAGCCGGCTTGCATGTGCTCGTCGAGAAGCCGATGTGCATCACGCTCGCCGACGCCGACGCGATCATCGCCACGCGCGACCGCGCCGGGCGCGTCGTCCAGGTCGGCACGATGAAGCGCTACGACCCGGCGTACGAGGCGCTGCTCGCCGACTTGCCAGAGTCCGCAGACGAGCTGCGCTACATCAGCGTCGTCGTCAACGACCCGGAGTTCGCGCCGTACTTCGGCCCGGATGATGTCGTCCGCGGCACCGATGTCCCGCAGGATCTGATCGACGCGACGCGCAAGGGCGAGGCCGAGCAGGTAGAGGCGGCGGTCGGCTCGGGCGACCCGGATGTCGTGCGCGCATTCTCGGAGAGCTTCCTCGGCAGTCTCCTCCACGACCTCAACGCCGTGCACGGGTTGCTCGAGCGGATGGGCGAGCCGCTGCCGGCCACGGTGATCGCCGGCGACTGGTGGAACGAAGGCCGCGCGGTCTCGGGCTCGGTGCGGCTCGCGAACGGCGCGCGTTTCGACGGCACGTGGATCCAGGTGCTCGAAACGTTCGAGTACCGCGAGACGATCACGCTGATCTTCGACCACTCGGTGCGCACGCTCGAGTTCCCGTCGCCGTGGCTCAAGCAGTTCCCGACGGTCTATCGGCGCAGCCAGGCGGCGGGCGGGATAAATGACGTGCGGATCGCGGAGTCGTACGACGAGGCGTTCTCGCGCGAGCTCGTCCACTTCCACAGCTGCGTGGTCGACGGGACGCCGTGCCGGACACCGCCCGAGCAGGCGCGCGTCGACATCGACGTGCTGACGCAGATGTTCCTCGCGTCTTCTCGATGAGCCGCGCCGCAATCGTCGGCACCGGGTTCATCGCCCGCGTGCATGCCATCGCACTGCGGGCGATCGGGGTCGAGGTCGTCGCAGTCTGCGGGCGCACGCTGGCGGGAGCGGAGAGCTTTGGCGAAGGCCGACCGTACGCCGACCTCGCCGAGCTGCTCGACGCGGAGCAGATCGATGCGTTGCACATCTGCACCCCGAACGACGGCCACGCAGCGCAGGCACTCGCAGCACTCGGACGCGGGATTCACGTCATCTGCGAGAAACCGCTCACCGTCACAACCGCCGAGAGCTCCGCGCTGATCGCCGCCGCCGCCGAGCGCGGGCTCGTCGGCGCGACCTGCTACCACGTGCGCGGCTACCCACTGGTCGAGCAGATGCGGGCCGACACGGCCGCCGGCACGATCGGCAAGGTCACGTTCGTCCACGGCCGCTACGTCTGCGACGACGTGCTGTTCCCCGCGTCCGGCTGGCGCATCGACCCGGCTCGATCTGGGCCGTCGTACGTCGTCGGCGACCTCGGCACGCACTGGCTCGACCTAGCCGAGCACGTCACCGGCCTCCACGTCACGGCGGTTGCCGCCGACTTCCGCTCGTTCTCCGGCGGGCCGCTCGAGGACTACGCGACGCTGCTGCTGCGCTTCGGGGCGCACGTCTCGGGCTCGCTCGTGCTCTCGGCGGGCGTCGCGGGACGCAAGAACCAACTGCTGTTCGAATGCGAGGGAACGACCGGCGGCTTGACGTGGGATCAGGAGGAGCCGACGAAGCTGCTCGCGCGGAGCGCGACCGATGCACCGCAACTCGTCGTCAAGGACCCCGCGACCAACGCGCCGTCCGCCCGTGGGCTCTCGCGCTACCCGGCCGGGCACGGCGAAGGCTACGGCGGTGCCTTCCAGAACACGTTCCGCAATGTCTACGCCGCAATCGCCGGCGAGCCGCACGACCCGTTTCCCACGTTCGCCGATGGGCAGCGCGGTGTCGCGCTCGTCGAGGCCGCGGTCACGAGCGCGCGAGCCGGCGGCACCTGGACTGACGTCGCCTAGCGCGTGCGCAGCGCGAGCCGCGCGCGGCGCACCGCGGTTGGCAGCAGAAACGCCAGCGCGATCAGGAGCACCGACGCACCCAGGAGCAAGGTCGCGAGCGCGTTGACCTCAGGCGTGATCCCAAACTTGACCTGCGTGTAGATGTAGAGCGGCAGCGTGTTCGAGCCGCCGATCAGGAACAGCGTGATGATGAACTCGTCGAGCGAGAGCGTGAACGCGAACAGCGCGCCCGCAAAGACCGCCGGCGCGATCAGCGGCAGCACGACGTAGCGGAGCCGGTTGAACGTGTTCGCTCCGAGGTCGCTCGCCGCGCGCTCCAGCGACTGATCGAACCCCTGCAGCCGCGCGGCCACGATCAACAGCACGAACGGCGTCGTGTAAACGCTCTGCCCGACGATCGCCGTCCACACCGACAGCTGTAGGTGGAAGACGTTCGTCAGGAACACGAGCAGGCTCACGCCGATCAGCAGCCCCGGGATCATGATCGGCAGCGTCATGCCCACCCGTACGGCGCTGCGGAACCGGAGCTTCGAACGCACGAGTGGGAACGCAGCAGCGGTCCCGACAATCGTGCTGATGATGGTCACGAAGAGCGCGACCCGTAACGTCGTCGTCAACGCATCCTTGATCTGGTAGTCGCCGAAAACCTGGCCGTACCACTTCGTCGTCCAGCCAGTGAACGGGAACGTGCCGTACTTGTTCGAGTTGAAGCTGAACGCAACGAGCAGCCCGATCGGCACGAACAAGAACAGGTAGACGAGGGCCGCCCAGCTCGACAGGGCGAACCGCATGAGCCCCGCGCGCGGCGAGACGACTTCGAGCTCACGGGGCATAGGCGTCCCTCACCTCGAGCGAGCGACGGAAGACGATCAGCAGCACCACGATCAGCGCCGTGATCAGCAACGCCGCCGCCGCGCCACGCGTGTACTGCGCGCCGACAAAGAAGTTCGCGATCAGGTTGCCGATCATCACGCCCTTCGCGCCACCGACGAGCTGCGGCGTCAGGTACTCGCCGAGAATCGGGATGAAGACGAAGATCACGCTCGTCGTGATTCCCGGCCGGATCTGCGGCAACAGGATCTTTCGCACCGCGGTGAACGGCGTCGCGCCAAGGTCCATCGCGGCCTTGAACTGATCCCAGTCGAAGCGTTCCAGCGACGCGTACAAGGTCAGCGCCGCGAACGGGAAGTAGAGATAGGCGAGCACGAGGATCACGGCCGGCCTGTCGTAGAGGAAGAACGAGACCGGCTGGCTGGTCAGGTGAATCCAGTGCAGAAAGCGGTTGATCGCGCCCTCTGGCCCGAGGATGTTTAGCCACGCGTAGACGCGCAGCAAGTAGCTCGTCCAGAACGGCAGGATCACCAGGATCAAAAACACCTTTTGCAGCCGCTTCGGGATGTAGCGCACGAGCCAGTAGGCGAACGGGAACGCGATTCCGATCGCCAGCGCCGTCGCCGCAACCGACACCCAGATCGTGGCCCAGAACGTCTTCGCGTACGTGCTGACGCTGAAGAAATAGCGGTAGTTGTCGAGCGTCCAGTCGTGGACGACGTTGTAGTCGACGACCTGCCAGAAGCTGTACGCGACGATCAGCCCGAGCGGCGCCGCGAAGAACAGCCCGAACAGGACGATCGCCGGCAGGAACCCGCCGTACTGGCCAAGCCGGCCGAGCGAAAGCCCCCGGGCGGTCTTCCGACCACCCGGGGGATCAGGCACCGAGGGAGTGACCTCGGCGTTAGCCACTACGCGCCAAACACCTCGTTGAACGCGTCGACGTAGGCCTGCTCGTCTCCGGCAGGGCCTTTGATCGTCATCTTCAGCGCGTTCTCCGGCTTGTTGTAGGAGAGACGCCGGGCGCGGTCACCGTGGCCCGTGTTGACCAGGATCTTGTAGGCCTTCTCGTTGAACAGCGGTCGGCCGTTCGTCAAGAAGTTCTTCGCAATCCACGGAGCCTGTTGCATCGTGTTTTCGAACTTCTCGAACGAGCTCTTGTTCTTCGACGCCTTCACGATCTGCTCGGAGTCGATGAAGCCGATCGTGCCTTCCTTCGGGTACGCCCGCAGCACGGTCGGCCCGCCGGCGTCCTTGACACGGTCGTCGGAGCCGAGGTTCGTGACCCCGATCCACGCCGAACCGTCGGCCAGCGCGCGAATCACCTCGTTGTTCTGTGATGCGAGCTTCTGCACGTTCGGCTTCAGCGCCTTCAGATACGCCTTGGCTCGGGAGATCTCGCCCTTCGTCATGGCGTATGGCTTCTTCCCCCCGGTTGCCCGTGCGGCGATGGCCATCATGTCCGTCGGGATGTTCTCGAGCGAGATCTTCCCGGCGTACTTCTTGTCGAGCAGCGCGTGCCACGAGTCGGGCTTCGTGGTGACGTACTTCGGGTTGTAGTAGATCTGGACGGTCGACCACGAGAACGGATAGCCCATGTAGTTCGAGCCGTCCTTCCAGAACGGGAACTCCCTCGCGAGCGAGTAGAGCTGCTTCGAGACCGGCAGCGATGACAGGTCGAACGACTCTGTCAGCCCGTCCTTGAGGTACTTCGGCACCCACAAGGCGTCACCCGAGACGATGTCGAACTGACTGCCCGTTTGCTTGATCTTCAGGTACGCGTCGGCGTTGTCGCTGAACAGCGTCGGCCGACCCTGGAGGCCAGACAGCTTGCTGACGGCCTTCAGCTGATCGTTCGCGTAATGGTCGGACCACGTGAGCAAGTTCAGCGTGGTCGACTCGAAGCGCAGGGCGGCCGCTGCCGCTGGGCCTGCCGCATACAGGCCGAGCGCACCCGCAGCGCCCGCCTTGAGCAGGCCGGCTCGACTGAGCCTTCCTTCCGTCATTGACACGTCACTCAACCTCCTCCTCCATCGATTCCTTGGCAAGTAGAACAGCGTCATCAGCGTCCCACCAGAGCGATACCTCCCTGTCCGGGGTGAGCTCGCGGGCCGCGAGACGCTCGCGACCGAATTGCGAAGCGGTAAGCGGGAGCGATACGCCGTCACAGCTGACGGCGATGCGCGTCTGGCTCCCGAGAAACGAGGTCTGCACGATCTTGCCCTTGAGCGACGACTCCGGGGCATCGTGCGGGTCCGAAACGTGGATCGCCTCGGGCCTGACCATCAGCGTCGCACGACCCGTCGCGCTCGAGTTGCACGGTACGCCGCGGCCGTCGGCCAGCCGGACGACCCCGCTCTGCGAGCCGGTCTCGACCTCGAGAAAGTTCGACTCGCCGATGAAGTCCGCGACGAAGCGCGAGTTCGGCTTGTAGTAGATCTCACTGGGCGTACCGATCTGCTCGATCCGGCCGTCGTTGAGGACAGCCATGCGGGTCGACATCGACATCGCCTCCTCCTGATCGTGCGTCACGTAGACGAAGGTTGTGCCGACATCGCGGTGGATCTGCGTGAGTTCGACCTGGAGCCGCTTGCGCAGCTTGAGGTCGAGCGCTCCGAGCGGCTCGTCGAGCAGGAGCACCGCCGGCCGGTTGACGAGCGCCCGCGCGACCGCGACCCGCTGCTGCTGGCCGCCGGAGAGCTGCGTCGGCAGCCGCTCGCCAAAGGTCTCGAGCCCGACGAGACCGAGAGCCTCCTCGATCCGGCCGGCCGATTCGCTCGACGGTATGCGAGCCATCTTGAGCCCGAAGCCGACGTTGTCGCGCACCGTCATGTGCGGGAACAGCGCGTACGACTGGAACACCGTGTTGACGCTGCGGCGATGCGGCGGCAGCCGGTCGACTCGCTCGTCGCGGATGAAGATCTCGCCGGCGGTCGGCGCGATGAACCCGCCAATCAGGTTCAGCGTCGTGGTCTTGCCGCAGCCGGACGGACCGAGCAGGCAGAAGAACTCACCCTCGGCAATCTCAAGCTCGATCGGCTTCAGCGCGACGTGGCCGCCATAGCGCTTCGTCACGCCGCGCAGGGTGATCGCCGCCGGCTGAGCTGCCGCTGCGTGCGCGCTCATGCGTCCTCGCAGCCGCACGAGCGGCGGCGAACCAGATTGACCGGGATGCTCAGCTCGCGCCGCGTGTGACCTTCACGCATCGCCTCGACGAGCAGCGAAGCGGCGACGCTGCCAACCGCGCCCGCGTCGTAGGCAACAGCGGTCAGCGACGGCTCGAGCAGCGCACCGAAGTACGGGTCGTCGAAGCTCACAACCGCGAGATCACCTGGGAGGTGCAACCCGCGCTCGCGGCACGCCGCGAGGCAACCAACGGCAAGCTCTGCGCTTGACGCCACGATCGCCGTCGGCCGATTCGCCAGGCCGAGCAGCGCGTTCGTCTCGGCGCGCCCCGCCTCTTGCGACCAGCGACAAACGCGCACGCGGTCAGGCCCGACCGTGAGCCCGTGTCGCTCCATCGCGAGGTGATAGGCATCGAGCCGCTCGCGCCCGCTCGTCTCCTCGAGCGACCCGGCAAGCAACGCGATCTCCGTGTGGCCGTGCTCCACGAGATGGTCGACGAGGAGATCGATCCCGCGCGCGTTGTCGATCCGCACACCGCCGGCTCCAGCGCCTTCGAGCATGCTGTCGAAGAAGACGCACGGCGTGCCGCGCCGACCGACCGTCTCGTCGAACCGGCTGGCCGAGATCCCAGTGGTCGAGAGCAGCAGCCCGTCGACCTGGTGGTTCAACAGAGTCTGCAAAGCGGTCACTTCGCCGGCGACTTCCTGCCCGGAGTTCATCAGCATCACGCGATAGCCGGATTCCTCGAGCGCTCCTTGGGCGCCTTTCAGCGCGGCGGCGTAGAAGGGGCTCGCGACATCCGGGACGACGAACCCGACGGTGAAGGTGGTGCGCGTGCGCAGCGATCGCGCGAGCACGGACGGCTGGAACTTCAACGCTTCGGCCGCTTCGAGCACCGCTGCACGCGTCTGCGCCGTAAACTCGCCCCGCCCGTTCAGCGCTCGAGACGCAGTCGAAGACGAGACGCCCGCGTACTCCGCGACATCCGCCAGGGTCGCGTCACGTTCAGGGTCTCGCCGATCGCTATTCAATCGATTGCGCAAGCGATTGCGACGCTGCCATACTCGCCTCTGCGCTGTCAAGCCCCAACGGTCGAGAATCGAGGAATTCGGATGCGAATCGGGGTCGCCGGTCTTGGCGGGATGGGTGTCGTTCACGCGCGGAACGCGCTCTCGACGGTCGGGGCGACTCTGGTTGCGGTCGCATCGACACGCCCTGCCAATGCGCACGAAGTGGCCGGGGCATTGGGAGTGCGTGCCACAACGTACGACGAGCTGGTAGCCGCCAACGACATCGACGCGATCGTCGTCGCGGCGCGCTCGATCGACCATGCTCGGGTCGGCTGCGATGTCCTCCGCTCGGGCAAGCACCTGTTCCTCGAGAAGCCCGGCGCGACCACACTCGCCGGGCACGACGCGCTGATTGCCGAAGCCGCCTCGCGCCCGAGCCAGCTCGTCCAGGTCGGCTACCACCGCCGCTACGACGCCGAGTTCGTGGAGGCGCAGCGGCTTGTCGCGAGCGGCGCGATCGGCGAGCCACTGCTCGTGCTTTCGCTGAGTCGCGATGTCATGACGCCCGAGCCTGAAGACCCGATTCCCGCCGGCGGGTTCCTCGTCGACATGGCCTCGCACGATTACGACACGGCGTGTTGGCTGCTTGGTCAGGAGCCGATCGAGGCATTCGCAGTGCGCCAGTCGACCGTGTTTCCTGAGCTTGACGCGCTCGGCGATCTTGACAACGCCGTGGTGACGGTTCGCTTCGGGGCTGGAGGCATCGCAACAACGCATGTGTCGCGCACCTGCGCGTTCGGCCACGACGTCCGCTGCGAGATCGTCGGCGGCGAAGGCTCGATCCTGATCGGGAACGCGGCGACCCGCGACGGCCTCATCGTTCTGACAGCCCGCGACGCGCCGAAGTTCCCCGTCGACTATCGCGGCCGCTTCACCGACGCGTACCGGGGCGAGCTAGCCGCGTTCGTCGCGGCCTGCTCCGGCGACGGCCCTCGTGGGCCAGACCTCGAGGACGATCGCCGAGCAGTCGCAACCGGCGTCGCCGCACGCGCGAGCGCAGTCGACTGCATCCCGCGCGCAGTCGGCCCCGACTGGGCGTGGAACTAGACGAGCTCCCAGGCGCCTGATGCGCCCGAGTTCTCCATCGCCTCCAGCACACGCGCCGCCGCGAGCGCCTCGCGCGCACCGGGCTCGCGCTGCACGCCATCGACCACCGAGTCGAGGAACAGCGAGGCCTCGATCACCTTCAGATCGTCGTAGCCCATTGCCAGCCCGGCCCCCGGCTGGAAGTGCGCGTACGGCGGATGCTCCGGCCCCATCAGCACGCGCGAGTAGCCGCTGTCGCCGTTCTCGAGCGGCAGGTAGACGAGCAGCTCGTTCATCCGCTCGAAGTCCCACGAAACCGCACCGCGCTCGCCGTTGACCTCGAATGTGTAGCGCGCTTGCGGGCCGACCGTGACGCGGCTCGCCTCGATCGTCCCAGCGATTCCCGACTCGAAGCGCACGACGCTGCGCACCGTGTCTTCGTTTTCGACCGGCGCCAGCTGCCCGCCTTCGACGACCGCGAAGTGCGTGCCCTCGCCGCCGGGAAGCGGCCGCTCGGTGACGGTCGTCTCAACATGAGCCACCACGCGCTCGATCGGGCCGAGCAGGAACTGCGCCATGTCAGCGGCGTGCGACATCAGATCGCCTAGGACACCTTGGCCGGCTGCTGCGCGAAGGAAGCGCCACGAGAGCGCGCCCTGTGGGTTCGCCGCGTAGCCGGCGACGAACTGCGAGCGGTACTGACGAATCGGCCCGAGCGCACCCGACGAGATCAGCCGCGCCGCGTGCTGTACCGCCGGCGCCTGACGGTAGTTGAAGCCGACAATCGTTCTGACGCCCGCGCGCTCGGCCGCTGCGGCGACATCGGCGGTCTCGGCGGCCGAGCGCCCAACGGGCTTCTCGCACCAGAAGTGCTTCCCCGCGGCAGCAGCGGCGAGCGCGACCTCGCGGTGGAGGTGGTTCGGCGCTGTGATGCTCACCGCGTCGACCGCAGGATCGGCGATCACGTCGCGCCAGTCGGTTGTCGCGCGCGCGAAGCCGAGTTGGTCGACGGCGGCCTGTGCACGCGCCTCGGTCTCGTCAGCAGCGACGACGAGCCGTGCCTCGCCCGCACAATCCGGGAAGTGGTCGCGCACGCGCCGGTACGCCGACGAGTGGACACGCCCCATCCAGCCAACTCCAACCAGCCCGATCCCGATCGGGCGAGCCACTAGAGGCGGAACTCGCCGCGCGCGACGACGACCGCGCAGCCGCCGACCTCGACGCGGTCGATCAGCCCGTCCCCGCCTTCGGCTCGCGCGTACAGCGTCGAGGGCCGGCCGATCTCGGCGCCCTGCGAGATCTCGATCTCGTCGCCCCAAGCGATCACCCCGTGCCGCGCCAGATGGCAGGCGAGAGGCCCCGCCGCCGACCCGGTGGCCGCGTCCTCGTTGACGCCAGCCGCCGGGCCGAACATGCGCGTCTTCCACCGCAAGCCGGATCCGGCGAAGCAGTTGATGCCAGTACCGCCCAGCTCCGCAAGCGCCGGCAAGTCGGGCCGCAGCGCTACAACCGCATCTTCCGACGGGAGCGCGACGTAAATGTGCACGGCGCCGTTGTCGTAGCGCTCGACCGGCAGCTCGGACCGCGAGATGCCGAGGGCAGCGAAAAGCGGCGCCGTGTCGGCGATCTCCTCGACGGTCGGCACCGGCTGGGTCATCCGCCCGAAGACGATCCGGCCGCTCTCGTCGCGCTCGAGCACAACGGGGACGATACCGCGGAGGGTCTCGAGCTCGATGACGCCGAGCTGCATCGGTGCGGCCAGCACGAACGCGGTTCCGAGGCACGGATGGCGGCGAACGGAAGCTCGTGGGCCGGCGTGAAGATCCGCAGCCGCGCGTGCCCGCCTGCCTCAGGTGTGTAGACGAAGACCGTCTCGGCGAACCCGATCTCGAGCGCGAGCGGCTGCAGCAGCTCCTCGGGAATCGCGCGCGCGTCCGTGAAGACGGCCAGCTGATTCCCAGCCAGGGCGACGTCCGTGAACACATCGGCGACGACATAGCGGAACGAGGCCATGACGTCAGACTAGTCAGCGGTCGATCAGGTATCCCATAATCCTGGGCGATCCTGTTCGGCGGCGGATCCTGGAGGTCCTCGCCGACGGTGAGCGAGCTGCGGGCGACATCGGTGCAGTAATCCAGCAGGAGTTCGGGATCTCGCAGCCTGGCGTGTCGCAGCACCTGCGCGTGCTCCGCGAGAACGGGTTTGCGAGGGTCCGCCCAGAAGGGGCGCGCCGCTTGTACGCCGTCGATCCGTCGCGGCTACAGGAGGCCGACGTGTGGCTTGACCGCTACCGGCAGTTCTGGAACCAGCGCCTCGACGCACTCGGCACTGAGCTTGCCCGCGGCAAGCGAGCGCGCCGCATCGCCACCACCTCAGACACGAAAGGCACTACGTGAGCGAGACAACAGGCCCATTCGTCGAACCGCAACGATACGGCCGATCGAGGACGTCTGGGACGCGTCCACCGACCCGGAGCGGCTGAAGCGCTGGCTCTCGACCGTCTCGGGAGACCTGCGCGTCGGCGAAACGGTCGATGTAGGCGGCTTCGGGAGCGCCGATGTTAGGCGCTGTGAGCCGCTCCACCTGCTCAGGGTCACGTGGGGCGCCGCGAATCTCCCGGTGGGCGAGGTCGAGTTGCGCCTGTCCCTAGGCGAGAACATCAGTACCATGCTCGAACTCGAGCATGCAACGGTCAGCCAGACGATCGAGTGGGACAAGCACTTCGTCGATGCGCTCTCGCTGACGGGAACCGGCCGGGAGCCGGCCTCGCGGCGCTCGCGCTGATCCTCCGCGGCGCGCTTCCTGGCGATTTCGGCATGGACGCATTCCGCGCCCAACCCGAGATCGCCGCGATCGCCGAGCACGCCCAAGCGGCATGGCTCGCTCTCGCCGACGGTAGCGTTGCGAACGATGACTGACCGCAGCCGCTGGATCGCGCTTTACGTCCTCTGCGGCGGGATGCTGATGATCGTGCTCGACGTGACGGTCGTAAATGTGGCGCTGCCGTCGATCCAGAACGACCTCGGCTTCACGCAGTCGAGCCTCGCGTGGGTCGTGAACGCGTACCTGATCGCGTTCGGCGGGCTGCTTCTCCTGGCGGGGCGTTTTGGCGACATCGTCGGGCGCAAGCGCATCTTCCTCGCTGGGCTCACCGTATTCACGATCGCCTCGCTGCTCTGCGGGCTCGCGCAGAGCCAGACGATGCTCATCGTGGCACGCTTCGTCCAAGGCGTCGGCGGCGCGATGACCTCAGCGGTGATCCTCGGGATGATCGTGACGATGTTCCAGGAGCCGCGCGAGCAGGCGAAGGCGATCGGCGTCTACGCGTTCGTAGCCTCGGCCGGCGGGTCGATCGGCCTCCTCGCTGGCGGCGTCCTGACGCGCGCGATCAACTGGCACTGGATCTTCTTCGTCAACATCCCGATCGGCATCGCAACGATCGTCGTCGCGGTGCGGCTGCTCGAAACCGAGACCGGAATCGGCTTCGGCAAGGGCGGGCCTGACATCCCGGGAGCCGTGCTGATCACGGGCTCGCTGATGCTCGGCGTCTACACCATCGTCAAGCCCGCGGCCGAAGACGGCTGGGGCGCGAGCCGCACACTGGCGCTCGGCACGATCTCGATCGCCTTGCTGATCGCATTCGTGGCGCGCGAGAGCCGGGCGAGCAATCCGCTCATTCCGTTGCGCATCTTCCGCTCACGGAACGTCTCAGGCGCGAACGCGACGCAGGCGCTGATGGTCGCCGGCATGTTCGGGGTCTTCTTTCTCGGCTCCCTCTACATGCAGCGGGTGCTCGGCTACAACGCCCTCAAGGTCGGGGTCGCGTTCCTGCCCGTGACGATCGTGATGGGAACGCTGTCGCTGCGCTACTCGGAAGGGCTGATCACACGTTTCGGCGCGCGGCGGACGCTGCTTCCCGGCCTCGTGCTGATCGGGCTTGGTCTCGCGTACTTCGCGCGAGCACCGGTCGACGGAAACTACGTGCGCGACGTGTTGCCGACGATGATCTTGTTCGGCTTCGGCGCCGGACTGTGCTTCCCGGCATTGACCACCGTCGCCATGTCGAGCGCGACACCGAGCGACGCCGGCTTGGCATCGGGCCTCGTCAACACGACAGCGCAGGTCGGCGGCGCGCTCGGCCTCGCGGTGCTAGCGACGCTATCCGCGACGCGCAGCGACAACCTGATCAGCAACGGCACAGCCACGAAGGCGGCGCTAACGAGCGGCTACCACCTCGCGTTCCTGATCGGGACGGTGCTCGTCGTCGCCGCGTTCGTCGTCGCGGTCGTGGTGCTCGAGACGGAGAAAGCGCCGGACCTGACGGTCGAGTTCTCCGAGGCCTAGAACAACGCTACTGGTCGGGATTAACCCACTTCGAGTGCTGCTTCTTCGCCCAGTCCTCGCGCACGTCACCTCGGGTGATGCCTCGCAGCGCGTGGCGTGTTGACGGGTGGATCACGGCGAGGTAAAGGTGTCCGACGAGCAGCAGCAGCGATGCGAACATCAGCGCGTCATGCAGCGGCACCGCTCCGTCTAGCCGATAGGTGGTGTTCCGCTCGCCGAGCCACAGGAAGAAGCCCGAGACGGCGAACAGCACCGCGAACGCCACGGTGAGGATCACGTTCACCTTTTGCCCCGCGTTGAAGCGCCCCTGCTTGGCCTTGCCGCCAACGAGCCAACGGCGGTCGTCGCGATCGAGCGCCTCGACCTCGCGCCACGAGTCGCGCAGCGCACGCCGGTTGCCGACGACGAAGACCGCCACGAGCGCGACCGCCCAAGCGACCGCCGTCCAGATGTGGATGTTCTTCACCAGATTGCGCCGGCTGATCCACACCGAAAGCGACGGCAGATAGAGCACCAGGCCAGTCGCGAGCAGCGCGAAGAACGCGGTCGCATGCGTCCAGTGGACGATGCGCTCGGTCACCGTGAAACGCCGCACGTAGCCGGGGCGTGTCGTCACAGCTTCAGGCACTGGGCCCATTCCCGTTGGAGCGACCGACCCACGCGTTCACGTCGTAGCCGTGCTGCTCCCAGTAGCCGGCCGTCGGCTTGGGCAGCAGCTCGATCCGCGTGATCCACTTCACATTCTTGTAGCCGTACATGTCGGGGATCACGAGCCGCAGCGGCGCGCCGTGCGGACGCGGCAACGGGCCGCCGTCCATCTCGTAGGCGAGCAGCACGTCGCCGAGCATCGCCTGGTCGAGTGTGAGCGAATCGTCGTAGCCGGGCTCGGCCGAGACGAAACGGATCGCAGTCGCGCCGGCGTGCGGCTTGACCTCGTCGAGCAGATCCTTGATCCGGAAACCAGCCCAGTGGACGTTGTTCACGATCCAGCCGGTGACGCAATGGAACGTCGAGATCTGTTCGACGCGCTTCAGCGCCTTCAGGTCGTCGAGGGTGAACGTTCGCGGCCCGTCGACCATCCCGCCGACCGCCAGCCTGTACGAAACGGGTGAAATGTTCGGGACGGAGTCGCCGATCGTGTAGATCCGCCAGCCGTCGGTCGGCACGATGGCCTGAAGCTGCTTGGGCACAACGCGCCCGACGAAATCCTGGACGTTGCGCCCGTAGAAGAGCCCCGCCGTGCCGACTCCCAGGAGTCCCAGGAAGCCGGCACGGCCGATGAGGCGATCATTCATTCGTTCCGCTCCGCCTAGCCGTCGACCATGACCGAGACGGCCTTCGAGGGATGCGTGCCCTTGACGGGCGAGTGGTCGTCGTTGGCGAGAGCGACGGTGATCTTGTAGTCGCCCTTCTTCAACTTCGTCGTGACGCCCTTCGTGGCGTTCGCCGAGTAGTTGTTGTACTTGCCGTTGACGAAGATGTGCCAGTGGCCGCCGTTGGCCTTGTTGACCTTCTTGCCGACGAGCGCCGGGTACATCTTCCAATCGTGGATTTTCACCGAGACGGTGACGACGCCGGTCTTGTTGTTCACCTTGAAGTTGGTGATCGAGATGTCGCGCATCATGCTCGTCCGCTGAGCCGTCGCCGCGCCACCCGACGCGACCAGACCGAGTGCTGCAACGAGTGTGACGAGCGAGATTGCGAGTGCCTTGCGCAAGCTGCGTGCCTCCTGATTCTCGACGGCGCACTGCACGCCATCTGCCCAACCCGTTGTAGAGGGCGGGTCTTACAGGGGGCTTACGCGGTGGTTAGCGATCCATTATCGGGGCTGCCGTCCGTATCCTCCCGCTCGTGCTCGTCTTCCTCTGCCGCCACGCGCAGGCCGCTCCCGGTGAGCCGGACGAGCTGCGACCGCTGACGCCGGAAGGTGAGGCGCAGGCTGTGCGTCTTGGTGCGTGGCTTGCGTCCGATGGACGAGCGCCTGCGGTCGTCGTCTCGAGCCCGTTATTGCGTGCCCGGCAGACGGCGGCTTGCGTTGCGCGTGAGACGGGCGCGGAGTTGCGTGTGGACGCACGACTCGCGCCCGGAGCCGGACTCGCCGAGCTACGCGCAGTGGTGAGCGAAGTCGGCGCCCGCGCAGCAACCGTCGGCCACCAGCCGGATTGCTCCGAGATCACCGTCGCCGTGACCGGCAGCGATCCCGGCTTCCCGCCGGCAGGCGTCGCGACGATCGAGCTCGAGCCGTGAACGCGATCGCCGTCAGCGATCTGCGCAAGGCCTACGGCGGTGTCGAAGCCGTCCGCGGAATCAGCATCGCCGTCGAGGAAGGCGAAGTCTTCGGCCTGCTCGGGCCGAACGGCGCGGGAAAGACAACAACGGTGGAGATCCTCGAGGGCTACCGCTCGCGCGACGGCGGCACAGTCTCGGTGCTCGGCCACGATCCGCAGAAGCCGGGCCGAGAGTTCCGCGAACGGATCGGCGTCGTACTCCAGCAGTCCGATCTGTGGCCGAACCTGACCGTGCGCGAGGTGCATCTTGCGTTCGCCGGCTACTACGCAAAGCCGCGTGACGCCGACGAGGTGATCGCGATCGTCGGGCTCGGCGAGAAATCTGGCGCACGTGTCAAGACACTTTCCGGCGGACAGAAGCGCCGCCTCGACTTCGGCATCTCGCTGATCGGCAACCCCGATCTCGTGTTCCTCGACGAGCCGACGACAGGCTTCGATCCTGCGGCGCGACGCACGGCGTGGGAGATGATTCGCGCGCTGCGCGATCTCGGAAAGACGATCGTGCTGACGACCCACTACCTCGACGAGGCGCAGAACCTGGCCGACCGCGTCGCCGTGATCCAGCGCGGCGTGATCATCCGGACAGGGACGCCGGCTGAGCTGATCGGTGGCACGCAGTCGACCGAGATCCGCTACCGCTCGGCGGCGGGCGAGGACGTCGTCGTCGAGACCGAAACGCCAACACGCGTGCTGGCCGAGTTAACCGCGCGCGCTGTCGCCGCTGGCGAGGAACTGGAAGGGCTCGAGGTGCGGCGGCCGACGCTCGAAGACGTGTACCTCGACCTCGTTGACGAGCCTGCCGCCGAGGTCGCGTCGTAAATGCGCTACGTGCTTCACCAGCTGCGGCTCGAGCAGAAGATTTTCTGGCGCAATCGCGAGTCGGCGATCTTCATCTTCATCTTCCCGATCCTGCTGTTCCTGCTGCTCGGCTCGGTCTACTCCAGCCGAATCACCATTCACGGCACGTCGTACAAGTCGGCGAACGTGCTGCTCGCGGGGATGATCGGGTACGGGGTCGCGAACACTGCGTTCTCCGGGCTTGCGATCGCGCTCGTCATCCGCCGTGAGTCCGGGATCCTCAAGCGGCTGCGGTCGACGCCGCTCCCGCCGCGCGCCTATCTCACGTCGGTGCTGGCCTCAACGCTCGTCGTGTTCCTGCTGCAGACCGCAGCGTTGTTCGCGATCGGGCGGACGCTCTTCGGCACGCCGCTGCCCGGCCACATCGTGTCGCTGATCCTGGCCCTGTTGCTCGGCGCTGCGGCGTTCGCGGGCCTCGGCCTCGCCGCCGCCTCGCTGATCCGCTCGTCGGAGGGCGCGTCAGCGGTCGTCACCGTGATCGTGCTGCCGATGGCGTTCCTCTCGGGCTCGTTCGGCCCGACGCGCAAATACCCGGCCTTGCTCCGCGACATCGGCAACGTGCTGCCGCTGAAGCACTATCTCGACATCGTCCAGGCGATCTACCTTCAGGGTCACGAGATCTGGACGAAGCCAGGCGCGATTGCGGTGGTCGCTGCCTGGGGTATCGGCGGGCTCGCGCTCGCGGCGCGATACTTCGGCTGGGAGCCGCGCGCTCGCTAGCCGGTGTTGCGCAGGCCGGCGGCTATGCCGGCGATCGAGCGTAGAAGCGGCCGTAGCGCAGCCTCGTCGCCGGCCCGGTGCGCGGCGATCAACTCGACCTGGATCGCGTTCATCGGATCGACATAAGGGTTCCGCAGCTCGATCGAGCGTTGGACGAGCGGCTGGCGATCGAGCAACTTCGTCGCCTCGACGACGAGCAGCACGGCCTCGACCGAGCGCTGGTGCTCGGCGGCGATCAGCTGCCAGTAGCGAGCCGGATCGAGCTCGGCCGGAACCAGTTGCAGGTAGCCCTCGGCGATCTCGAGGCTCGACTTCGCGAGCGTCATCTCGAGGTTCTCGACGAGTGCGCGGAAGAACGGCCATTCGCTGTAGAGCTGGCGCAGGCCCCGCAGCGATCGACCGCTGAGACCGTGCTCGTGCAGCGCCGTCCCGGTGCCGTACCAGGCAGGGAGCAGGCAGCGGTTCTGCGTCCACGCGAACACCCAGGGGATCGCCCGCAACGCGCTCAGCTCATCGCTGCCTGTGGCTTCGGGACGAACAACAGGTCGCGAGCCGAGCGGCAAGGCTGCGAGCTCCCGAACGGGCGTGAACGCGCGGAAGAACGCCCAGAAACCTGGGTCTTCCCAGACGAGGCCGCGGTAGGTCGCGTTTGCGCTCGCCGAGAGCGACTCCATCGCGGCGCGCGCACCGCGCGGCGGTGCGACGACACCCGCTTGCCGAGGAAACGCCGTCAGCAACGTCGCCGCGACGGATGCCTCGAGGTTGCGCTCGGCGAGCCCCGGCAACCCGTACTTGAACGAGATCGTCTCGCCCTGCTCGGTCAGTTTGAGCCGCCCGGCAATCGCTCCGGGAGGCTGCGCGAGGATCGCCGAGTAACCCGGCCCGCCGCCACGGCCGGCCGCACCGCCACGACCCTGGAACAGCGTCAGCTCGACATCGCGTTCGCGGGCGAGAGCAACGAGGTTTTCCTGCGCGCGATAGATCTCCCAGCCGGCGGCGAACGCACCACCGTCCTTGCTGGAGTCGGAATAGCCGACCATCACCTCTTGCGTAGCCCGCGGCCGGCGGTCGAGCAGCTCGCCTACAAGCTCGCGCGCGCCGCGCAGGTCGGCGATCGTCTCCAGCAGCGGCACTCCTGCGATCTGCGCCCCCGCTTCGGCAGCTAGCTCTTCGGCGCGGAGAACATCGCCCGCCGTGTGGGTCATCGACACGATCAACCGACCAAATGCCGCTCCACCGTGCCGCTGCTGCGCCCGCGCCATCGCGACGAGTGCGGCCTTGAACCGGTCGCTCCCAGCCCGAACCTCGCTCGCATGAACCCGCACGTCGAGGGCTGCGAGATGCAGACCGAACACCTCGGCGCGCACGATCACGTCTGCGAGAGCGCCGTCGGCGATCCGATCTCCACGGTGCGCGCGCAAGGCCGAGTCCAGCGAGCGCAGGTCGACGAGTAACGCCTCGCCGTCCGCGTACCCGTCGTCTGCGAGATACCCCCAGACGCGCACGAGCTCGGCGCGATACGGCTCGGGCGCGTCGGCCAGCAGCTCGGGCGTCGGGCCGAGAAGATCCGCCGACATCCCCCACGCCTCACCAAGCCGGCGGATCTCGCGCTGATACAGCTCCCGCGCCAGCAGCCGTGCCCGCTCGAGCGCCTCGTCGATCGTCTTCGCGCCAGCGTTTGGGTTGCCATCCATGTCGCCGCCGATCCATGTGCCGAACCGCAGCGGAACGACAGCGCCGGGCAAGTCGCGGTGGAGCTCTCGCGCAAGCTCCGGCACGGCATCCCAGAAGCTCGTCTCGAAGAACCACAGCCCGTGGCGGATCTCGTCGACGACACGTGGTCGGCGTGCGACAACCTCGTCGGTCTGCCAGAGGATCGTGATCTCCTCGGCGAGCGTGTCCTCTACTTCCGCGGCGCGCGTCGGCGGCAGCGCCGAGTCGTCCAGCTCGCGCAGGAGCGCGAGGAGCCGCCGGTGCGCCGTGAGGACCGTTCGCCGCGTCGCCTCGGTCGGGTGCGCCGTGATGACTGGCGTGACGTGCGCCGCGGCGAGGGCACGCGCCAGTTTCTCGTCGTCGATCCCAGCGGTGCGCAGCCGCTCGACCGCGTCCTTCAGCGACTCGCGCGGCACGCGGCCCTCGTGCTCGTACTCGCGTCTGCGGCGCAGTCGGTGGTGCTGCTCCGCGATGTTCGCGAGCTGGAAGAAGAGCGCGAACGCACGCAGCACCGAACCTTGCTGAGCCACCCCAAGCCCGCGAACCGCGGCCGCGAGCTCCTCAGGCCGTCGCGAGCCGCGCCGCACCCGCCGCGCGAGAGCGCGGATCCGTTCCTCCAGTTCGAGAAACTCCTGCCCCTCCTGTTCGACCAGCACGCGCCCGAGCAGGTCGCCGAGCAGCCGCACGTTCGCGCGCAACGCTCGCTCTCCGCCTCCAGTTGCCATTCCTCCATGGTGCAGCAAGACCCGCACCGAATCGGGAAGAATGCCGCCGTGCGGATCAAGGCAGCGGTTCTGGAGGAGTTCGGCGCGCCGCTCGCGGTGCGCGACATCGACCTCGCCGAGCCTCGCGCGGGCGAAGTCCTGGTGCGGCTCGTCGCGTGCGGCGTCTGCCACACCGACCTTTACACGGCGTCCGGCGCCGACCCGTCCGGCTACGCACCAACGGTGCTCGGCCACGAGGGCGCCGGGGTCGTCGAGCGCGTCGGCGACGGCGTCACATCGGTGCGACCGGGCGACCACGTGGTGACGCTGTTCTCGCCGCAGTGCCGCGAGTGCATCCACTGCCAGAGCACGCGAACGAACCTCTGCCTCGCGATTCGCGAGCAGCAGAACAAGGGCTTTCTCCCGGACGGGACGGCGCGGCTGTCGCTCGACGGCGAGCCAGTGCGGCACTTCATGGGCACGTCGACGTTCGCCGAGTACACGGTGATGCCGGAGATCGCGCTCGCGCGGATCACGCCCGAGGCACCGCTGCATCATGCGTGTCTCTTCGCCTGCGGCCTCACAACGGGGCTCGGCGCGGCAATGAACACGGCGAAGGTGGAGGCCGGCTCGACGTGTGTCGTCTTCGGTGCCGGGATGGTCGGCCTCGGCGCGGTCGCCGGCTGCCGTCTCCAAGGCGCCGAGCGGATCGTCTGCGTCGATCTTTCCGCCGGTCGGCTCGAGCTCGCGCGCGGACAAGGCGCGACCGACACGCTCGTCGGCGGGCCTAACGCCGTCGAGCAGATCCTCGAAATGACGGGCGGCTTCGGCGCCGACTACACCTTCGAGGCGACCGGACTCGTCGCGGTGATGCGCCAGGCGGTCGAGTCGGCGCGGATGGGCTGGGGCCTCTGCACGATCGCCGGCGTCGCGGGGAAGGGCGAGACGCTCGACATCATCCCGCGCTACTTGATCACCGGCCGGCGCGTGTGCGGATCGTCATTTGGCGGCGTCAAGGGGCGCGACCAGGTACCGCAGCTCGTCGAGCGCGCGCTCGCGGGCGAGATCGATGTCGAGCCGTTCATCTCTCATAGGCTGCTACTCGACGAGGTCAACCGCGGCTTCGAGCTGATGGAAGCGCAGGACGGTATCCGCAGTGTGATCGACTTCGACTGAACTACGCGGGCCGGGTCCAATCGAGCTCGTGCCCGAGGAACTCGGCGAGGCGCCGGTTGTCGGCGGCGAAGATCTGCGCTCGTCGCGCGCGTGCCGCCGGTTCGATCGGGGCGTACTCGCAGACGCCGCGCAGCGGGTAGCTCTCGTCCCGCCACACGCGGATGCCGAGGAACGCCGAGATCCGCGATACGACTCCCGCTGGGTCGGCGAGCAACTCCTCGCTCGCGACGAAGAAGAACTGGTCATGCGGGAACAGCTCGAGCCAGCGCTGGATCTGGTCGAAGTAGCGGCCACGCGCGACGTAGGAGCACGTGAGCAGGAGCGACGAGGTCGTCAATGGATCCGCCGCGATCCGTTCCAGCTCAAGCCCGAGCTCGCGCTCCTTGCACTCGAGCGCCTCCTCGAACGGCAGCGCCTCGCGGCCCCAGCGGAATTCCATCTGGTAGATGCGAGTACGCACGATCGACGGGGTCGCGGAGGACAACGATCAGCTTCACCGCCGGGTTGAACGTGTGCACCCAGCGGGCGCGAACGGGGAAAGAGGTACGTCGCCGACGCCACGCCGACCGCGCGTGACCCGCGGCGCCGCGGTAGCGGAACGTGCGCCCGGTACCAGGCTTCGCCTCGCGCGTAGTGGCGGCTGAAGTACTCGGCCACTTTCTTGGTCGCCGTGTGCACGTCGGGGTGACACGCGAGGTAGGCGTGCAACGAGGTCGTGCCAGCTTTCTGCGCGCCTACGATCAGGAATGTCGGCTTAGCACGCAGCGACGAGGTCGCGATGCGAGGCCTCCAGCGCGCCGGCCGAGTGCGCCAGCCGAGCGCCTTGCGCAGACGTTCCGTCACGGCAGGAAGGATAGAGGCGGGCTCGGTTCGTTCCTGGCACCCTTGTTTCCTGCCAAACTTGGGCGGCGCCCCCGTAGCTCAGTGGATAGAGCAGTGGTTTTCTGAAGTCCTGTTTTCGGCTTCAGAATGGGCTATTTCGTCGACTTGACCGAATGCCATCCGCAGCCCGTTGTACTTTTTGCCAATACTTTTCGGCTCCGGAAGGGGGGTCCCCTTGCTCGTATCTGACGATCGCAAAACGCTCGAAGACCTCGTAAGGGTGAGGGCAGCGGATCTGTTCGCTGCGGGCAAGCCGCGCACTCCCTACCTTCGTGTTGTCGACAATGACGACGAAGGGCGGGACGAGATGACGGTCAAAGTCACGAGAGACAACCTGGTCTGCAAATTCGAGCGCTATGAGAGCGGCACCGTTGTGCGGCAGTCGACCACGAGAGTCGTGATCGACTGGGTGGCGCTGCACCACGGAGGTGAGCGGCCGCGGCTGTGGTGCACAGAGCCAGATTGCGGACGGGGCGGCTGGATCCTTTACCTCGATTTCGGTCACCTTGTGTGTAGGCACTGCGTCGATCTCCCATACGCGAGCGAGAAGACTCCTCGGTCGATGCGGCAGCGAGAGCGGGCGCTCTCGCTCCGAAGAAGACTAGGAGGTGAGCCGGACTTCGGCGCCCACTTGCCCAAGCGGCCGAAAGGGATGCACCGCGCGACCTACGCTCGGATCGCCGGGGATATCTTGAGGCTGGAGCGTGACTTCGTCTGGCAGGTCTTCGAGCGCGACTCGAGAAGCAGACAGGACTCTGACAGCGCGTCGTACTTCGAGGCGATCCGGGCGCGTGAAGCACGCTGGGTGTCACTGCCCTCCGGGGCTGCCGCCCAACTAGCGCGGGACGCCCAGTGGCCAACCTGGAGTGGTCAGCTGTTTGGCGAAGACTTCGAGAGCGACACCGAAACTCGACGCGCCATCGGTTTGGAACTAGCGCGCACCCGACTGGACGCGGGCTTGTCCATCCGCAACCCGTTCGACGACCTTCCAAGCGAGCAAGGCTTGTCTCTCAGAGAGCACGCACTGAAGGCCCTGGACAATCTGGTGGTGGAGCGCAGGCGTCGTATGAGCGGCTCACTAGCGTCGGATGCCGGCCAGCACGTCGAGTAGTTCGCTGCGCACGGTGGCGTCGAGGGGCTGGGCTTAGCCGGTCGGGATTGATGCGCTGTAGAGGCTCCTCGTTGCCATCCAGACCCATGTGCGGTCCGGTTCACCGCTTGGCTCGAGCGCCGAGCTCACGTCGTGGGCGGCCTGCGACGCGAGGTTCCATCTTCGCTGCTTCTCCTTGTCCTGGCCGATGTCCGGCGGGTAAGGCGTGCCGAGCACGTCGAGTGCGGGTGCACGGTCCGATTGGTTCATGTGAGTTTCACCGTTTCGGTGTTCGTAGGCTGGCGAGCGGGGTGCCGCAGACCTGCGGCGCCAGTGGAGGTCTCGCGTCTGGTTCCTTACGTGGAGCGTGCTGTTGTTTGTGGCCTAGACGATTCTTCTCCTCCGGGATCCCGCTTGCACCGCGACTGACGCTCGTCGAACTACGAAGCCGCCGGCGCCCGAGTCGTAACGCCTCGATCGACCCTTCGAGTGCGCGGAGGGCAGGTCCCATGGGGTCCGCTTCGCACGAGCGCGACTCGCCGCTACGGTCAATGTCGAGCTGCCGTTCGGATCGAGACCTCGTGCGCGCGGGATCCGAGAGCGGCGAGTAGCTCGG
>JANYJX010000053.1 GCA_025358355.1 Actinomycetes bacterium | reverse complement strand
CGACCTTGACGCCGTCCTCGGCGACACGCGTGGGCTCTGGGCTGACTGGCTCGCGGAGGCCGGTCGCGTACTTGGTGTCGATCCGGCAACGTTGCCTGCCGACCGCGGCGAGGCGGTAGAGTTGCTCGATGCCGGCGGTGCGGGAAACTGGCGGACGCTGCTCCAGCACTTCGCCGAAAACCGAGCGCCGGTCTATCTCCGACCCAACGCTGCGGCGAGCGCCGCGCTGCGCCGACTAGCCGCCGCGGGGACGCGTGTCGGCGTGTTCACAGACGCGCCGAAGGAGCTCGCGCAAATCGCCCTCGCCCAACTCGGCGCCACGCGGCGGGTTGATCTCGTCGAGACGGGATCAGGTGCGCTCGACCGGCTACTCGTCGCGCTCGGCCCGGGCACCGTCATCGTGCGGACGCGCGACGAGCTCGGTAGCTAGGGCTTCGCGCTCGTCGGCAGCGGCTCGTCGAGCTCGATCAGACGCAGCCGCACAAGCGCGAGCGGCAGCCGTTCGAGGGCGTGCATCTCATGGCTGTGGGCCCACGCCCCGACGTATTTCGTGACCGGCGCGCGTGGGTTCGCGTCCTTGATCGCACGAAAGAGCCGGCCCGACTCCTGGTTCTGATCAACGACGATCCTGTCACGGACGCTCCACCAGATGTGCAGCGGGACGCCCGAGAACGCGAGCTGCCGCACGTAGTGAAGCGGACTCCGAGCCGTATAGGCGGCCGGGTTGCTTTCCGGCGTGCCGCCGATCTCAATCCGCGCAAGCTCCTGCAGATGAGCACCGAATGGGAGCACGCTGAACTCGCGGTAGCGCGCAGTCATATCCGTCGCCGAATCGAGCGCCGACGCGCCGGCGAGCAACCGGGGGTGCAACGCTACAAGCAGGAGCGTCTCCTGTCCGCCCATGCTGCTGCCGACCGCGTAGATCCGCTTGAGGTCGATGTGCAGCCACGGGAGAGCCCGCTCGAGGATGCTCGGCATGCGAGCGAGGTCGTCGATCTGCCTGCGCCAACCCCACGAGTACAGCGACAGCCGCCTCCCCTGGCCCTCGGGGCTAACAACTGCGAACGGCCCGAACGCCGGCAGCCCGGCCCAGAAGCGGTTGTTAGCCTGCGGCGTCACACCACGTCCGTGCGGCGAGATGACAAGCGGGATCGCCGGATGGCTCTTCGGTCCGTACCATCGTGGCAGCACGAGATAGGCGATCCGCTCGCGGCCGCCGTTCGCGCGGTACGGGACACGGACAATGCGAACGAGCTCCGTGTGATCGCTGAGCAGCTCGCGGTAGCGCACCTTGAAGCCGATCAGCTGCCGCAGCAGCGGCGCAGGCCGCGGCAACTTCGCGTCCGGGTCAAGCGCAGCCGAACTTCCGCAACCTGCGACCGCCGCGACCATCACGATCGCGAGGCCTATCGCGACGCGCCTCACCTCTGTCGCACATAGCGCGCGGCGGACTCGCGGAGCACAGCCTTCGCGTCGGCGCGGATCGCGCGCTCCCACCACGCGCCCCAAATCCGATCGAACTCCCACGGTTCTAGCACCGCCACAATCCGCTCCACCTCGAGAGCAGGCAGCGGCAACATGTTCGGGTAGCTCCACATGAACGTGACCGAGCGACGATGCGCAAGCACCTGGACGATGTCGCCGGAGAGCAGCGCGCCGCGCCCCGCCGCGCCCGCAGGCCAGTGGAGGACCGTGCCGCCGGCGTAGTGCCCGCCCAGCTGGAGCAGCGTCAACCCGCCCGGTAGCTCGTAGGCGTCGCCGTCCCAGTGCTCGACGGCTGGATCCGGCCGGAGCACCCATTCGCGATCGGCTGCGTGCAGCAGGATCGGAATGCCGCCGAGCGCGCGGCTCCACTCGAGCATCCCGGAGTAGTAGTGCGGATGCGAGATCGCGATCGCCGCAGCGCCGCCGCGCCGCTCGACCTCCGCGACAGCGTCGTCGGTGCAGAGCGGAATCATGTCCCAGAGGATGTTCCCGGCCGGCGTCTCGACCAGCAGCGCGCGCTGGCCGATCGCGAACTCCGGCTCGATCGAAACGCCGAGCAAGCCCAGCTCCTCCTCGCGTAGCTCATTCCGATGCGCGGCGGCGAGCGCGTCGAGCGACGTCCACTGCTGCCCGTCCTCGGGCACCCACTGGCGTTCGTCGTCGCAGATCGGGCAGCCCGCCGGCGGATCGTCGCTAGCGGGAAACACCGCGCCGCAGGTGGCGCAGACCGGGATCACGCGGCGAGGCGGTACACGACACCGTCGAGCGAGACGAGGTACAACTCCCCGGCGGCGTCCTGGCCGAACGACGAGAGGCTCTCGACGCTGAAAGGCTCGCGACGCGGGTCCGTCGAACGTCCATCGCGCAGCTCGAGACTCCAGATCTCGCCGCTGCAATAGTCGCCATAGAAGTAGCGCCCGACCGCGTCCGGCACGGCACGGCCGCGATAGACGTAGCCACCGGTCACCGAGCAGCCAGGGCCGTGTTGGTACTCCGCGATCGGCCCCGTGAGCCGCCCCGGGCCGAGCTTGCCCGGCTGGTAGGTCTCCGAGCCCTCATAGACCCGCCAGCCGAAGTTGAGCAGCCTCTTGGTGCCGGCGCGGATGTAGTCGATTTCCTCGTTCGCGTTCTGGCCGACATCGCCGATGTACAGATCGCCATTCGCGCGATCGAACGAGAACCGCCACGGGTTGCGCAGGCCGAGCGCCGCCAAGGTGACTCGACCGCCGTGCCGCACGTCGATCCGCAGCAGCTTGCCAAGTCGCGATTTCTGGTTCTGCGCGCGATTCTCGGGGTCACCACCCGAGCCACCGTCGCCCATTCCCACGTACAGCGCTCGATCGGGCCCGACCGCGACCATGCCGCCGTTGTGGTTCGAGTACGGCTGCTTCACGAACAGCAGCCGGCGGAGACTGCCCGCAACGGTCCGCCCACCCCGCGCCAGTAGCGACACGACGTTCGTGTTGCCCCGCTTGTCGGTGTAGTCGACGTAGTAGCGGTGGTTCGTTGCGTAGCCGGAGTCAAAGGCGAGCCCGAGCAACCCACGTTCGCCGCCCGAGTCGATCAGAGAGCGAATGTCGAGGAACGGCGCCGACAGCAGCTTGCCGCCTTGCAGAATCCGGATCACGCCAGCCTGTTCCACCATGTAGAGCAGGTTCGGCTCGCCTGGAGCCGCCGTGACGAAGACGGGGCTCTCGAGGCCCGAGACAACCTTCTTGAGTCGCAGCGACGCCGTGCGGTTCGGCGCAGCGACCGCAGCGCCCACAACTGCTGCAAACGCTAGGACAACGAGAGCTGCGCGCGCCATCACGTCGTACGGGTCAGATACCGATCAGCGCGCGACGTAACTCGTCTTCCTTGCCCGGCTGGAGAATCGCGAGCAACTGGTCACCTTCGCTGAGCACGGTCGAGCCGACAGGAATCGAGGCCTGGCCGTTCCGCATCACCGAGATCAGCCGCGAACCTTCAGGCAGCTTGAGCTCCGAGATCGTCTTCCCGGCGGACGGCGAGTCGCTCTCGACCTGCACCTCGACGACCTCGAGTCCCTCGCGTCGCAATTCGAGCAGCCGGATCAGGCCGTGCTCGGGAACCTCATGTTCAACGAGGCCGAGGATGCCGGACGTGGCGCACACCGTCTGCGTGATGCCGAGCAGGTCGAAAAGCTGTTGGTTGCGCGGATCGTTGACGCGCGCGACGACCTTCGGTGCGGCATAGCCCTCTTTCGCGATCTGGCTGATCACGAGGTTGTCCTCGTCATCCCCGGTCAGTGCGAGAACCAAATCGGGCGGCCGTGCGATGCCTGCGCGCTCGAGAACGCCGATCTCGGTGGCGTCGCCGATCAACGCGACGTGGCCGAACTCGGCCTCCAGCTGGTTGAAGCGATCGCGCTCCTGCTCGACGAGCGTCACCTCGTGACCCATGTCGAGAAGCGAGCGCGTGACGCTCTTCCCGACCTTGCCACCGCCCGCGACGATGATGTACATCAGCTGTCCACCACCGCTGCGGCAAACGGGCTGGGGTCGCACGAGCGCACGGCATCGGTCATCACTGACACGGCCGTTTGTGTCGGGCAGACCGTGCGCATGCCGCGCTTCGCGTAGAAGTCGGCGCGCTTCGGATCGAGGACCCGCACGACGACGCAGGCGATGCCGTACTTCTTCTGCACAACCTGGCCGATCACGATGTTCGTGTTGTCGCCGTCGGTTGCGACGACGACAGCATCGGCGTCTTCGATCCCGGCTTCGTGGAGCACATCGATATCCATGCCGTGACCGACGACGAAGCGGCCATGCCAGCCGCTACCGAGCCGGATCAGCGCCTCTTCCTTCTCATCGAGGCAGGTCACATCCCAGCCCTCCGCGGCAAGCTGCAACGCGACGTTCGAGCCAACGCGGCCGCATCCGATGACAATCGCTTTCATGAACTGAGCGTAGATGAAGGCGACGGGGTCACGATGCCTCTGCTTCCTCGAACACGCCTTCGGGGAACGCGACGACGAGCACCTCGCACGGCGCATTGCGCAGCACGTGATCGACGGTCGGCGAGAAGAACCGCGACTGGCGCCGCCACCGCGGCGACGAGCCGAGGACGATCAGGTCGACGCCCCGGCGCGTCGCCTCGTCGACGATCGCATGGCCAATCGATCTCGCGCGAACCAGCTCGACCGCCACCTCCACACCGTTGTCCTCCCCGAGCGCGCGGGCTTCGGCCAGCGACTGATTGGCGTGCTCGGCCACGTCTTCCGGCAGCGGGCCCTCGAGTGGGAACGCGCGCGGCACGCGAACGACGAACACGGCCTCCACCGTCGCGCTCCGTTCCTTCGCAAGCGCAATCGCTGTCGCGACCATCTCCTCGCCGATGTCGCCGAGCTTCATCGGCACGAGCACGCGCTTGAACTCCGCGCCAGGCGGCAGCTCGGTGATCGGGTCGACAACCTCGAGCAGGCCGAGATCGCCCTGCCGGCGCACGAGGAGGTACACGACAATGCCACCGGCGAGCCATGCCGGCCCCGCGTAGCGCGCGCCGACATGTGTGACCATCGCGAGGATCCACACCGCGAACGTCAGCGGCGCGCCAATCAGCGCGGGCAGCGGCAGGAGCGTGCCGCGAATGCGGATCTCGGGTCGAGCTCGATACGGGCGCTCGAGATTCGGCTCGCGGACGCGCAGGCGAATGACAGCAAGTTGCGCCGCGGTGAACGCGAGCAGGACGCCGAACGAGTACGTGCTCGCGAGGAACGCCGTCTCGTTGGTGGCGACCGTGCCGGTGAGGGTGACGATCGCGATTGCAACTCCGGCAGTGGCGACAATCGCCTCGCGCGAGACGAGCGTGCGTCGATCGAGCCGCCCGAACACGGGTGGCAGCTGCCCGTGAGCGCCCATCGAGTGCAGCAGCCTCGTGCAACCCGACATCGAGGTCGTCGCGGCGGCGAGCAGAATCAGCGCACCTGACAAGCCAACCGCAACGCGCAAGATGTCCACCACACCCGCACCGAGATGACCGTGCAACGCCGCGACGACACCGACAAGTGGCGCCCTGAGCCATTCCTCTCCTAGCGCGGACATGCCTCCGTGGGCCGGGTACGCAGAGACGCCAACCATCGCGAGAAGCACCGTGATCACGACAACCAGGCCAATCGCCGAGAACAGCGAGCGCGGCACCGTCGTCCCCGGTTCGCGCGTCTCCTCGGCCAGGTTCGCGACTGTCTCCAGGCCCGTGTACGCGAGCATCGCGAGCGGTAGCGCGTACGCGAGGTCGTGCCAGCTCTGGCCCGACGCGAAGTGGAAGCCAGAGGTCAGCACGTGGCCGGAGAAGAGGAAGGCGAAGCCGAGCACGACGAGCAGCGCCTGGACGGCAAGGTCGAGCGCTGCGAGCACGATTGCGCCCATGTGCAGGCGCGAGTGGCGCACCAGCCGGATCATCGCGATCGCGGCGATCACGAGCGAGGCGACGACGATGTCCCACGGCCCGCGCCGCAGCGCCGGCAAACCGAGCGCCCAACTCAGGTAGTGCGGCATGAACAGCGCCGAGAGCGCCATCACGATCAGGTAGTCGAGCAGCAGCGCCCAGCCGGTGACGAACCCGAACAGGTCGTTAAAACCGCGCCGCACGAACGTCGCCGCGCCGCCGGTCTCGGGAATCGCCGCCGTGCCCTCGGCGTACGAGAGCGACACGACGAGGAAGAGCACGCCCGATGCGAGCAGAACGAGCGGCGTCAGCCCGAGCGCGCGCGCCGCGACGATCCCGAGCGCGAAGTACAGCGACGAGCCGATCTCGCCATACGCGACTGCGAAGAGCGACGGCGCATCCAGCACCCGCTCGAAGCCGCTGACCTTCCTTGCCACTAGTGGGGCCTCTTCCTTTCGAGGGTGAACCGTGCGACACCCAACGCGATGAAGAGACCACCCGAGATAAAGCCGATCACGCCACCGCCGAGGAGGGCGGTCTTCACGAGCAGCGCGGCGCCGAGGCAGACCACGACAGCGCAGAAGATCATGACCGAGCGGTGGTAGAGCTTCATTTCGCGCCGCTCGTGCGAGGCAAATCCGGAGACGCCGTGACCATCACGCGGCACGGCGCATTCTTCAGGACGTAGTCGACGGTTCGGCCGAAGATCGCATTGCTCGTGGTGGAAAGCGTCTTGCGCGGCGTGCCGATCACGATGATCTCGGTTCCGCGTCGCGTCGCCTCCTCGACGATCGCCACGCCGGCGCTCCGCGCGCGCACGAGTCTGTCGGCCACGCGCACGCCGTACGAGTCGCCGATCGCGCGCGCCTCGTCGAGCTCGCGGTTCGCGTGCTCCTCTTCGTCCGGCATGTCGACGCCGAGCGGCAGGTCGAGCGGGACCTCCAACACGTTCAGCGCAATGATCCGCGCGCGCCGCTCGGCGGCAAGGCTGCACGCAACGTCGAGCGCGTCGTCCGACGACTGACCTGCGACGATCGGCACCAGCAGGCGCCGGTACTCGAGGGCAAGCGCAGGCCCGAACGCCGCGGGCGCACGCACCGTCTTCGTCAGCGGCTCGTGCACGTAGCGGCGGCGATAGACCACGTAGAAGGCAAACCCGATCGCGAGCCAGCCGAGCCCGACCCAGCGTGCCGACGGGTTCTGCTCCAGGATCACGAGGAACGAGATCCCGGTCGCGATGCCGCCGAAGATCGCGAACAACGGCCAGTCGACGCCTCCAACGCGCCAGTTGGGACGCGCACGGAAGAGCTGATCCTCGCCCGCCGCCTTCATCCGCAGCCGCACGATTGATGCGTGCGCGACCGTGAACGAGAGAGTTGCGCCGAACGAGTAGAGCGTCCCGACGAAGTTCACGTTCCCGGGCAGGATCACGATGATCGGCGCGATCCCGGCAAAGAGCAGGAGCGAGAGCCACGGCGTCTTGAACTTCGGATGCAGCCGCCGGAAGATCTCCGGCAGCTGGCGGTGGCTCGCCATCGAGTAGGTGATCCGCGATGCGCCGATCACGCCGGCGTGCGTTGCGATGAAAAGGATCGTCGCGGCCAGGACGCCGACGTAGAGCTGGAGCACGCGGTGGAAGCCGCCGTGGATGCCAAGGTGGTCGACGATGCCGAGAACGGGATCGTTCGCGTAGCCGCCCTGCTTCGGCGGCAGCGCGAGGAGCGTCGTCGTCTTGCCGTCGATCTGCTTCACCGGCAGCGCCGAGAGCGCGATCAGCGGCAGCGTGAAATAGATCGCGAACACTGCGCCGGCCACGAGCTTGTAGGCATTCGGCACGCTGCGCGACGGCTCACGCGCCTCCTCCGCAAGGTTGGAGACGGTCTCCACCCCCGTGTACGCGAGCATCGCGATCGGGATCGAGATCGCTAAGTGCCCCCACGTCGGCGCCGTCCCCCAGTGGATGTTCGACGTGAGGATGTGCGAGTTGAAGACGAGTGCGAAGCCGAGCCCGACGAGCAGGACCTGCGTCGCGAAGTCGACGACAGCGAGCGTGATCGAGAGCTTTGCGGCCTCCTGCACGCCGACGGTGTTCAGGATCACGAGGATCACGATCACGATCGCGCCGCCGACGATGTCCCACGGGTTCTGCTTCAGCGGCTCCCAGAAGATCGAGAGGTAGTGCGGGACGAAGAACGCCGAGGTCGAGACAGTGACGATGTAGACGAGCATCTGCGCCCACGCCGCGCCGAACGAGACAAGCTCGTTGAAGCCGTGGCGGGCGAAGCTCGATGAGCCACCGGCCTCCGGGTACTGGACAGTGCCTTCGGCGTAGGTCGCGGCCGTCGCGGCGAAGATCACGCCGGCGATCACGAAGACAAGCGGCGTCAGCCCGAGCGCGTAGACCGCGGTGAGGCCGAGCGCGTAGTAGATCGACGAGCCGACGTTGCCATAGGCGGTGGCGAAGAGCGCGGGCGTACCGAGTACGCGCTCGAGCTCGACCTGCCGCCTACGTCTACTCGGCACGGGCGGGAGTGTAGAGACGCCACGGGATCGCGGCCCGAAGCATCCCCAGCGCACCCGAAGATCGCTAGCCGAACCCGAGCTACGTCCAACCGCTTGCGAGAGTAAGACACTGTCGTGGGCGCATCGTTCTATCCCGGTTCCTACTCGCTGTCGCCCATCGCGGAAACGGGCGAGCGGTTCTCCGACTTCGCGCCGTACGTGGCCTCCATCAACAACGACGGCATCGTCGCGTTTCAGGCTTCCCTGCAAGAAGGGGGCTCCGGAGCGTACGTCACCGACGGTGCGACGATCACGGTGATCGCCGAGTCCGGCGGCGGCCTGCTAGGCGAGGTCTGCAGTCATCCGGACATCAACCACAACGGCTCATCCTGTTTCTACGCGGAGCTCGAGTCCGGTAGGCGCGCGGTGCTCCTGGTACGAGGCGGCGTAACAACCTCCCTTGCCGAATCGGCCGGTCCTCTGGGGCCCACAGCCAACGAGGCTGGAACTGTCGCCTTTCGAGTGGACGGAAGCACCGTCGGACACGGCGTCTACTGCAGCTCCGGTGGATCCGTGACCACGATCGCCGATTGCGCCGCGCGATTCAGGCGGTTCCACGGGCTCCCCGTGATCGACGACACAGGGTCGGTGACATTCCGCGCCGACCTCGCGACTGGCGGCGAAGGCATGTACCTGGCCGACGGCGAGCGAGTGCGCACAATCGTCGAGACCGGTGACACCTTTAGCAGCCTCGGCCTCTTCCCGATCCGAAACAACGCGGGGATCGTTGCCTTCTGCGCAAGCCTTCGGGCCGGAGGGTCGGGAGTGTTCGTCGCGTACGAGGGAGAGATCGCGACGATTGTCGACACGAGCTCCTCGTTCGAGAGCTTTCGAGGAGTCCTTCTCGACGGGGCCGGAAGGATCGTGTTCTACGCAACCCCGCGCGGGGGCACGCTCGGGGTGTTCAGCGGTCACGACCCGATCGCCGACTGCCTGCTCTCTTTGGGCTCGCCTCTCTTCGGATCGACGGTCGCCGAATTCGCGCTCAACCCAGTCTCGATCAACGATGCCGGACAGATCGCGATCCGGGTCACGCTGACGGATCGGAGACAGTTCATCCTGCGCTCCGATCCTCCAGAAGCGGCATAAGAAGATCGCGTTCCCAGAGCTTGCGCGGAGGTTCCTTTGCGCGGGCGAGTTGGGGAGGGCGGCACGTCGCGCCGCCCTGCCCAACGTCTCCTCTAGCCGTGGATGGAGGCGATCAGGGGGATGATCAGGATCGCGACGATGTTCGCGATCTTGATCATCGGGTTGATCGCCGGGCCGGCCGTGTCCTTGTACGGATCGCCGACCGTGTCACCCGTGATGCCAGCCGCATGAGCCTCTGAGCCCTTGCCGCCGTAGGCGCCGTCCTCGATCAGCTTCTTCGCGTTGTCCCAGGCGCCGCCACCCGACGTCATCGAGATGGCGAGGAACAGGCCCGTGACAATCGTGCCGATCAGCAGGCCACCGAGCATCTTCGCGCTGAGGATGCCGACGATGATCGGAATCGCAATCGGGATCGCCGCTGGAGCGAGCATGCCCTTGATCGCCGAGGAGGTGACGATGCCGACCGCGCGCGAGTAGTCGGGCCGCGACGTGCCTTCCATGATGCCCGGATCCTCCCGGAACTGGCGCCGCACCTCTTGGACGACCTCGCCGCCGACGCGGCCGACGGCCGTCATCGCGAGCGAGGCGAACAGGAACGGCATCATGCCGCCGATGAACAGGCCGGCGATCACGTATGGGTCGCTCAACGAGAAGGTCGTGTCGAGCCCCTTGTCGGCAAGACGGCGCGTGTACTCGTCGAAGAGGATCAGAGCCGCGAGACCTGCCGAGCCGATCGCATAGCCCTTCGTTACGGCCTTCGTCGTGTTGCCGACCGCGTCGAGCGGATCGGTCACACCGCGCACCGACTCGGGCATGTCCGCCATCTCGGCGATGCCGCCCGCGTTGTCGGTGACCGGGCCGTACGCGTCGAGGGCGACGATCAAACCGCACATCGAGAGCTGCGCCATGACTGCGACGCCGATCCCGTAGATGTTGCCGCCTGCGATCTCGTACGCGGCGATCACGCCACCGGCGATCACGACCACGGGCGCCGCAGTCGCCTGCATCCCGAACGCGAGGCCAGCGATGATGTTCGTTGCGTGGCCGGTCTGTGACGCTTCGGCGATCTTCTTCACCGGGTGCCAGCGGCTGCCCGTGTAGTACTCGGTGATCGCAACGAGCAAGAACGTGACGCCCAGCCCGACGAGCGCCGAGCCGTACAGCTGCCAGAACGAGAACTTGCCGCTGTCGAACGCCTTCGTGACAGGGATGAAGCCGATCGCTGAGAGGATCGTCGCGACGATCACGCTCTTGTAGAGCGCGTTGATAATCGCGTTCGGCCCCTTGCCGACGCGCGCAAAGAACGTGCCGATCACCGACGAGAGGATCGAGATGCCGCCGAGCGAGAGCGGATACAGCCACAGCTTCGCATCGGGGTAGTTGATCCCCAGCAGCATCACGGCAACGGCCGTGACTGCGTAGGTCTCGAACAGGTCGGCAGCCATTCCTGCGCAGTCGCCGACGTTGTCGCCCACGTTGTCCGCGATCACAGCCGGGTTGCGCGGATCGTCCTCCGGGATGCCCGCCTCGATCTTGCCGACGAGGTCGGCACCGACATCCGCAGCCTTGGTGAAGATGCCGCCGCCGAGCCGCGCAAACACGGAGATCAACGAGCCACCAAACGCGAGGCCGATCAAGTCGTCGACCGCCGAAGCAGGGCTGTTGTGGAGCGCGCCGGTGAGGAACCAGTAGTAGCCGGCGACACCAAGAAGCCCAAGGCCGACGACGAGCAGCCCCGTCACCGATCCTGCGCGGAACGCGACCTTGAACGCCGGCGCGATTCCCTCGCGAGCAGCCTCGGCGGTACGCGTATTGGAACGTACAGCGACATTCATCCCGATGAAACCGGCAGCCGACGAAAGGATGGCGCCGATCAGGAAGCCGATCGCCGTGCCCCAGCCGAGCTGGTTGTAGAAGCCGATGATCAGCAACGGCACGACCGCGACGAGCGCAATCGCCTTGTACTGCTTGCGCAGATACGCCGCCGCACCTTCCTGAACGGCGGCGGAAATCGCTTGCATCCGCTCGTTACCAGCCGGCTGCTTCAGCAACCAGTAGGTCAGCCAGAGCCCGTACGCAACCGCGACGCCTGCGCAAACGAGCGCAAACAGCACGGCATGATTTTGAAAGAAGTCCACTCAACCCTCCGGAGTCACGCCTGGACGACGCAGTCACGCCTGGACGAATAAGGCGCCGAAACGCGCCGGCGTCAGATTATGCAGTAGAGCGCCTTCTTCGGCTGCAGTGGACAGGTTCCTACGAGGAGCCGAGCGTGCGTTCGGCGACCGTGGCTGCGATCTGCTCGGCGTAGATCTCGGCCAGCGTCGCGCCTTCTTCGGCCCGTGCGATCTGGCGTTCGGCCGCATTTCGCTCGGGAACAGCGAGGTACGGTGCCGCGCCGATCTCCTCAGCGACCGGCTGTACCCACTCGATCAGCCGCTCGATGCGCGCGCGGGCCGGGACAACGTCGCCACGCTGGAGATCGATCAGATCGCCGGAAAGGCCATGCCGGATCGCGCGCCACGTGTTCTCCTCGATCAGCCGATGCGGGTGGAGCGCGATCGGCTCGCCGTCGTCGTAGGCGCGCGCAAGCCTGACAGCGAGCGAGGTGGCGAGCGCGGCCAGCGACTGCGACTCGGCGAGGTCGGGCTGCGCGTCGCAGATCCGAATCTCGACGGTGGGGAAGTTCAGATGCGGCCGGACGCTCCACCAGAGCTGCGTGTGCTCGGTGATCGAGCCCGTGTCGTAGAGGAAGCGGACGTAGTCCTCGAACCCGGCCCAGCCGTCGTACGCGTCGGGCACGCCGCAGCGCGGGAAGAAGCGCGTGAAGATCTGCGTCCGCGCCGAATGCAGGCCTGAGACGACGTTCTCGACGAACGGCGAGCTGGCGGAGAATGCGAGCAGCTCGGGTAGGAACGTGCGCAACCCGTTGCAGACGGCGATCGCGCGATCGGCGCCGCGAATCCCGACGTGGACATGCAGACCAAAGGTGTTGTTGCGCCAGACGACGTAGCGCAGCAGCTCGTCGTTGCGCCGGTAGTGCGGCGTATCGATGATCCGCTGATCCTTCCAGTCGGCCCACGGGTGCGTGCCGGTCGCGCCGAGCGTCATCCCGAGCGGCTCGACGAGTGCGATCAGCTGCGCGCGACGCTCGGCCATTCGCGCTGGAACCTCCGCGAAGCTCTCGCAGCGACCCGTCCTCACCTCTGCTTCCGAGGCGATCAGCTCGCCGACGAGATCGGGCTCGAGCGCTGTGCCGACAGCCGCCGCCTGCACGTCCTCGAACCGGTTCACGAGGTCGAGTGTCGCGGGGTCGAGCAGCGCGAACTCCTCCTCGACGGCCACGGTGAAGTCGGTGCCCGCCTCGAACTGGTCGCGGGCGAACTCGACCTGCTCCTCGGGGCTCAAGCGCTGAGCGTCGCCCATGGGCGCACTATCGTAGTTGAAGCGTTAGGGCGCTACTTCACTGGCGCTGGGAAGGGCGAGTTCTAGCAGGCGTTGCGAGACGCCCGACCAGCTCCAGCGCTCGACCGTCGTCGCCCTCGCCGCCCGGGACAGCTCGGCTTTCTCGTCCGGGGAGAGCGCAAGAAGACGGCGGAGCTTGGCTGCGAGGTCGGCGCTATTGCCGGTCTCGAAGCTCGCGAGATCGCGCAGCTGCGGCGGGTAGGCGGCTTCGAGTCCGAGCGCGATCTCGGCTAGGCCGGAGTGGCGGGCGACAAGCGGCGGCGAACCTGCGGCCGCGGCCTCAGCCGCCACCATGCCGAACGCCTCGGGGAAGATCGACGGGACGACGGTCACGTCCGCGAGCGCGAGCAGGTACACGAGGTGGCGGTGCTCCAACGGGCCGGTGAAGAGCGTGCGCGGCGGCGCGAGCGCCTCCAGCTCGGCCCGGTAGTCGCCGAAGCCGACGACGACGGTGCGCGCGTCGATCTCGCGCATCGCTTCCAGGAGCACGTGGACGCCCTTGTTGTAGAGCAGCTTCCCGAAGTAGACGACCGTCGGCTCGTCGCCTTCGAGGAACGCGGCGAGCCGCTCGGC
>JANYJX010000042.1 GCA_025358355.1 Actinomycetes bacterium | reverse complement strand
AGGGGAATGACTGAGATGACTCACCTATCGTCGTTTACAAGGGGCAAACGGCTTCGCCTCTACGATGTAGATGATGTCGTCCACGAGTAGCCGTTTCGGATCGGGGATCCCGCTCGCGAGAATGTTGCCCTGGGGATCCTGGAAGGTGTGCGCACGAGCCACCTCCTCGCCAGTCTCATCCTTGACGTACGAGAGCATCACGGTCATGGTTCCGGGAGGGAAGCAATCCCTCAACCGGTCGCCGATAGGTTGGGGGTCTTGGGAATGAACGGAAACGCCGATATCTTCGAGATCGAACCGGTAGCCCTCCTCTTCGAGGCGTTCCTGCATCTCTTGAACACTGATACGGACGATCTGGTGAGCCATGTCGCTTGAGCAGGATATTCGCGACCACGTCGGTCTCTACCTCAACAGCTTCCTCGATGTTGATCAGTTCGAGGATTGGTGCGTCGCGACGACGTGGAATGTCGAACAAAGTGGAACTGAGGGGGCGACCGATCTGACGTTCCGGATCGAGAGCGCCCTCGCAGAGTTCACGAGTGGCCTTACAACCGAGAATGAGCTACGCCACACGTTGGCGCCGATCTTGCAAGTGCAATGGGCGTCCCCGTTCGAGGTTCTCGACCACCAGGTCGAGAGGCTGGCGACTAGGCGGTCGTCCCTACAGTTCGGCGTTCGTAGAGCACGCGAAGGGGTACTCGCGTAAGCAAGCGTTCGTGTCCGGCTTTCGCGACAAAGAGGATGTCGAACCAGTACAAGCCCTCCAAGTCCACGCCGATCTGCACGTCTGTTATCAAGTTGATCCCCGAGTGGCCACCGTCAAGATTAATCGTGTTCTCCTGACTGGCCAACGTTCTTCCATCGGGCGCTTCGGGTTGAATCTTGATCGCGAACCGCCCTTTAGCCGTCCCGGCCTTGATAGCCAGGACAAGCTTTGCTTGGAAGACGAACGGAGGCATGTCTTCCGGCGGTTCAGGGCCAGCAGCCTGGTTGGTGACCTGATCGATGATCCGGATTACGCTGAGCGCGCCATCGTCGCCGAGCAGGGTCATGTCGCAGAACGCCGCGACGTTGATGTAGGGGCCGGTTTCCATCGGTCCCGTATCCTACGACCCGAAAGGGGGTTCCATGAGTGCCTTCCATATCAAGGTGACAACTAGCGGCAGCAACGCGACCGCTATTGAGAGCGAGCCAGAGCGGACAGTCCAAACTCGTGGCGAGTTCTACCGATTCGAAGAACTGACCAAGAAGCTGATTAACGTGTCGAAGACCGAGCTTGATGAGCGACTTCGGCAGGACTGACTAGCGCCCTGTCAGTTGCGCCCACGTGAGCCGGCGTCCCGACACGGCAGCGAGAACAGTGGCGAAGCGGCCGTAATCGTCCAGGTCGCGCATGTTGAACGTGAACACTCTCTCGTCGAGGTACCGAAACAGGTGGTATGGCTCGACGCTGATGTAGGTGCCGTTCAGCCCACGCTTGAGCAAGCTCCAGAAGTTCTCGATTCCGTTGGTGTGAACTTGCCCGTCCACGTACTTCTCGGCGTGGTCGACGGTCTGGTGTGTGAAGCGGCTTCCCAGTCCTCGGTAGGAGTCAAGCTGGTCGGTGTAGACGGTCGAGCCTGGCGCGACCTGTTCATCGACGTGGGCTTGAAGCGTCAGACGCGTCCGGTCTGCGGCCACGCTTGCCCGAACCTCTCCATCTCGCTGGCGAAAGCCGACGACGAGCGTCTTGTCCTTACCGCCCGTCCCCGTGATCTTCCTGGCCCGCTCGTGCTTGTGCATGTTCCGGGCCTTGCCTCCGATAAACGTCTCATCGACCTCAACCTCGCCGTCCAGCTTCTCGAAGCTCCCGGTCTGCATCGCGAGGCGGATGCGGTGGAGCATGAACCACGTCGACTTCTGCGTGACGCCGATCGCCCGGCCGAGTTCGTGCGAACTGATGCCGTTCTTAGCGTTCGCGATCAGCCACACGGCAGGCAGCCACTTATCGAGGCCAAGTGGCGAGTCCTCGAAGATCGTCCCGGCTTTGACCGAGAACTGCTTCTTGCACGCCTTGCACTTCCAGACACGTCGAGTCGTCAAATAGGAGTGCTCGATACATCCGCAGCGTGGGCAGACGGGGCCGTTTGGCCATCGCATCTTCGCCACGAAATCGACCGCTACATCGAGGTCGGAGAAGTACCGGACAGCTTCAAGAAGGTTTGTCGGAAGCGGCGTCTCACTCATAAGGTGAGTTTACTACATCGCTATAGGTGTGTCAAGTAAGTCATTCCCCTAACTAGACAGACGCAGAGATCGACCGAAACTTGCGCCGCCGGTGAAAAGACCACCTGAACAAGGGACACCCGGGGGTCGCAGGAAGTCGCCGCGGCCGACGGGCAACGGCAGCAACACCGGGCAGGAATCGGTCTCTGACCCCGGCATTCCAGGTTGGGCAAGTTTCAAGACCGCGAGCTCGACCCGCTAAACGGCCCGCCAGAAATCGCGTTGCCAAGAGACCCGCGGGAGATCGTTTCGAGCCCACTCTGCGCGAACTGTCGCAAACCCTGTCGCGCACTCGGTTCATGAGCGCCAAAATCCTAGGAGCCATAAGGGTTTACAGAATTCGCCTAGCCAGTCTTGAACAATCGGCCCGGTCGTGTAACCCACGGCTTGCTCGGTTCGACTCCGGGGCCGCTCCGCCAACCTTTTCAGCCGGTGGATCGTGCTCGCTCGACCGCTTCGACTATTTGCTGCGGCAGCGTCGGCTCCACTGCGCTGCCGATTGCGTCACTCTTGCGCGCCAGCTCGGAGCGCGTTCCCTCGACCACGAGCGCTGGCTTGCTCCTGGCGCTCAGCGCGGCCAGGATCGCGCGGCCATCGGTCAGTTGTGCTGCCGAGACCACGACATCGGCTCCCTCGACGAGTGGGCAATGCCCCTCCGTGAGCAGCGGGCACGTTCCGTGGTCATGCTGCTCGCCGGCCTCGGTCGGCCCGCTGCGACGTCGTAGCCGGCCCTGCGCAGGACATCCGCGTGCGCCTACAGGTCGGCTCGATCCGGGTTCTCGATCAGCACTCTCGTCTTGCCGGGTTGCGCAGGCCACTCTGCGAGATGCAGCAGCCGCGGCGTCTTGCTCGTGCACGGTTCTATATCGGGTAGCTTCGACCGCGAGCCGCCATCCGGGAACCGGGGTTACCACCGATTCGCATCAGCAGTCCCCGCTACTCGGTCTTCAGACGTGCGGCGCTCGAGCCGATGACTGCTGGCAATGGGAGCTGACGACGTTCTCGCGAAGCTCCAAACCGAGGAGCGGTCGCTTTCGCGCCAGCGGACACGGCTGCAGGATCGGATCGACTTCATCCGCTCCGGTGGTGGTGGCTCGGCGAGCGCGTCTCAGGTGGAGGAGCAGTTGCGGGCGCTGCTCGATAAGGAACGTGCGCTCTCGGAACGGCGCACCGCGCTGCACTCGCAGATCGCAGAGCTCAAGTCGCGAGCGTTCTAGCGGCCGCGCTTGAGGAAGCTCTTCGCGAGCTTCTCGGCCGTGTCTTGCCTGGCCGGTGCCGTCGGAACTGGCGCCGGCGCGACGGCGATCGTTGGCTCGGGCGCGATGTAGCGATAGCGGGCGAACGCGCCGCCACCGGGCGAAGCGGCCGCAGAAGCAGCAACGATCCGGGCTGGATCGGCCGGGTCGACGATCATCCCGACGAGTTCCGACTCTGCGTTGCTCGCGGGGTCGCCGGCGAGCGAGGCCCAGCAGAGGACGCGCGACAGGCTCTCGCCGCCGTCGGGCTCCTTGAAGACCGCCTTCCAGCCGGCCTCCGCGGGAACAAGCTGCTCGATCCGCATCCGGCTAATCCTACGGTTCCGCGCAGGCTGCCGCGACGCGCTAGGCGCCGCGGCAGCCTCGACGGTCGGCACTAGCCCAGGCCGTTGGCCTTGAGGAACTGGCCGGCGACCTTCGCCGGGTTCTGCTTGTTGGTCTGCGTTGCCTTGTTCATCGCGAGAATCGCGGGCGTCGTCAACTTCGCGCTGACCGCGTTCAGCACCGCGAGAACAGCCGGCGTTGCGCTGCTCTTCTTCACGATCACGGCGACGTTCTGCACGCCGAAGATCAGCTTCGGATCGGTCAGCACCGTGTACTTCCCGCTCGCGATCGCCGCATCGGTCGAGAACACGTTGATGCAGAAGACCTTCTTCTGATCGAGCGCCTGGTACGTGAGGCCGTTCGCGATCGAGACGTACTTCAGCTTCTTCAGGCCATAGACATCCTGCATGCCCTTGAAGCCCTCTTCGCGATCCTTGAACTCGGGCCGCGCGCCGATCGAGAAGTTCCCGACGATCCCCGCGTCTTGCAGCTTCTTGAGGTCATACAGGGTCTTGAGGTTGTACTTCTTCGCGTCGGCGGCACGGACGGCGATAGCGTCGACGTCGTAGAACGGCGTCGGATTCGTGAGCGCATAGCCGTCCTTCGCGAGGAGCTGCTTCGCGAGCAACCACCAGCCGTGCGCGGTCTTCGGCAGGCCCGTCGACTTGTGGTACGCCGTCTGCACGATCTCGCCGACGTACTCCGGATACAGCGTGATCTTGCCGCTGCGTAGGGCGGTCTGGATCACCTCGGTCGAGCCGATGTTCTCCTTGTAGCCGACCTTGAAGCCCTTCGCCTCGAGCGCCTGCTTGTACAGCTGCCCGAGGACGTACTCCTCGGTGAAGTCCTTGGTGCCGACGATCAGAGTCGGCCCGGACTTGGCACTGGCCGACGAGACGCGCGCTCCCTGGCCGACGCCTGAGCCGACGGTCAACGCGATCACCGCCACGAGTGCTGCGACGGCGACCGCGGGTGCGATCCGCCGAGATTTTCTGGTCACGATCTTCCTCCCTGGCTTGTGTTCTGCGAGTGAGATATCCGCCGGAAGACTGTCATACGGCAATTGCGTCGTCAGCCGGCGACATCGGCTCGAACGAGCGAGCCTGCAGCCGTAGTCCCCGCGGGGTGACCGCGCGTTGCAGCGACCAGAAGACGAAATCCGCCGCAAAGGACAGCGCAGCAACTGCGATCGAGCCTGCGATGACGCCGCGGAGGAAGTAGCTCGCCTGGTTGACGATGATGTCGCCGAGGCCGCCGCCGCCGACGACGCCACCGAGCGTCGCCGTCGCGACGATGAAGACCGCAGCCGTGCGGATCCCGGCGAAGATCAGTGGCAGAGCGAGGGGAAGCTCGACCTTTAGCAGGATCTCCAGCGGCCGCATTCCCATGCCTCGCGCGGCCTCGATCAGATCCGGGTCGATCCCGTCGACGGCGACGTAGGCGTTCGTCAGGATCACCGGCGAGCCGAGGACGACGAGCGCAAAGACGACGTTCGTCCTCCCGATGCCGAGGTAGCCGAGCCCGATCGCGATCACCGCGAGGCTCGGTAGTGCGCGAAGGATGTTCGAGCCTGTGATCGCGACGAACGAGCCGCGATGGATGTGGCCGAGCCAGACGCCAAGCGGGATCGCAATCAGCAGCGCGATGCTGATCGCCTCGCCGCTGACAATGAGGTGCTCCGTAGTCTTGCTCCACATCAGGCCGGCGTTGTCCGCCATGAACTTGAATGCGTCAACGAACGTGTACGGGCGGAACGAGTCGTAGGCCAGGGTCACGTTGCGAGCCTCCGCGAGTGCGCCCACGGCGTGAGCAGTCGTTGCGCAAGCACGATGATGAGGTCAGCGGCGATCGCGAGCAGAACGGCGAGAGCGCCGGTCGCGACGAACTCCGTGGTGAAGTTCGTCTGCAGCCCGTAGAAGATCGGCTGTCCGAGCCCGAGCGGCGTGATGTAGGCGCCGACGGTCGCGAGGCTGATGGTCGTCACGACCGCGATGCGCAAGCCGGCAGTGATCGCGGGCAGCGCGAGGGGAAGCTCGATCCGCGTCAGCGTCTGGCATCTTGTGAGGCCCATCCCGCGCGCGGCTTCGAGCACGTCCTCCGGCACGCCGCGGAGGCCCTCGAGCGTGTTGCGGAAGAGAATGAGGAGTGTGTAGCCGATCAGCCCGATCTCGATCGTCAGCACGCCGAGCCCTGTGAACGGGACGAGCAGCTGGAAGAGCGCGAGGCTCGGGATCGTGTAAAGGAAGGCAGCCAAGACGCTGAACGACGGCTCGAACCAGCGCTGCCGATGCGCGACGAGAGCGGCTGCGAACGCGATCACGAAGCCGATTCCGACGGCGATAGCGGTCAGCTGGATGTGCTCGACGAGTCGCGGCTGGAGGATGTCAGACCAGTGGAGGCTGACCCAGTCCCAGCAGAACGTGCCGTTCTGCGCGATGCAGCCGTTCTTGCCGCCGGGTGGCTCGCCGAAGTTGGGGATCACCGGCCCTGTTGCCAGGAGCGACGGACCGGTCACGCGTTAGGCCCGAGCAGGTCGGAGACGTGCTCGATCGACAGAGTCCCGACCGGCCTGCCGGCGTCGTCGACGGCGACAACCTGCTTGGCGCCCTCGGTCAGCATCAGCGACAGCGCGTCGCGCAGCGTCATCGACGAGGTACAGCGGGGATCGGTTGGAGATGTGCCGTTGACCGCGCCGAGCTGGACATCCGCGAGCGTGCGCAGTGCGAGGCGCTTGAGGCCGCGGTCGGCTCCGACGAAGCGCGCGACGAAGTCGTCGGCGGGGCTCGCGAGGATCTGCTCCGGCGTGTCGTACTGCGCGAGCCTGCCGCCCTCGCGCAGGATTGCGATCCGGTCGCCGATCTTGATCGCCTCGTCGATGTCGTGCGTGACGAAGATGACGGTCTTGCGGACTTCCTTGTGCAGGCGCAGGAATTCGTCCTGCAGGCGCTCGCGCGTGATTGGGTCGATCGCCCCGAACGGCTCGTCCATCAGCATCACCGGCGGGTCGGCAGCCATCGCCCGCGCGAGGCCGACGCGCTGACGCTGACCGCCGGAGAGCTGCGCCGGGTAACGGCTGTGGTCGGTGTCGGGATCGAGGCAGACCAGCTCGAGCAGCTCGCGCACGCGCGCATCGATGCGCGCGCGATCCCAGCCGAGCAGGCGTGGAACCGTCGCGACATTGCCGGCGACCGTCATGTGCGGGAACAGGCCGATCTGCTGGATCACGTAGCCGATGCCGCGCCGCAGCTCAATGACATCCAGGCTCCGCACGCTACGCCCGGCGATTGTGATGTCACCTTCGGTGATGTCGATCAGGCGGTTGACCATCTTCATCGCGGTCGTCTTGCCGCCGCCTGACGGGCCGACGAGAACACAGATCTCGCCGGCGGGAATCGTCAGCGAAAGGTGGTCGACCGCGAAATCTGCGCGCCCCGCGTAGCGCTTGGTCGCGTGGTCGAAGACGATCTCGGCGGCCTCGCCACTCATGCGGGAAGCCTAGACGGCTCAGCTCCTCTGAAACAGCCTGTAACGCGGTGGCCCAGCCTATGACTAGCGCTGTACGCTCCGGGTAAGCCGCCCGGGACGACGCGCTCATGGACATCACCGTTTCCAAGACACGGATCGCCGCGGAGTTCGACCGCGCGCGCGTTGCGACGGACGCTCTGCTCGAGCCGCTGTCGGATGCCGAGCTGCGCCGCCAGGTCTCGCCGCTGCAGTCGCCGCTCGTCTGGGACTACGCGCACATCGCCTATTTCGAGGAGCTTTGGCTCGCGCGTGGCGTTGGTGGTGCTGACCCGATCACATCTGGCCACGACGACATCTACGACGCGTTCCAGCACGCGCGCGACGAGCGTGGTGAGCTGCCGCTGCTCGATCCCGCCGCCGCTCGCGCGTATGCGGTTGACGTTCGCGCGCACACACTCGAGGTCTTGGATCGCGTCGATCTCGATCGCGGCGACCCGCTGCACCGCGACGGCTTCGTCTTCGGGATGGTCCTCCAGCACGAGCTTCAGCACCAGGAGACGCTGCTGCAGACGCTCCAGCTTCGCGACGAGCCGTATCCGATTCCGGGTGGGAGCGGGACGAACGGCGCTGTTCACCCGGATTTGGTCGAGCTGCTCGTCGGCGGCGGCGCGATCACGCTCGGCACCTCCGCGGAGCCGTGGGCCTACGACAACGAGCGCCAGGCCCACGAGCTGGAGCTGCCCGGCTTCCGGATCGACAGCGCACCGGTCACGAACGCGCGCTATCTGGAGTTCGTTCTCGCTGGCGGCTACGAGAACGCATCCGTCTGGAGCGAGGCTGGCTGGGCTTGGCGCGTCGCCGAGAACGTGACGCTGCCGCTTGGTTGGCGCCGCGATGGCGACGAGATCACGCGCGTGCGGTTCGGCCACGTCGAGCCGTTGCCAGCGCACGAGCCGGTGCAGCACGTCTCGTTCTTCGAAGCGGAAGCCTTCGCGCGTTGGGCCGACAAGCGGCTGCCGACCGAGCAGGAGTGGGAGAAAGCGGCGCTGTCGGTCGGACCGTCGCGGGAGCGCGGGAGTCGCGCCGCCTTCGGCCCGCGTCCGGCCGTCGCGGCCGCAGCGCAGCTCGGCGGCGACGTATGGGAATGGACGTCATCGCACTTCCTGCCGTACCCGGGCTTCGCGGCGTTCCCCTACGCGGAGTACTCGGAAGTGTTCTTCGGTGACGCGTTCCGCGTGCTGCGCGGCGGCTCGTGGGCGACCGATCCGCTGGTCGCGCGGCCGACGTTTCGCAACTGGGACTACCCGCAGCGCCGCCAGATCTTCGCCGGCTTCAGGTGCGCGAGCGATGCCTGATTCCGGGACATACACCGAGCCGCGGATCCGCGTCGACGTGCTCTTCGGTGCCGCCGCCCGTACGACTGCGCTCTTCGACGAGACGTTTTGGAGCCTGCGCGAGCGGCCTAAGCAGATCTCGCCGAAATGGCTCTATGACGAGCGCGGCTCGGTGTTGTTCGACGAGATCACGCGCTTGCCCGAGTACTACCCGACGCGCGCCGAGCGGGCGATCCTGCGCGAGCGCGCGAGTGAGATCGCTGAGCTGACCGGCGCCGCGACGCTCGTCGAGCTCGGTTCCGGTACCTCCGAGAAGACGACGTTGCTCCTCGACGCGCATTACGCCGGCGGGACGCTCGAGCGATTCGTGCCCTTTGACGTGAGCGAGGAGATCCTGATCCAGGCCGCCGAGGCAGTTGCAGCGCGCTACGACGGGGTATGCGTGCACGCTGTCGTCGGCGACTTCGAGCAGCATCTGTCGTCGCTTCCGGCCGGCTCGCCGCGGCTGCTCGCGTTCCTCGGCAGCACGATCGGCAACCTCTACCCGGAGCAGCGCGCACGCTTCCTCTCGCGTCTCGCCGGCGTGCTCGAACCGGACGATCGCCTCCTGCTTGGCGTCGATCTCGTGAAGTGCCCGGCGCGGATCGAGGCCGCGTACAACGACTCCGCGGGCGTGACCGAGGCGTTTGTCCGCAACGTGCTCACGGTGCTCGATCGCGAGCTCGAGTCGAGGTTCGATCCCGCGGCGTTCGGCTACGAGGCGCGCTGGGACGCCGAGCACGAGTGGGTCGAGATCGGCCTTCGCTCGCTGCGGCAACAGGTGATTCCGTTGCCCGCGCTCGATGTCGAGGTGGCGTTTGCCGCCGGCGAGTTGCTGCGCGTCGAGGTGAGCTCGAAGTTCCGGCGTGAGGGGATCGAGGCCGAACTGGCCGGGGTGGGGCTCGAGGTCGGGGAGTTCTGGACCGATCCTGCCGGCGACTTCGGCTTGCTGCTCGCCGCGCCGGCGGCTAGCTCCAGCGAAACCCGGTAACGCCGGCAGGCGGCGCGAGCGGGCTCGGCGGTGCCGCGGGCGTAGGCTCGGGCTCGTTATAGACGAGTAGCGCGAGGTCGTTCGGTGCGTTTGGATAGAACAAGGCGGCGAGGAGCTGCGCCTGGCCGCGGCCCGGGCCGATCTCCGATTGGCCGCCGCCGTACAGCGGGATGCCGCGGCGAGCGCAGTGCTCGATCACGGCGAAGACGCCTGCGAGCGAGCCGATCCGCGCCGGCTTGACGTTCACCGCGCCAGCCTCGTCGGGGATGTCGGCCACCGAGGCGATCGGCTCGTCCCACGCGATGCGCGAGGCATTCGGCAAGCCGGTCGGCGCGCCCGGATCCTCGAGCCACGCCGTCGGGAACAGTCGCGCGACGCGCTCGTAGAGAACCGGGTCGGGCTCGAGGAACACCGAGCTGCCCGGCGCGGTTCCTTTCAGGTCGATCGTGGCGACGGCTCCGGTGACCGCGATTGCGGCGGCGACGTCCTCGGTCCACGCACGCGTGGCATCCAGCTTCAGCTGCGAGCCCGGAAAACGGCGGAGTAGCTCGTGCACCTGCTCGGGTCGCTCGACGCGGCGGGAGACGACGAAGCGAAGCGGCGCCAGCCTGCGCCCGAGTGCGTCCGCCAGCCCGAGCTCTGCTTGGCGGAGTGCGAGATCGAGCGCGGCCGCCTCGATCGCCCAGCGGCGGTAGCGGTGGACAGCGCTCCAGCGTGGCTCGGTCGGCGTCAGCCCGCGTCCGTCGAGCAGTGCGGTTACGTCGCCGAACGTTCCGGCCGCGAGCAGGTTGCTCGGTAGCCCAGCGTCGATCAGCGCACCACGATCGCCGTCGTCGAACGTCACATCCTCGCCCAGCCCCTCGGTGCCGGCGCCGCCAAAACGAACGAGCGTCGTGCGTCGCGTCCCGTCAGCGAGCGGGTGCTCCAGCGGGACGAGCTCGAACGTCTCGATCTGGAGCGGCAAGGCGAGCAGACGGTCGAGCATGCGCACGAACGCTAGCCCTCGCCGTCTAGGCTCGCAGGCGTGGACGCGTCATCAGGCCTCGCCCAGATCGCGGAGCTCGGTGCGCGGTCGCTCGCATCGAGCGCCGACGCGATCGCGGCCGTCACCGACCTCGTGCAGCGTACGACCGGCATCGACATCACAGTCACGTCGGAGATCACCGCGGACGGCGAGTACGTCTTCCGCGCGATCGAGAAGCGCCTGTTGCTTCCTGTCGAGCGCGACTCGGCGATGCCGTATCCGATGAGCATGTGCTCGCGCGTGCACGCGGGCGAGTCGCCCGCAACCGTTCCGGACGTGCGCGTGGTGCCGGCGCTCTGGCAGCAGTGGCTGCGGTTGAAGGAGGCGCTCGGCGTCGACTGGGACCTGCTCGCGTTCTGCACGCGCGAGATCCGGCTGCCCGACGGCTCGCTCTACGGGACGCTCTGCATCCACCACACGCAGCCGCGCGCGTTCTCGGCCGACGAGCAGGCGCTGCTCGAGGTGCTCGCGCGGCTCGTCGGGCAAGAGATCTGGCGCGAGCGATCGGCACGCGAGCTCGTCGACACCGTCGACGCGTTGCACGATGCCGAGCGCCGCCGCGTCGAGCTCGCGCAGGAGCTACGCCACGAGCTGCGCGCGCCGCTGCAGGTGATCGACGGCTACGCGGAGGCGATGCTCGACGGCGTCGTGCGAGCGGACGAAGACCACCTCGTGCTGGTGCGGCAGGAGTCGGCCCGCGCGATGCAGCTGCTCGATGATCTCGCAGACCTGGCCCGTCTCGAGACGTGCACCGATCCGCGCGGAACGGCGGCCGAGCAGCCCGGTGTGGCCGCGGACCGGGTTGTTGTCCAGATGCGCGATCGCCTCGCGCCGCTCGCCGAGTCGGCCGGTGTCGAGCTTGTCGCCGATGTCGTGCCGGCGACCGTCGCGATCGCGAGCAAGCGGCTCGAGCAATACGTCGTCAATCTCGTCCGCAATGCGCTCCGCGCGGTCGGCGACGGGGCGGGAACACGGACCACGATATTCTTGCGCCTGGCCGAGACGGACGTCGAGATAGGCGTCGAGGACGACGGCCCGGGGATCGGCGCAGGCGAGCTGCCGCGCGTATTCGACCGCTACTACCGCGGCAGCTCAGGCCGCGGCGGATCGCCGGGCAGCGGCCTGGGGCTGACGATCGCGCGTCGCATCGTCGAGGCTACGGGCGGGACGGTCGCCGTCGAGCCGATCGTTCCGCGCGGCGTGCGCTTCGTCGCGCGCTTTCCTGTTCCCGATGAGGCTGCTGTGGGCGTCGCGCAGCCCGCGGTCGAGGGCACGGATCACCTCGGTGCGGCCGATGCCAAGGGCCTCGGCGGTCTCGGTGATCGATAGCCCGCGCAGCGTGACCCGCTCGACGACCGCCCAGTCGCCGATCGCGATCTGACTTAGCTGCGACGGCCGCGCCACGGTCTCTCGCGCGACTGTCGCCGGGTTCCGGTGCGCCCGCGCCTCTGCGCGAACCGCGCAAACGAACGTCCCGGGGCTGGTCGGCGAGATGCCTGACGCGGTGACCCGCTCGACACTCGCAACGGCGAGCTCTTCGTCACCCGTGATCCGCAGCGCGACGCCGTAGGCGGCTGTCGCAACGGCGGTCGCACTGGGGCGGATCATCGACACGTTCACCGGAACCACGGTACGACCGGTGCGTCGATCTCTCGTCAGCTCAATGTCTAGAAGTCGTCAAGAAACCTCGATGCGGTAGCCGATCCCGCGCACCGTCTGGACGAGGTTCTCGGCGCCGACCGCAGCGAGTTTCCGGCGTAGGTTCGCAATGTGTTGGTCGACGAGGCGCGTCTCGATTCGCGCGTCGATGCCCCAGACCTCGAGCAGCAAGTGGTCGCGCGGGTACGTCCAGCCGGGATGCTGTGCGAGCGCTGCGAGGAGCCCGAACTCCCGTCGCGTCAGCGGGACCTCGACGTCGTCGATCAGCGCGCGGTGGGCATCGTGGTCGATGAGGAGCGGGCCGCACACCGTTCGTTGTGGGCCTGTCGCCCGTGCCTCGACATTCGCCGAGAACGACTTCACCTTTGCGGCCAGCACCTTCGGCGACACAGGCTTGATCACGTAGTCGACCGCGCCGAGCCGGTAGCCGACGAGCTGGTCGAGCTCGTCCTCGACCGAGGTGACGAGGATCACCGGCACTGTCTGGCCGGCCGCTTCGAGCCGCCGCAGGACGTCGAACCCGTCGATGCCGGGCAGCCGCAGGTCGAGCAGCATGAGCGTCGGCGCGATCTTGTCGATCAGCGCGAGCGCTTCCTCGCCGCTCTCGGCCTCGATCACCGAGATCGACTCCTGCCCGAGGTACGCGCGCATCAGCTTCCGCAGCGCGCGGTCGTCGTCGACGATCAGCACGGACGGCATGCGGGCATCGTCACACATCGCAATCCGCAGCCGCTGGCGGTGCGCTGGCGTGTGAACTAGATTGCGCGGTCGTGAGCAGGCGGATCTCGGCGTTGGTGGTGGTGGCGATCGCATTGATCGCGTTGCCGGCTATCGCTCTCGGGAGCGCTGCGCGCTCGGCCACCAACTCACAGTCGTATCCAGACTCGACCGGAGAGGACCCGGCCGCTCCGGACATCACGAGCGTCGGCGTCACAAACGACGACGCGGGCAACATCACGTTCCAGATCAACATCTCGAACCGTCCGACCTTCACGCCGGACATGCTGCTCGACATCTTCCTCGACAGCGACAAGAACGCTGCGACGGGCTCGTCGCAGCTGTTCGGTGCCGACTACATCATCGAGTTGCAACCCGGTGCCGTCGGGCTGTTCCAGTGGAACGGCTCCGATTTTGTCGGCGCCTCATCGCAGTCGTCGTTGATCTTCTCGTATGCGGCCGGCGGTGCAACGATCAAGGTCAATGCGCTCGAGCTCAACCGGACGAAGGGCTTCAACTTCGCCACCGCCATCGTGTCGGGCTTGGTTGTCGACCCGGCAACGGGCAACGTCGACTTCACGAACAGCCACGACGACATCGCGCCGGACACGGGCCACGGGACGTTCGCCTACCAGGTAATCGCCAAGTTGACGCTCACGGTTGGCGCGTTCACGACATCGCCGACGCCCGCGAAGGCCGGCAAGCCGTTCTCGGCCGGCCTGGCGGTGACCGAGAGCGACACGAATGCCGGTGTCGACTCGGGCACGATCACTTGCGCGGCCCGAATCGCCGGCAAGGCGGTCCCGGTGAAGGCGCGGCGGATCGTCAACGGAGTCGCGGTCTGCGTCTGGTCGATCCCGAAGACCGCGCGCGGGAAGACGATCCGTGGCTCGATCGCGCTCTCGGTGCAGGGCACGCAGACATCGCGTACGTTCGCCGCACGCATTAGCTAGCGGCATACCTAAGCGCTAGCGGCCGACGAGTTGGCCGTCGAGCGTGCCGCCGACCTTGTCGCCGTTGAGCCCGAGCAGTCCGTGTGCGGCTCCGGCTCCGCCGACTGTCACGGTTCCGTCGAACTGCAACGGCGGGCCGAACTTGACGAAGCGAACCTTCCCGGTCAGCTCGACGCCGGGCGCAATGCTGTAGCGGACGAGCTTGAACGTGCGGCCGGCCGCTGTGAGGCGACCGCTGTAGAGCCCGGACACACCGCCGTCTCCCAACGTCAGCCAGATCGCCTCGGCTTCCTTGATCGTCTTGGTCGCAAGCACCAGCGTCTGTGCAGCCGTCGCCATGCGCGGCGTTTTGCCCACGGGGAACGACGGGACGGTGTTCAGGTAGGGGTTTCCTCGTGGGCACTTGCTGTCGACGGCGCCGCCGGACAGCCACGCGCGAACGTTGCGGATCGTGCAGATCGTCGGGTCGGCGCCGACGACACTGTGCCCGACTCCCGGGACGACCAGGACCCGTCCTTGCGGGAACTTGGCGGCGACAGCGGTGGCACCCGTGGTCGGCGTTCGCATGTCGAAGCCGCCGCTGAGGGCGAGCACTGGGACATCGGGCACCGTTCCGTTCCCGTACGTCACGCCGCCGGCTGGAGCCGGCCAGGTGATGCAGAACCCAGCGGTTCCGATACTCGCCGCCCAGAGCCCGAATGGCCCGAGGGAGCCCGCCGGAAGCGCGGCAACCGCAGCTTTCAGGTCCGCCGGCCTATCGGCGACGGCACTCTCCGCCGGCCAGGGGAAAGGGCCGTCGTGACAATTGGTCGCCACGTTCAGTGCTGAGCTGAGATCCTCGGGAGGCTCAGCGACGATCCCACTACTGCTGTCGATGTCGAAGATCCGCAACAGCGGCCGGATGTCCTTCAGGCGCGCCTCGTGCACCGCCGCCGGGAGGATCGCTGCGAGCCCGGGGCTCAGATCTGCATCCACGACCACCGACAGCAGGTCCTCGCCGTTCATGCGCACCGTGTGTGTCGCCCCGCTGGACTGGAGCACCTTCCCGGTTGCGGGCTTCGCCTCGAGTTGGTTCGCGACAGCCGCCACGTCGCCCGCGAAGTCCGGGGTGGCCGTCTGACAGGCTCCACCGCCGCAGAACGCCGACAGCGTCCCTGGCATGGCCTTCAGGGAGTCCGAGAAGAACGGGTCGCGGTCGGTCGGGACGACGGAGTCGAGGAGGAGCCGCTCGACTTGGTTCGGGTAGACGAGCGCGTAGGCGAGGGCGAGCTTTGTCCCGTAGGAGACGCCGTAGAGGCCGACCTTATCGACGCCGAGCGAGACGCGAACGGCCTCCAGATCGGAGGCGTGGTCGAGCGTGCTGTAGAAGGCGCGTGCCGGTCCGAGTGCGTCGGCGCACGCCGCCACGGCCGCTCCCACCGCGCTGGTCGGGACGTAGCCCTCGACAGTTGGGCAGCGCAGGAGCCCGGATGCCGCGGTACCACGATCGTCGTAGGCAACGAGGGTGTATCCGGGGAACACGTAGCGGAAGAGACTCGCGCTGCCGGGGTTGCCGAGATCGAACGAGCGCGCCGATCCCTGCCCAGGACCTCCGGCGATCAGGAACATCACGCCCTTCGCAACGCCAAGCGCGGGAAGCCGTTCGACGTGAATCGGGATCGTGCCGGGAACGACACCGGTGCGATCGAGCGGGACGACCACGGTGGAACAGAGGAGCCCGGGCGTCTGGCCGCACGGAGCTTCGGTCGCGCGTGCAGCGGCCGCATTCGGCCTCAGGGCAGGCGAGACGAGCTCGCGCAACGTGGCCCGGTGGCTCGTGTTCAGGAGACTGTGCAGCCGAATTGCGATGCCGACGCCGCTCTCGGCGCGAACGCGAACGGTCGCTGCGGTCGCGGTGCGACCCGCGCCACGGTGGGTTGCCTGGGCGCCGACCGCCTGCGCAGCAGTCGCTGCGACAAGCGCGGCAACCAGGGGGAAGGCCAGCCAACCGGCTACACGCTTCACTCGCATCGACTGCCTCCGTGGGTCGCCGGTCGCATCCGCTGCCAGTGTAGCCACGGCTAGCGAGCGGCCTTCTTGCGCCAGCTCGTCAGGTCGTAGGCCTCGTTGAGGCGATGCAGGACGAGGCGGGCGATCATCGCGCCTCCGGCCGGCTCGAAGTGGACTCCGTCGGGTGACCGAACGAGCACCTGGTTGCCGTTCACGTCTTGCAGATACGGCGTGAAGCCGCCGGTGTCGCTCGCGAACGTGGCGTAGGTATCGACGAACGCGACGCGCCCGGGCCGCTTGCGCGCCTCGGATTCGACGATCGCGTTGATCGTGTCGAAGCGCCGAGTTTGAGCTTCGTCGCGTGTAATCGGCAGCCCGATCCAGACGAGGAATGCGTGCCCGCGACTGACGGTGTCCATGATCCCGCCGACGCGCCGTCGGTACTCGCTCGTCCAGGACGGCGAGCCGAAGCCGTCGATGGTGACGCCCTTCGGGAGGCCCGTCATGTAACTGTGGTCGTCGTTGCCGCCGAAGTCGAGCACGACCGCGTTCGGCTTCAGCATCCGCAGTTCGTCGGCGACATGCGTGAACCAATTGAAGACGTCGGGCCGCTCGAGGCCGGTCGCAACATGCCCGTCGGGGCCGCCGCCTACCGGCCTGATCGCGCGGCCGGCGGCGCGAATGATCGCCCACCCGGGCACGATCACCAGCGAATCGCCGGCGACCCAGAGGCGCATGCGCTTGGTCGGGCCGAACGCGAGCCGGCGAAGCGGTGGCGGCGCGGTGGGCTTCGGCCCGCCCTTCGGCGGGGCAGGGATCACGATCGCGGTGTCGATTCGGTCCTCGCCGCTGCGCCCGAGCACCGACTGCAGCCCTTTGCGCGGCCGGTCGAACCGGAGTGTGTGGCTGACCGTCGCGAGCGGCCCAGTCAGCGCGAGCGCGAGATCGCGTTCCTTTCCAGCCGGTTGGTTGAAGGCCGCCTTGTGCAGCCCCGGCGCGTTCAGAAGCGTGCCCAGCGCGAGCGCGAGTACCGCGATCACGAGCGCGTGCCCGGCGGTCAGCGTGCGCCGGCCGTCGTCGGTCGTCCGTCGCCTCCGGCGTTGACGTTCGAGGTGGGTGTCGTCTGTCGTCAAGAGCTGCCAGTTAGAAACGGAAGTAGATGAACGGTGCCACGCCCTCCGGCCCCATGACACTGGTGATCATCAGGCCGACGGCGAGGACGCTTGCCTGCGCGACGACGGGGAGGCGCGCGAAGCTGTCCATCAGTTGGCGCGGCACGCGTGCGGGCAGATATTGCGAAGCGATGCCGACGGCGATCGCGACGACGATCGTCCACGTGACGAGCGGCGCGGGATCGCCCCAGCGAGAGACGAGTCCGACAAGCACGTCCTTCGCCGTCCCGAACGAGTCGGCGCGGAAGAAGATCCAGGCGAAGCAGACGAGATGGAACGTGATGATTCGCGCACGCCAGAGCGCGAAGCCGGTGGGCGCCGTCGTGTCCGCGCCTCGTCGGTACCGCCCGATCGCGAGCCCGAGCCCGTGCAGGCCGCCCCAGACGACGAACGTCCAGCCGGCGCCGTGCCACAGGCCACCGATCAGCATCGTCGCCAGCAGGTTGCGGTAGATCCCGAGCTCGCCCCGGCGGTTGCCACCGAGCGGGATGTAGACGTAGTCGCGCAGCCAGCGCGAGAGCGTCATGTGCCAGCGCCGCCAGAAGTCCTGAATCGACACGGCCGAATACGGCGAGTCGAAGTTCTGTGGGAAGCGGAAGCCGAGGAGCAGCGCGAGCCCGATCGCCATGTCGGTGTAGCCGCTGAAGTCGGCGTAGATCTGGACGGCGTACGCGTAGACGGCGACGAGGATCTCGAGCGACGAGTGCTGGCCGGGCGCGCCGAAGACGTCGTCGACGATCGACGAAGCGAGGAAGTTCGCGATCACGACCTTCTTGAACAGGCCCGTGCCGATCAGGTAGAAGGCGCGGCTCGTGTCGACGCTGCGCGGGTCGCGCGGGGTCTCGAGCTGCGGCAGCAGCTCGGCTGGCCGGACGATCGGGCCGGCAACGAGGTGCGGGAAAAAGGAAAGGTACGCTGCGAACCGGGCGAGGCTGACGGGCTGGAAGTCGCCGCGGTAGGTGTCGACGACATAGCTGATTGCCATGAAGGTGTAGAACGAGAGCCCGACCGGCAGGATCACGGTCCGCAGCCCGAGCGGCATGCTCAGCCCGATGGTCGACAGCAGGTTGTCGCCGGAGCTGACGAAGAAGTCGTAGTACTTGAAGTAGCCGAGCGCACCGAGGTTCCCGGCGAGGGCGACGATCAGCAGCGCTTTGCGGCGCGACACGACGGACGTGCGGTGGATCCCGCGAGCGAGCGCGTGGTTCCAGAGCGTCGAGCCGGCGAGCAGGAAGACGAAACGCCAGTCCCACCAGCTGTAGAAGACGTAGCTTGCGACGATGATGAACACGCGCCAGCGGTGCGGGTGCGGCATCGTGAGCCACGAGAGCGGCAGCACGAGCAGGAAGAAGATCGCGAAAGTGGCGGTGGGGAAGAGCACGGCGTGAGGGTTTTAGCCGCGGGGCTCGGGTAGCCGTCAGCCGCCGGGTCGGCGTTCGGCTGTCGTCTCCGTGTCGACCAGATCCGTGTCGACCAGATCCGTGTCCAGCAGAGACGGCAGCTTCGCGATCATGGTCTGCTCCTCCGGCGCTGCTTGCGACGCCGGCGCAGAAGGGCGCGTGAGCAGCGTGTGCTCGACCGGCGGCGTGAACCAGGTCGGATCGGCGCGGACGACATCGGCCTCGGGTTGCGGGGCGAACGCCGGCGCCTCGAACAGGATGCGGTGGCGGAGCCGGTCGCCGCGCGAGCCAGCCCATTCCGCAAGCACGACGATCAGCCACGCGGCGCCCATCGCCCCGGCGATCACGAGCGGGCGGAAGTGCGCGAAGCCGGCGAGAGCCGCAGCGCCGACGAGGAACGCGAGCTCGAGCGGCAGCCGCGGGATGCGCACGGGTGCGCGGCGCGGCGCCTCGAACGCCGAGATCCAGCCAAAGCTCGCTGGCGTAGCTGCTGGCCCGGACTCGTCGTCCCAGCCGCGGCCCGCGTTGCCATCTATGTCGTGTGGCAGCGGTGCGCTCTCGAGGCGGCGAACATCGGCTTGCAGCGAGACGACCTGCGCGGCGAGGGAGCGCAGTTCCTGGGCGACGCCGTAGTCGCCGTGGCTCGTCGCGTCGAGATCTGCCACTAGTGGGCGTCGTCCTCGCGGGAACCGTGCATGAGATCGACTGCTTCCTTCGCGCGCTCGTGGACGCGACGGCGGCGCTCCTCGAGCGAGATCGTCGCCTCCGGTTCCGCTGGCGGATCGGGAACGGCTTCGCGTGTCTGATCGAGTTTCTGGCGCAGCTCGGCGGCAGGATCGGTCACCGCGGGGGCAGGCAAGCTCGGCGGAGCAACCATCCGCTGCCGCGAGCGCCAGCGCAGAAGCGCCGCAATTCCAGCGATGCCGGCGAGCCAGGTGACGAGCCGTCGCATGCGGCGATCCTACCCCGCTGCGACATCGTCTCGTGAGCTGTCGCTAGAGTGCCTCGGCTTCCTGTCTCGCTTCGTCCCGCCTGTTCCCGGGCGTGACCTGCCGGCGAGGCCGACTCAGACCGAAGGAAGGAGAAACGAGGGAACGTGAACGACTATGAAATCTTGCTGATGCTGGACCCCGAGCTTTCGGAGGAACAGCAGGGCACCCTCATCGCACGAACGCGCGAACTGATCGAAAAAGGCGGCGGCACCGTTGATCGCCACGACGCGTGGGGCCGACGGAAACTCGCCTATGAGATCAGGAAGAAGGGCGAGGGCACCTACCATTTGCTCCTGTTCAGCTGCGGTGCAGAGACGCTCGACGAGGTCTCCCGCGTGCTCAAGATCGACGACACCGTGATGCGGCACATGGCCGTGCGCCGGACTGCCGGCGGATCGGTCGACATCGCGATCTCCCAGCCTCCGCCGCCTGAGCCCGTCTCGGCTGCGCCAACTCGATCCGCGCGAGCGCCGGTTGAGACAGCCCCGATGGAGCCGGCTCCGGAAGAAACAGCGCCCGTGGAGCCAGTAGCCGTGGCAGCGCCTGCGAGTGAAGATGTCGCCGACGATCCCGTCGTTGCATCCGAGCCCGCGGAGGCTGCGGACGAGTCGGCGGACGAGCCTGCTGCTGCGGCAGAGCCCGCTGCAGCAGAGGAGGAGGAGTAGATGGCTGCCAACATCAATCGCGTCGTCCTGGTCGGCAACCTGACGCGCGACCCCGAGCTGAAGCACCTGGCGTCCGGCACAGCGCTGTGCTCGCTGCGGATTGCAGTGAACACACGCCGCAAGGACGAGTCGGGCCAGTGGACCGACAAGCCCAACTATTTCGACATCTCGGTCTGGGGTAACCAGGGTGAGAGCTGCGCCCAGTACCTCGCCAAGGGTCGTCCGGTCGCGATCGACGGTCGCCTCGAATGGCGTGAGTGGGAAGCGACGGACGGATCCGGCAAGCGCCAGGCCGTCGAGATCGTCGCCGACAACGTGCAGTTCCTGGGCAGCCGCGGTGACGGAGAAGGCGGCGGCGGAGGCGGCGGAGGCTCGTATTTGCCGCCTCAGACCGGAGGCCAAGCAGGCGGCTCCGATGCCGACTTCCCCTCGACACCCACCGCCGACGACGACATTCCGTTCTAGGGAGAGCACATGGCACAGAAAACACAGACGCCGCGGAAGCGGCTCAGCCCCGGCTCCGCCCCCGGGCGGCGCAAGAGCTGCCACTTCTGCAAGGACAAGGTCACGGACGTCGACTACAAGAACGTCAGCCAGCTCCGGCGCTATATCTCGGAGAAGGGCAAGATCCGGAACCGCCGCATCACCGGCGCATGCCGTAAGCACCAGCGCATGGTCGCCGTGGCGGTCAAGCGGGCCCGCGAGATGGCGTTGCTGCCGTACGTGTCGGGGTAGGCGATGGAGATCATCCTGCTCCAAGATGTCGACAAGATCGGCCTCCGCGGTGAGGTCGTGGATGTGAAGCGCGGCTACGCGCGGAACTTCCTGCTGCCGCGGCGGCTCGCCGAGGTTGCGACCTCCGGCAAGGTCGCCGAGCTGAAGAAGATCGAGTCGCAACGTGCACGGCACGAGGCGCGCACGACCGAGCAGGCCGGCAAGATCGCCGAGCTGCTCGGCAAGACCGTCCTCCGGTTCGAGGTGAAAGCCGGCCCGACCGGGGCACTGTTCGGCTCCGTGACGACGACGGACATCGCGGATGAGCTCTGGCGGACGCGCAAGGTGCGCGTCGACCGACGCAAGATCGGGATCGACACGATCAAGCGGATCGGCCGCTACACCGTCCCGATCGACGTCTTCGATGGCGTCATCGCTGAAGTGAAGATGCTCGTGGTGCCGGAAGGTGGCGAGCTGCCGCCTGAGGAGGAACTCGCGGCGCTCGAGGCGGCTGAGCTTGCGGCGGCACAGCCTGAGTCGGCAGAGCCGGTTGGGGCGACCGCCGAGGTCGAGCCTGAGGCTGAGCCCGCGCTCGAAGAGCCGGTCGACGTCGACGAGCCCGAGGCAACCGAAGAAGCCGAAGCGTAGGAAACGCTCCACACGGCTCTCCACAGGGGTGTGGGGAGCCGTGTGAAGTTCCCGCTCGTTGCGGATATTTCGCGGCTGACAACGCCACCGGCATGTGGACAGATCCACCGGGTCTGTGGGCTACCACCGCCGACGGTGTGGATACAGTACGAACGGATGTTCTGTTTCCCCTGCGTGCAGCCTCGCCGTTATCCCCAGACGGCTCTCCCGGACGGCGGCCGCGCCAGTCACGTTAGATCAGGCCCATGTCTGTAACAGCCAATAGCCGCGACGCCGGCCCTGGCAGCTCAGGCGGCCCAGGCGGCTCAGCGCGGGGCCTCGTCCAGCCGCACAACCTGGAGGCCGAGGAGTCGGTGCTCGGGGCGATGCTGCTCTCTGCGAAAGCGGCCGAGACCGCGGCGGAGCTGCTCGGCCCGTCGGACTTCTACCGGCCGAGCCACGGGACGATCTTCGCCGCCTCGCGCGAGCTGCTGCAGAAGGGCGAGCCGGTCGACGCAATCACGCTCGTCGATCTGCTCGAGCAGCGGAGCGAACTCGAGCGTTCGGGTGGGCGGGAGCGGATCCACGAACTTGTCGCCCTCGTTCCTGCCGCGTCGAACGTCGGCTATCACGCGCAAATCGTCAAGGAGATGGCGACGCTGCGCGGGATCATCTCGGCCGGCGAGGACATCGCGCGGCTCGGCTGGGAGCGCCCGGGCGAGATCGCCGACATCGTCGACCGCGCCGAGCAGCGGATCTTCGAGCTCGCACAACAACGGGTCACGAGCGACTTCACCCATATCGAGGAGCTGCTCAAGGAGAGCTTCGAGCGGATCACGAAGCTCTACGAAGCCGGCGTCGACATCACAGGCGTTACCTCCGGTTTCCGCGAGGTCGACAAGCTCACGTCCGGTTTCCAGCCCGGCAACTTGATCATCGTTGCCGCGCGCCCGTCGATGGGGAAATCAGCGCTCGCGCTCTGCATGGCGGCGAACCTGGGCGTCCGTCACCAGACGCCGGTCGCGCTGTTCACGCTCGAGATGTCGAAATCCGAGGTGACACAGCGGATGATGTGCAGCGAGGCGAAGGTCGAGTCGCAGCGACTTCGTTCCGGCCGGCTGGCTGCCGACGACTGGACGCGGCTCACGGCTGCCTGCGACAAGCTGATGAAGGCGCCGATCTATGTCGACGACACCGGCTCGATCACGATGATGGAGCTGCGTTCGAAGGCGCGCCGGCTCAAGTCGCGCGAGCCGAGGCTCGGCCTGATCGTTGTCGACTACTTGCAGCTGATGACCTCTGGCGGCTCGTCGGAGAACAGGGTGCAGGAGGTGTCGCAGATCTCGCGTCAGCTCAAGGTTCTCGCCCGCGATCTCGAGGTGCCGATCGTCGCGCTCTCACAGCTCTCCCGCGCGGTCGAGCAGCGCCAGGACAAGCGGCCGATTCTTTCCGACCTGCGCGAGTCGGGCTCGATCGAGCAGGACGCCGACCTCGTCTTCTTCGTCTACCGCGACGAGTACTACAACGGCGAGGAGTCCGAGTCGCAGGGCCTCGCCGAGATCATCCTCGCGAAGCACAGGAACGGCCCGACCGACGCGGTCAAGCTCAGCTTCCTGAAGCGGTACGCGAAATTCGCTGATCTCGCAGCCGCGTAAGGGCGAGGCTCGCCCCGGCGCGCCTCACTCGTCGCGCCGGGGCCATGTCCTTGCTCTGACCCCAGACCGGTCTCGCCGAACGATGTCCGGGGTCAGAGCAAGGACATGGCTACATTGGCTGCTGGCGTCCGGCCGAAGCCTCTGCCACCGTGCGTCCGAGTTCGTGCTCTAGGCTGACACGGTGAAGGTCACGCTCCTGCTCGCCGACGCTGCCGAGGCGGTCAACGGCAAGCTCTACATCCTTGGCGGTGGCTGGTCCGTGATGGGGCCCGATCCTGCGCCGATGGCGATCGCGATCAAGATCGAGGTCCCCTGGGATCAGGGCAACGACATCCACAAGCTGCAGCTGCGCCTCGTCGACGCTGACGGCCAGCCGGTGCTCGCCGAGAGCGAGGAGGGCGAGGTGCCGGTCGTTCTCGACGCCGATTTCGAGACCGGGCGCCCCGCGGGGATGAAGCCGGGGACACCGCTCGACTTGACGATGGCGGTGACTCTTGGCCCGCTGCCGCTCGAGCCGGGCTCGCGCTACGAGTGGCGCCTCACGATCGACGGCAAGGAAGACGACGAGTGGCGCGTCGCCTTCTCGACGCGCCCCGCGAACGCCGCCAGCTAGCCGTACGGGTCGTCGCGCGAGACACCGCTTCGCAGGTCGACGCTGAAATCTGCGTGCCCGCGATCGGGCTGGTCGAACCCGCGCAGCAGCAGATGATCGCCCTCGACACCGAGAATCTCCACGTCGTCCCAAGCAAACCTCGTCTCCCAGAGGCGCCCGTTCTCGCCGTAAGCCGCGACGCCCGCGTGCGTCGTGAAGATCACGAGCTCGAATGCGGGGACCGCGAAGGCGTCTTGAACGGTGAACCAGTCCACGGAATACCACTCCTCCGGAGCGTCCGTGCGGACGACGACGGCATCCAGCCCGTGCATCACGCACAGTGATCGCCCTCCGGGCCAGGTGAGCGCGCGCGACGCGTAGTTACTGCCGCCGAAGACGCCGATCCACGGTTCGCCTTCGTTGGGTGTCACAGCGAGAATCGGCCCGTTGTTTAGCTCCTGCTGCGCGTGTACCGGGTACGCCCCGGGATAGCCGACAACCTTCGAGATTTCCAGATTCCGCTGGATTCGGTCGAGAACTTCGACCTCGTACAGCGCCTCGAACGGGTACTCGACGATGAAGGACACGCCGCTAGCATCGCCGCTCCGCCGGTTGAACTGCAACACTGGCGCACGTGCCTGCGACTGTGATCGTCGGTGCGCAGTGGGGCGACGAAGGGAAGGGCAAGATCGTCGACCTGCTCGCCTCCGAGTCCGACCTCGTCTGCCGTTACCAGGGCGGGCCGAACGCCGGGCACACGATCGTCGTCGGCGACGAGGTCTACAAGATTCGCTCGATCCCGTCGGGGATCATCCAGGGGAAGCCGAGCGCGATCGGTGGCGGCTGTGTCATCGATCTCGACGTCTTGATTGCCGAGCTGGACGGCCTGCAGGCGCGCGGCCTCGCGATCGACGGGCTCGTCTACGTCTCCGGTAACGCACACGTGATCATGCCGTGGCACGTGTCGATCGACGCGGCGCGCGAGCGCAAGCTCGGCAAGCTGCAGATCGGCACCACCCGCCGCGGGATCGGCCCGGCGTACGCCGACAAGGCCACACGGATCGGGATCCGCGTCCAGGATCTGCTCGACCCGAAGATCCTGCGCGAGAAGCTCGAGCTCGCCGTCGCGGAGAAGAACGTGTGGCTCGAGCGCGTCTACGAGCTGGAGCCGTTCGACGCGGAAGAAGTGCTCGCGACGTGCCTCGCGCATGCCGAGCGGATCAGGCCGTGGGTCGCCGATACGTCGCTGCTCGTCCACCGGGCGCTGCTCGCCGGCGAGCGCGTGCTCTTCGAGGGTGGCCAGGCGACGCTGCTCGACCTCGACCACGGGACGTACCCGTTCGTCACGTCGTCGAACCCGATCGCTGCCGGCGCCGCTGTCAGCTTCGGGATCGGCCCGAACCGGATCGACGAGGTGCTCGGCGTCGCGAAGGCCTACGTGACGCGCGTCGGCGAGGGCCCGTTCCCAAGCGAGCTGCCCGCGGCCGAGCAGGCGCACCTGCGCGAGCTCGGCGGCGAATTCGGCACCGTTACGGGCCGCGAACGGCGCTGCGGCTGGCTCGACCTCGTCGCGCTCCGCTACGCCGTGCGGCTGAACGGGATGACATCGCTCGCGCTCACGAAACTCGACGTGCTCTCCACGTTTGCCGAGATCCCGGTGTGCGTCCGCTACGTGCTGCCGGACGGGTCGGAGACCGAGGAGTTCCCCGCGCACCAGTCCGACTTCCACCACTGCCGGCCGGTGTTCGAGACGCTGCCGGGCTGGGAGACAGCGCTCGACGGGCCGGAGCTACCCGCCGCCGCGCGCGACTACGTCCGCTTCGTCGAGGAGGCGCTCGACCTGCCGATCACATTGGTCGGCACCGGGCAGTCCCGCACGAGCGTGCTCGCCTTCGGCTAGGCGCTCGTAGTCAGCGGGTGCTGAGCCGTTTGCGGTTCGCCCCGCGGAAGAGGTGGACCGCGTCCCATTGGCGAGCCTCTTTGCCGCAGTCGCCGAGGAGCGGGTCGGGTATCGCGGCCGGGCCACCTGTCGATGTGAACGTCGAGCGGCGGCGTTTGCGCTCGGCGCGACGATGATCCCTGTCGCCGCGGACGAGGTAGTTGGCGGATCTGGGTCGATGGGCGCTTCTTCGGCTATGGCGAGATCGGGATGCTGTTCGCTCGCGATTGGCGCGGCCGGGGCGTCGGATCGGCACTCGTCGCAGCATCGATCGAGAGGGGCCCGTGAGCGCGGGCTGCACAAGCTGTCACTGAGTGTCTTCCCGCACAATGAGGCGGGCATCGCGCTCTACCGCGAGTTCAAGCTCGTGGTCGAGGGCCGGCATCTAAAGCAGAGCCGGCGATCCAACGGTGAGCTTTGGGATTTGATCGACATGGGCTTGCTGCTCACGACCGAGTAGCCGCGGCCTGGGAGAGATCTTCACCCGAGCCGCCTACTCATCCTTCGCTACGCGTCGCTCAAGCCGTGCCGCGGACGAGCCAGGCTCGCGCGGTTAGGTCGAGCGGGCCTGCCGGGGAGCCGAGTTGCCGGAAGCACTCCTCGCGCAACGCCTCGCACGCGGCCGGATCGAGCGAGACGCAGTACGCGCCGCCGGGGCCGACGCCGAAGGTGAACGGCTCCCAGAAATCGTCGAAGCTTGCATAGCTCCTCTTCACGACGAGCTCGCCCGTCTCGACATCGGCGAGGCCAACCTCGCGCCACAGGAGATCGAGTTCTTCGCGACTGCAGAACGGCATCGTGCGGCCCTCGTGTGGCGCTGAGGGATCGATGGCGACGGCTGCGTCCCAGAAGACGCGGAGCATCGTCATCCCGTCGCGGAGGTCCCACGTGCACGCCGCGACGGTGCCACCCTGCCGCACCACACGGCTCATCTCGGCGACACCGGCATGTGCGTCGGTCATGAAGTTGACGACGAGCTGAGAGAGCGCTGCGTCGAACGAACCGTCGGCGAACGGCAGCGTCTCGGCGCCGCCGACGCGAACATCGGCTCCCGGCACCGTGGCCGAGCATGCGGTGGCGAACGGCTCGGACGGATCGACGGCGGCCACGTTCGCGGCTCCGACCTTCCGCGCCAGCTCGGTCGTGAGAGCGCCTGTGCCGCACCCGACGTCGAGCACTCGCTGACCGGGCGCGATGCCGACAGCGTCGACAAACTCGCGCGCCAGCGGCCGCGACCAGAGACCCATGTAGCGCTCGTACGCGTCCGGTGGCGCGTTGAAGGTGCTCATGCCGCGATGTTCGCGGGCCGCGGTTTCGGTGTCAACCGTAGGATCGAGCCGTGAAGGTGCTGCTGGTCGGATCGGGCGGACGCGAACACGCGCTCGCCTGGAAGCTCGCTCAGTCGCCCCTGCTCACCGCACTCCACGCCGCCCCTGGGAACCCGGGCATCGCGGCGCTCGGCGTCTGTCATCCCGTGCGGGCGGACGACCCGGAGGCGCTGCTCGACCTCGCGAGCACGCTTGGGATCGACCTCGCGATCATCGGGCCCGAGGTGCCTCTCGTGGCGGGAGTCGCCGATGAACTGCGCCGTGGTGGGATCCTCGCCTTCGGGCCGAGTGCCGGCGCGGCAGCGATCGAAGGGTCGAAGGCGTTCGCCAAGGACGTGATGGAGGCGGCAGGCGTGCCGACCGCGGCGACCCTCGCGATCGCGCGGCCACCGTGCGTCGTCAAGGCTGACGGGCTCGCTGCCGGGAAGGGTGTCGTGGTTTGCACGACGCAGGCCGAGCTCGACGCAGGTCTCATCGCCGTCTCTGCGTTCGGTGGCTCGCTCGTGATCGAGGAGTTGCTCGACGGGCCGGAAGTCTCGCTCCTCGCGCTGTGCGACGGGCGCGACGCCGTTCCGCTCGCCGTCGCGCGCGACTACAAGCGCGCCTACGACGGTGACGCCGGCCCGAACACTGGCGGGATGGGCACGTTCGCCCCGGTCGGCGGTTACGACGACGCCGCGGTCGAGGAGCTACTCGCGGTCGTGTGTCGCCCGGTGCTCGCCGAGCTCGCGCAGCGCGGGACGCCGTTCATCGGCTGTCTTTTCGCAGGCGTGATGCTCACCGCCGACGGACCGAAGGTGCTCGAGTACAACTGCCGTTTCGGCGACCCCGAGACGCAGTCGATCGTGCCGCTGGTCGATGGAGACTTGCTGGAAGCGCTCGCGGCGGCGGCTGGCGGCGAGCTTGCTGGCGTGTCGATCCGTTCCGAAGGCGCGGCGGTGACCGTGGTGCTCGCGGCGGGCAACTACCCGGAGGCGGGCGACACTGGCTCGCCGATCCACGGCATCGCGGCCGCGGAGGCAGCGGGCGCGCTCGTCTTCCACGCGGGAACGGCGCTGCGCGGCGGGCAGGTCGTCACGAACGGCGGTCGCGTGCTTGGCGTCGTCGGGCGTGGCGCGACGCTCGCCGACGCGAAAGCAGCCGCCTACGCCGGCGTCGGGGAGATCAGCTTCGCCGGGATGCGCTACCGGACGGACATCGCGGGCTGATCGCTACCCGGCGAGCTGCGCCGGGCGCGTCTCTACAATCGATGCAGTGATCGCCCGCTACTCCCGCCCCGCCATGGCCGCTATCTGGTCGGACGAGGCGAGGCTCGGGCGCTGGCTCGATGTGGAGCTCGCAGCTCTGGATGCCTGGGCGGTCGCGGGTGTGGTTCCGGCCGAGGCCGCGGCCTCGATTCGTGCTAACGCCGTGGCGCCGTCGCCGACACGTGTCGCCGAGATCGAACGCGAGACGAACCACGATGTCGCCGCGTTCGTCGATGCGGTCGCCGAGTCGCTCGGGCCGGAAGGGCGCTGGTTCCACTACGGGCTCACGTCCTCGGATGTCCTCGACACGGCGCTGTCGCTCTCGATCCTGGATGCGGGACGCGTCGTGTTGACCGGCCTCGATCGGGCGTTCGACGTAGTGGTCCGGCGCGCCGAAGAGCATCGCGCGACGCTCACGATGGGCCGCACACACGGGGTTCATGCCGAGCCGACGACGTTCGGGCTGAAACTCGCCGGCTGGGCCTTCGGGCTCGACCGCGACCGCGTGCGGCTCGCGCGAGCGCTCGACGGCATGCGCGTCGGCAAGCTCTCGGGCGCCGTGGGTACGTACTCGGCGACGAGCCCCGAGGTCGAGCGGCTGGCGTGCGAGCAGCTCGGGCTCGAGCCGGCGCCCAGCTCGACGCAGATTCTCCAGCGCGATCGTCACGCCGAGCTGCTCTCCACGCTCGCGCTTGTCGCGTCGTCGCTCGACCGCTTCGCGACCGAGATCCGGCATCTCGCGCGCACCGAGGTTCGCGAGGTTGAGGAGCCGTTCGGCCGCGGCCAGAAGGGTTCTTCGGCGATGCCGCACAAACGAAATCCGATCACGGCGGAGCGCATCTGCGGCCTGGCGCGCGTCGTTCGCGCGAATGCGCAGGTCGGGTTCGAGAACGTGGCCCTGTGGCACGAGCGCGACATCTCGCACTCCTCAGCCGAGCGCGTGGTGCTGCCCGACTCGTTCCTCGCGGTCGACTACATGCTCGATCGCTTCGCCTGGCTCGTCGACGGGCTCGTCGTCCGAACCGAGCGGATGCGCGAGAACGTCGAGTCGAGCGGCGGTCTCTATTTCAGCCAGCGGCTGCTGCTCGCGTTGGTCGAGTCCGGCCTGTCGCGCGACGACGCGTACCGGTTGGTGCAGCGCCATGCGATGCGCGCGTGGGATGAGGGACTCGACTTCCGCGAGCTGGTGCGCGGCGACGCGGAGCTTGCCGGGCGCGTCGATCTTTCTGCTGTCTTCGACCCGGCCGCGTTCACGCGCCACGCCGATGTCGTGTTCGATCGCTTGCGCGGGTTGGTCGCCGCGCGCGACGCCGAGGCGGTGCATGTCTAGCGCGCCCACGCATATTGCGAGCGGGAAAGTGCGCGAGATCTATGCCCTCGATGACGCGCGGCTGCTGCTTGTCGCGTCGGACAGGATCTCGACGTTCGATGTCGTGCTGCCGACGCCGATCCCGGACAAGGGGCGCGTCCTCACCGGGCTTGCCGCGTTCTGGTTCGCGCGGACGGAGGAGATCGTCCCGAACCACCTGCTCGCCTTGCGGTCAGACGCGCGGTCGATTGAATGTGTGCGGCTCGAGATGCTGCCGGTCGAGTTCGTCGTCCGTGGCTATCTCGCCGGGTCGGGCTGGAAGGACTACTCGGCGAGCGGAGCGGTTTGCGGCCATGTGCTGCCTGCCGGTTTGCTTGAGTCGGCGGCCTTGCCGGAGCCGATCGTCACCCCGGCCACGAAAGCAACAAGCGGCCACGACCTGAACATCTCGGAGGACGAAGCCGCCGATCTGTGCGGCGCGGAGCGTTACGCGGCGGCGCGCGAGGCGGCGCTCGCGCTGTACGGCTTCGCGGCCGCGCACGCGACGAAGCGCGGGATCATCGTCGCCGACACGAAGTTCGAGTTCGGCGTCGATCCCGCGGGGCGCGTTGTGCTGGCCGACGAGGCGTTGACGCCCGACTCGTCGCGCTTCTGGCCGCTGGACGAGTACGAGGTCGGTCGGACGCAGGCTTCGTTCGACAAGCAGTTCGTTCGCGACTGGTGCTTGACGACCGGCTGGGACAAGACCGACCCCGGGCCGGAGCTGCCGGACGACGTGGTTGCCGGCACGCGGGGGCGCTATGTCGAGGCGTTCGAGCGGCTGACCGACATCGAATTCAACGCGTACGTCGCCGACCAGGAGGTGGTGCTCCGATGAAAGCGACTGTTCTCGTCCGCCCCAAAGCCGGCATCCTCGACCCACAAGGCGAGGCCGTTCGGGCTTCGTTGCGGGCTCTCGGCTTCGGTGTGACGGCCGCCCGTATCGGCCGGATCGTCGATCTCGAGTTGGAGGCGACCGATCCTGTGCCAGCCCGCGCCGCGGTCGAGCGGATGTGCGTCGAGCTGCTCGCGAACCCGCTAATCGAGAGCGTCGAGATCCAGCTGGTGAGCGAATGAGCGACGCCCGCCCGATCGTCGCGGTGATCCAGTTTCCGGGCTCGAACGATGACGGCGACGCGGTCATCGCGCTCGACGCGCTCGGTGCCGATGCGCGCCTCGTTTGGCATGCCGAGCCTGAGCTGCCCGCCGGAACCGGAGCCGTCGTCCTGCCGGGCGGCTTCTCCTACGGCGACTACCTGCGGTGCGGCGCTATCGCTCGCGTCGCGCCGGTGATGGAAGCTGTGCGCGACCTCGCGGCGGCAGTTCGTCCCGTGCTCGGGATCTGCAATGGCTTCCAGATCCTGTGCGAGGCCGGCCTCCTGCCGGGGGTTCTCCGCGCGAATCGCCAGCTCGAGTTTCTCTGCGCCGATGTCACCGTTACCGTCGAGAGCAGGGGGTGCGTCCTCACGGCCGAGAGCGCGATCGGCGACGAGCTCGTGATTCCGATCAAGCACGGTGAGGGCAACTGGTTCGGCGACGCCGACCTCGTCGCCGAGCTCGAGTCGCGCGGCCAGATCATCCTGCGCTACACCGAAGACGTGAACGGCTCGCTCGGTCGCATCGCGGGCGTCGCGAACGAGGCCGGCAACGTCATGGGCCTGATGCCGCACCCGGAACACGCCGTTGATCCGCTCCTCGGCCCGGTTGGCGGCTTGCCGCTGATGCGGTCACTCGTCGCGTCGGCTCGAGCTGGCTCGCTTGTGTCCGTCTAGCCCAGCAGCGCCTCCTTCAACCCTGGTGCCTTCTCGAGGCCCCTTCGCAGCTTCGCGAGGTCGCTTGCGCGCAAGGTGACCGGCCCGCGTCGCGCAGTCCCGTCCGTCGCGTAGGCGAAACGCACGAGTCGCTCGCCCTTTGGCGTCTCGAGGAGCTGGACGAGCGACGCAAAGCGCCGCTCGCCCACGCGTTGGGGGAGGCTGAGCTCCTCGACGATCGCCGCCGAACCCCAGGGTGTTGCTGCCTTCGCCATTCCGCCAACCTACTGCGGAAACCGTGACGTGTCTGTGCCAGGTTTGTGCCGAGATTCAGCGCGCTTCGACGAGCCGGAAGCGCACGCACACAACCAGCGTGTCATCGTCGACAACGACCGGCGGGTCGCCGAGGATCGCGGCGAGATCGGCGCTCTCGAAGAAGCGAACGTGCGCCTCGCGCCACTGCGCGACCGTCTCGAAGCCCTCGCCTTCCTCGATCGCGAACGCGAGATCGACGTCGCCCACTCGCTTGACGATGACCTCGATCGTCTCGATAACGGCGACGCGCTCGTCGGTTGAGTCGAGCACGGCTGAGCGCTCTCCAACCGTCGTTAGCGGCTCGCCGGTACGGATGTTCTCCTCGTAGAGGCCGCTCGTCGATGTCTTCGCGCCGGAGAGGATCGCAGCGACCAGCTTGTCGCGCAGCGGCCCCGGGAACGCGAACTCGCTCACGGGAAGGTCGTCGAACATGCGCGCATCGTAGGCTTGGCGGCGAATGCACGACTACGTGATCGTCGGTGCCGGCTCGGCCGGCTGCGTTCTCGTCGCGCGGCTCAGCGAGGATCCGGCGACGAGCGTGCTCTTGCTCGAGGCCGGGCAGCGGCGGCGCAAGCTCGAGGTGATGATCCCGGCCCCGTTCTCGAGGTTGTTCTAGTCGGAGGTCGACTGGGCCTTTCGGACGGCGCCGCAAGAGCACCTCATGGGCGCGAAGTCTTCTTCCCGCTCGGCAAGACGCTGGGCGGCTCGTCGGCGATCAACGCGATGATGGTGCTGCGCGGGAACCAGGCCGATCAGGACGCCTGGCCGGCTGCCTGGAGCTGGGATGCGGTCGAGCCGTACTACGGCGTGTCGGGCGCCGGGCCGTTCCCGCAGGCCGACGCGCGCGACCTCAGCCCGCTCACTGCCGCGTTCGTCGAGTCCGCGCTGGCCGAAGGGTTAGGTCACCGCGACGATCTCAACGATCCCAACAACCAAGGCGTCGGCTTCGTTCCGGTCTCGCAGCGGCGCGGGCGGCGGTTCAGCGTCGCTGACGGCTACTTGCGGCCGGTGTGGCGCCGTCCGAATCTGACGGTGGTCACGGATGTGCGGGTCACGCGGGTCGTCGTCGAAGACGGCCGCGCGACTGGTGTCAATTACCGCCTCGGCGATGTCGAGGGGTTAGCCCTCGCGGGTCGCGAGGTGATCGTCTCGGCCGGCGCAATCGGCTCGCCGTGGCTGCTGCTCGGGTCGGGAATCGGGCCGGCGGACGAGCTGCGCGCGCTCGGTGTCGGCGTCACCCACGATTTGCCAGGCGTCGGCAAGAACCTGCTCGACCATCTCGCCAATGGTGTCGTTGCTGCGACGGTGCCGGGCGTAAAGACGCTGACCTCGGCCGAAACGTTGCCGAATGTCCTGCGCTGGCTCGTTACCGGCCGCGGCCCGCTCACGTCGAACGTTGGTGAGGGCGCGGCGTTCGTCCGCTCGCGCCCTGACGTCGCGGCGCCCGATCTCGAGCTGGTCGTCGCGCCGGTCCCGTTTCAGGATGAAGGTCTCATCAAGCCCACGCGCGAGGGCGTGACTCTGGCGGCGATCCTGCTGCAGCCCCGAAGCGTCGGCGAGGTGCGGCTTCGGTCGGCGGATCCGCTCGACACGCCGATCGTCGATCCGCGGTATCTCAGCGACTCGGGTGGCCAGGATGCCGAAGTCCTGCTCGCGGGCGTGCGTCTGGCGCGGCGAATCCTGGCGCGGGAGCCGCTCGCGGGGAAGCTCGCCGGCGAGATCCTCCCGGGCGAGGACGCGCAGGACGACGATGCGCTGCTCGCTCATCTCGGCGCCAAGTCGCAGACGCTCTACCACCCGGTCGGTACGTGCCGGATGGGCGACGACGAGCTCGCCGTCGTCGATCCGGAGCTGCGCGTCCGTGGCCTCGCCGGCGTGCGCGTGGTCGATGCGTCGGTGATGCCAGCGCTACCGCGAGGCCATACGAACTGGCCGACAGTGATGGTCGCCGAGCGCGCCGCCGACCTGATCCGGAGCCGTTAGTGCTCGATCAGTTCGATGCGGTAGTTGTCGGGGTCGCGGACGAAGCAGATTTGTGAGCCGCCCTCGCGGATCGTGTACGGCGGGCGCTCCGGCTCGATTCCTTGCGCTGCGAGTCGCTCGAGCATCTCGGCCATGTTCTCGACGGTCAGTGCGATGTGCCCGTACGCGGTGCCGAGCTCGTACGAGCCGACACCGAAATTGTGCGTCAGCTCGAGCTCCGGCCCGGGCTTGCCGGGGATGCCGAGGAAGTAGTTCGTCGCCTCCTCGCGGATTGGCAGCTCGCGCCGCATCTCCAGGCCGAGCGCCTCGTAGAACGCGACCGAGCGCTCCGGGTCGGTGATGCGATAGCACGTGTGGACGAATTCCATCGTTGAATCAGCTCCTGTTCGTGGTTGTTGTCAATGCCCGGTCCCGAGAAGAGCTGTCGGGACGCACAGGACTAGGAATATCACCGTCAACTGCATGCGGCTGCTCTGCGAAGATCGCCCTGATGAATCTCGCACCCTTCCGCATCGAGCAGTACTACGGGCGCCACGAGTTCACCGCGGAGCTGATGTTCTCGTCGAGCGACGCGGAGACGATCACCATCGGCGAACTGCTCGCCCTCGAGCCGGGTGCGGCCGACCTTCTCGCTGTGCAGCGGCTCGGCTACACGGAGTCGCCGGGCGCGCCGTCCCTGCGTCAAGCGATCGCCTCGATCTACGAGGCGTGCGGCGCCGCCGACGTCCTCGTGGTCGCGGCTGCCGAGGAAGGCATCTTCGCCGCCTACCACGCGCTACTCGGGCCGGCCGACCACGTCGTCGTCGAGACGCCCTGCTACGAGTCTGCGCTGGTACTCGCCCGCTCGACCGGCGCCGAGGTCACGGAGTGGCACCGCCGCTACGCCGATGGCTGGGCCCACGATCTCGAGGAGCTGGAGCGGATCCTGCGGCCGAACACGCGGCTCGTCTACGTCAACACGCCGCACAACCCGACCGGCACGAACATGTCGCGCGCCGTTCTCGATCGCGTCGTCGAGCTGTGCGCCGAGCGCGGTGCATGGCTCTTCTGCGACGAGGTCTATCGCGAGATCGAGCACGATCCCGGTGATCGCCTTCCCGCCGCCTGCGACCTGTACGAGCGTGCGATCTCGCTCGGCTCGATGTCGAAGACCTACGGCCTGCCCGGGCTGCGGCTCGGCTGGCTTGCGTCGCGCGATCGCGGCGCGCTCGATCGTGTGCTCGACTTCAAGCACTACACGACGATCTCCTCGAGCGCTCCGAGCGAGCTTTTGAGCGAGATCGCGCTTCGGCACCGGGACCTCCTCGCCGGCCGGAACCGTTCGATCGTGCTCGCCAATCTCCCGCTGCTCGACGCGTTCTTCGAGCGGCACGCCCAGACCTTCTCGTGGGTCAGGCCGAACGCATCGCCGATCGGCTTTCCCCGCGTCGAAGGAGTCGGTGAGGTCACCGCCTTCTGCGAGAGACTCGTGACCGAGACCGGTGTCCTGCTCCTGCCGGGCACGGTCTACGACGAGCCGGAGCACGTGCGCTTCGGCTACGGCCGGGCGAACATGCCCGAGGCGCTCGCCAGGCTCGAAAGCTGGCTTGGCTAGTCCAGCTAGACCGGCGGGCCGAACTCTCGCTCAGCGCACTCCGGGCAGAACGGATGCGGCTCCTCGGCGCCGTCCGGGTAGTAGCGCCACGACTCGCTCTCGATCGACTCGTCGCTCTCCGGCGTGCGGCCACATTCGGCGCACGCGACCCCCTCGGCCGGGCTCACATCGTCCATCGGGTCATGCCGTCTTGAGGGTCTTGATGTACGCGACGAGCGCCCGCAGATCGGGGTCGGAGATGATCCCGCCCCAGTGCGGCATGCTCACGATCGGCTGTCGCCCTAGCACGCTGCCGCTGCGGATGAAGTCGATGATCTTCGCGTCCGTGTTGAACTGCTTGAAGAAATCCGCGCCCGAAAGTGGCGGAATCGTCTTGTCCGGAGACTGCGGGTTCGGCACGCCGCCCAGGCCGTTAGGGCCATGGCAGTTGATGCAGCCGTACTTCACGTAGAGCGCGGCGCCCGCTACCTCGGCACCCTGCCCCTGCGGGATCGCGACCGGCACCGCGTCCGGCACCGCGGGCAGACCGGCGCGGATGTACGCGACGAGATCGTCCACCTGGCGCGACGAGATGACATTGCCCCAAACAGGCATGAACGGCTTGGCCGGGTTCGCCGACACGCCCATGCCGTGATCGATCACCGAGCGCAGCTGCGCCGAGGTGAGTTGTGGCCCGATCTGCGTCAGCGCGGGCACGTCGGGCGAGACTCCGCCTGTGCCGCCCATCCCGTGGCACTGAGCGCATGCGAACGCCACGAACTGGTGCGCACCGGCCGCCACCTGCGGGTCGATCGTCGCGACTGCCGCCCTCGTGGTTGCCGGCGTCGCAGTCGAGCCTCGCGTCTTGTGGCCGACGTAGAACCCGATCGCCGCGAGCGCCGCCGCGAACGTCAGCGCGGCGAGCAGCGTGACCGCCGCGATGACATCTGCGCTCCAGCCGCGTTGCTTCACTCTTGGCTTATCGCACCGGTGAGGCGCGCTCGCAATCGTGGAAACTACTGAGCGCGCCTACAGCCGGCGAGGCAGTAAGTAAGGATGTGGCCGTGACGCACTTCATCACCAACCACGGGTTGCCGCTCCTGTTCGTCGTTGTACTGCTCGAATCGTTCGGGATTCCGCTGCCGGGCGAGACCGCGCTGATCGCATTCGGCGTACTCGCCTCGAAGGGCCACTCCTCGATCGTGATGGTCATTGTCGTGGCGGCGGCCGCGGCGATCATCGGCGACAACCTCGGCTACTGGCTGATCGGGCGCCTCGGCGGGCGGGCACTGTTCCGCCGCTGGAGGTGGCTCAACGCGTACGCCGACAGGGTGTTGCCACGCGCCGAGCGGATCATGGCGGCGCACGGCGGCAAGACAGTCTTCTTCGGGCGCTTCGTCTCCGTGCTGCGCTACACCGTCGCGTGGATCGCTGGCTTAGCGCACATGAACCCGTGGAAGTTCCTGTTCTGGAACGCGACCGGCGGCATCGCGTGGGCAACCGGGGTCGGGCTGCTCGCGTACTACGCTGGCGGGGCGGCGGCCGATGCGATCCAGCGGTACGGGCTGTTCGCGGCGGTCGGTGTGATCGTGGTGCTCGTCGGCGTCTGGTTCGTCGTGCGCAAGGCGGAGCACCGCTTCGAAGGCGGCTAGCGAGCCTCCGCGCGAAGGGGTCGGCGCAATGCGCCCGAGCCGAGCGCGACACCGAGCAGAATCAACGCGAGCCCCGCGATCCCGATTGCGCGGACGTGCTCGTGCAGGATCAGGGCGCCATAGACCAGCGCGAACCCGGGCATCAGATATGCGACGAGGCTCAGCTTGCGGGCGCCGGCGAGCACGAGGATCCTGAACAGGATCAGCTGTGCGGCGGCGGTCCCCAGAAGCCCGAGGGCGAGGACCGACGCGATCGCGCCGCGGGTCGGCATCGCCGTCGGAAACTGGACGAGCGCAGGCGGTAGGAGCATCAGGAAGCCCGCGATCATCGAGCCGGTTGCGAGCACAGGCCCCGACGTGCCGCTCACGCGGAGCTGGCCAAAGATCCCCGAGGACGCGTACGAGATCGACGCGACGACGATCGCGAGCGTGCCCGCAGCCGCCGGCCAACCTCCATGCGGATTGATGCCGGCGAGTACCGCGACGCCGGCGAGGCCGAGCAAGACGCCGGCGATCCGCGCGGCACCGATCCGCTCGTGCGGCAGGAAGCGCAGGCCGATCAAGAACGAGCAGAGCGGGACGGTGGCCTGCGCGATCGCCGCGACGCTCGATTCGATGTGGGTCTCGCCCCAGGCTACGAGCCAAAACGGGATCGCGGCGTTCAACGCACCGAGGACGAGCACAGGCCGCCACGCTGCGCGTAGGTCGGCGAGCATCTTGCGCCAGCCGCTCGTCGTCGCGAGATACGCGGTGAGCGCGACGGCAGCGATCAGCGTTCGAGCCGCCAGCAGCGCCGCCGGCGGCGGCGCTGCTGTTTCTTCGCGATCCCCGTAGCGAGGGTTGTGCCGCCGAGGATCAGGCCGAGCCCGATCAGCGCCCGCCCGCTGATGTGCTCGTGTAGGCCAACAGCGCCGTAGACGAGCGCGAAGGCTGGTACCAGATACGTGACGAGGATCGCCTTCGACGCGCCAGCGCCGTGGATCAGCGCGAAGTAGAGGAGATAGGCAACACCCGAGCCGAGCGCGCCAAGCGTCGCGACCGCAACAAGTGGCTTCCAGCTCGGGACGTGGGCGGGGAGCTGCGCGAGGCCGAACGGGGCGATCAGGATTGCGGCCGCGCCGAGCTGGCCGATCGAGAGCTGGAGCGGCGGGATGTCGCGGGTGACACGGCCTGCGAAGAGGACCGAGAACGCGTAGCAGAGCGCAACCCCGATCACCGCGACCGCACCGACGAGGCCTCCTCCGCGCTGGACACCGACGAGCAGCGCGACACCGACGAACCCAACGCCGACGCCAACGAGTTGCCCGCGGCCGACCCGTTGCGTCGCGTCGATCCGCCCGGCGAGCAGGACCGTGAAGATCGGCGCCGCGGCTTGGATCACGGCGGTCAGCCCCGAGTCGATCCGCTGTTCCGCGAAGCCGAGTAGCCAGAACGGGAGCGCGTTGTTGAAGAGGCTGAGGAGCGCGACCGCGCGCAGTCGTCCGCGGAGCGGGGTCAGGCCACCACGGAACGCCGCGAGTGGCAGCAGAACTCCGGCCCCGACCACGAGCCTCCCGAGCACGACGACCGACGGCGACAGCTCGCGGACGCTGACCTTGATGAACAGGAACGACGCGCCCCAGATCGCGGAAAGCACTATCAGCAAAATCAGGTTGCGGCGGCTCATGCGTTCCTGACGCTAACGGTCAGGACGTGGGCGGCGTGAGATCGGGCACCGCGACCTCTCCGCCGACCAAGCGTCTACACTCGAACCCTGGCCGCCGTCGCGGAACAACCGCTCCATCGATCGCTCGGCCTCACGGACGGGGAGCTCGACCGTATCCAGGAACTGTTGGAGCGTGAGCCGAACCCGTTCGAGCTTGCGCTTTTCTCGGTGCTCTGGTCGGAGCATTGCGGCTACAAGCACTCGGCTCTGCTCCTACGCCGCTTGCCGAGTACCGGCGCGCGCGTGCTGCAGGGCCCGGGCGAGAACGCCGGCGTGCTCGACCTCGGCGACGGTCTCGCGGTCGCGTTCAAGGTCGAGAGCCACAACCACCCTTCTGCGGTCGAGCCGTTTCAGGGCGCGGCGACCGGAGTCGGCGGGATCCTGCGCGATATCTCGGCGATGGGCGCGCGCCCGGTTGCGCTACTCGACGGGCTTCGCTTTGGCGCGCCTGATGCCCATTTCTTGCGCGCGGTTGGTGGGGTCGGCCACTACGGCAACTGCGTCGGTGTGGCGAACGTCGGCGGCGAGACTGTCTTCGACGAGAGCTACCGCGGCAACTGCCTCGTCAACGCGATGTGCGTCGGCCTGCTCCCGTCGGAGCGGCTGACGAGCGCGAAAGCGACCGCGGCGGGCGCGCATGTCGTTCTCTACGGTGCGACCACGGGCCGCGACGGGATCGGCGGCGCATCCGTGCTCGCGAGTCAGGAATTGGGAGAAGGAGCGGCCGAGAAGCGCCCGTCCGTCCAGGTCGGCGACCCGTTCACGGGCAAGAAGCTGATCGAGGTATCGCTCGAGCTGGTCGAGCGAGGCCTCGTCGAGTCGCTGCAGGATTGCGGCGCCGCGGGTCTTGCCTCGTCGCTGGCCGAGATGGCCGCCGACTACGGGATCGACGTCCACCTTGACCGCGTGCCGCGGCGCGAGGAGGGCATGGAGCCGTGGGAGGTGATGATCTCCGAGTCGCAGGAGCGGATGGTCGCGATCGTGCGAGCCGAGCGGCTCGCCGAGGTCGAGGAGGTGTGCGAGCGCTGGCAGCTTCACCACGCGACGATCGGCTCGGTCACTGAGAGCGGCGAGCTGTGCGCCTACTGGGAGGACGAGATCGTGGGCGCGGTGCCGGCTCGGTTTCTCACCGACGACTGCCCGCGCTACGTCGTTTCTCGCGAGCCGCGGGTTGGTCTTGCGGAGGTGCCGGTGGTCGGCGCGCCTGCGCCCGTGGCTGCGCTGCTCGAGCTGCTCGGGTCGGACGCGCTGCGCTCGCGCGCGTTCGTCTACCGGCGCTACGACCAGCTCGTCCAGTCGCGCACGGTCCGCCGGCCGGGGCTCGACGCGGCGGTGCTGCGGCTGCGTCCGGCGTATCGCGGTCTCGCGCTCTCGCTCGATGGCCATGGCCGAATGGGTCGGCTCGATCCATTCACGGGCGGTGCGTTGGCGGTGCTTGAGTCGGCGCGAAACGTCGCCTGCGCCGGTGGCGAGCCGATCGGCTTCACTGACTGCCTCAACTTCGGCAACCCCGAGAAGCCCGAGGTTGGCTGGGAGCTCGTCGAGGCGATCGAGGGCTTGGCGCAGGCGTGCGAGGCGCTTGGCGTGCCGATCGTGTCGGGCAACGTCTCGCTCTACAACGACACGGACGGGCGCTCGATCGATCCGACCCCGGTCGTCGGGTGCGTGGGTCTCGTTCCGGATGTACGTCGAGTCCCAGACAAGTGGCGCGAGGGTGACGTAATCCTGCTCGCGTCGGCCGGTGCGCCGGCGCTGGCGGGCTCCGAGTACCAGGCGCGCTTCGGAGAGGTCAGCGGCCGCCCGATGACGCTCGATCTGCCTGCGGAGGCGGCGCTCGTAGAGTGGCTGTGGCGGATCGCGCACCGGGCATCGCTTGCGCATGACGTGGCCGAGGGCGGTCTTGCGGTCGCGCTTGCCGAGGCCGCGATTCACTCCGGGATCGGCGCCGAGCTCGATCTGCCGGACGATGTGGTGACGTTGTTCGGCGAGGGAGCGGGTCAGGCGATCGTGGCTTTGCCGGCCGACCAAGTCGAGGTCGATCCGACCGGTTCGTTGGTCGGTCTACGGCGGATCGGCGTCGTTGGCGGCTCAGAGATCTTCGGCGTCCCGGTCACCGATCTCCGACGCACCTGGGAGGCTGGCGCCTGATGTGTGGCGTCTTTGGCATTCGTTCGGACAGCCGCGATGTCGCACGGCTCGCCTATTTCGGCCTGTACGCGCTGCAGCATCGCGGCCAGGAATCGGCGGGAATCGCCGTCTCCAACGCCGGCCGGCTGACGGCGCTGCGCGACATGGGCCTCGTCGCGCACGTCTTCAGCGAGCAGCAGCTGCAGGCTTTGCCGGGCGATGTCGCGATCGGCCACACGCGCTACTCGACCACCGGCTCCGCGGTCTGGGCGAACGCTCAGCCGGTCGTCCACCATGGCCGCGAGAGGCGTGTGGCGCTCGGCCACAACGGGAACCTCACGAACGCCGCCGGGCTGCGCGAGGAGCTCGTTGCCGCAGGTATCCGCTTTTCGTCGTCGTCCGATACGGAGGTGATCGCGGCGTTGCTCGCGCGCGATTCCGGGTCGCTCGCTGAAGTCGTGGCGCAAACGATGGCGCGGCTGGAAGGCGCGTATTCCGTTGTCGCGCTGGCAGGCGACACGCTCGTTGCCTTCCGCGATCCGCACGGGATTCGCCCGCTCGAGCTTGGCCGCATCGGCGACGACTGGGTCATCGCGTCCGAGTCGTGCGCGTTCGACCTGATCGGCGCCACGTGGGAGCGAGAGGTGCGCCCGGGCGAGGTCGTGTGGGTCGAGGGGAACGAGTTGCAAAGCGCGCAGGCGCTGCCGGAAGGACGCGGCGCGCTGTGCATTTTCGAGCATGTCTATTTCGCCCGGCCGGACTCGCGGCTCGCGGGCACCGAGGTGCACGGCTCGCGGGTTCGGATGGGCCAGCGGCTCGCGCAGGAGGCGCCGGCCGAGGCCGATCTCGTGATGCCGATCCCGGATTCGGGTACACCCGCCGCGATCGGCTTTGCGAAGGCGTCGGGGATCCCGTATGAGGAGGGGCTGATCAAGAATCGCTACGTGGGGCGGACGTTCATCCAGCCCGATCAGGCGCTGCGCGAGCAGGGAATCCGGATGAAGTTCAACCCGCTGGACGAGATCGCCGGGAAGCGGATCGTGATCGTCGACGACTCGATCGTGCGCGGCAACACGATGCGCGCACTCGTCGCGATGCTGTTCGACTCCGGCGCGGCCGAGGTGCACGTGCGCGTGTCGTCGCCGCCCGTTGTCTCGCCGTGCTTCTACGGAATCGACATGGCCGATGAGGATCAGCTCGCGGCCGCGCATCGCTCGGGCGAGGAGATGTGCGCGCACGTCGGCGCGACGTCTCTGCACTACCTTTCACTCGAGGGGATGCAGTGGGCGACGCGCCTGCCGGAGGGCTCGGTGTGCCGCGCGTGCTTCACGCGGGAGTACCCAACGCGGGTCCCGTGGGAGCGTAATCTCGCGAAGATGCGCTTCGAACCTGCGCCTGCGTAGCCGCCCGGCTAGCGCGGTCGGCGACTCTCCAGAACGGCCAAGTCTTTGCTCTGACCCCGGACGCGTCCACCGCGGCCATGTTGGGGGCCAGAGCAAAGACGTGGCTTGAATCGCACCGTAACGTCATCACGAGCTTGCTTGGTAGCTCCTCGAAACGGAGCTTGGTGTTGAGCCGGAGGACATGTCCTCGCTCTGACCCCAGACATGGTTCGAACGGCCGCGTCCGGGGTCAGAGCAAGGGCATGTCCGTCACTCGCTGCCCGCGAGCTCGCGCCACCGCCCATAGCGCACTGCGCGCCGCACCGCGCGTTCGTCCAGCCCGCGCTCGAGTAGCTCCTGGCGCGCCTCGCTCTCCTGCGCCATGCGGAGGAACAGCCACGCGATCGCGACCAGCGTCAGCAACGAGTCGTAAAGCAGCATCACGCCACCCGCGAGCTGCTGATCGCCGAGCGGCGAGATCCCGTAGTGCGAGCCGCCGCTCCGGTACGGTTCGTAGAACGGCGAGCTGGCCCAAACAAGCACGTTCGCAAAGATCATCCCAACGCTTCGGACGATGAGGATGTAGCCGAGCTTCGCGCCAGTCCCGAACCACTCGGGCGCGGGCAGCGTCTCGAAGACGGGCAGCCACATGATCGTCCCCGCGGTCAGCAGTGAAACGTGGAACACCATGTGGACGACCGCATGACCCTCGGCCGCATCGAACATGCCCGGCAGGAACCAGAGGCCGAGGTTGAACGCCCAGATCGGCAATGCGACGTACGGCGTCGCGAGCGCGCGCAGCTCCTTCACCGGCAGCCGCGCGAGGAGAGGCTGCAGCAGCGGCCCGGTCGTCCCGGCGAGCAGGCACATCGGAATGATGTCGCCGAGCAGTAGGTGCTGGATCATGTGGAGCGTGAAGAGGTCGTCCTCGCCGACGGCGTCGATCGGCGACGCGATCGCCAGCACCATCAACGCGATGCCGGTTGCGAAGATCGCGATCCGCCAGCCGGGCACAGGTTGGCCGCGTCGCGAGAGTGTCCGCGCGCGCCTCGCGTAGGCGAGCGCGAGAACCGCGGCCGTTACCAACGTCGCCGGTTCGACCGACCACGAGCTGAGGAGCGACGCGCCGATCACGGTGCCACTCTAGCCCCGGAGGCCGTAGACTCGATCGCGGTGGCAGAGGAGCAGACCTATGCTGCCGCGGGCGTCTCGCTCGCGACGGCTGACGCGATCGTCGAGCGGCTACGCGCCGCCGTCGCGTCCACTACAACCGCCGCGGTCGCTGGCGCGTTCGGGTCATTTGCAGGGCTTTTTGCGATCGACGAACGCCGGCTGCTTGCTGCGTCGACCGACTCCGTCGGCTCGAAGCTCGTGCTCGGTCGCCGCGCGGGTCGGTTGCGCTGGTGTGGCGCGGACCTCGCGGCGCACTGCATCAACGATGTGCTCACGACCGGCGCGGAGCCGCTCTTCTTCCTCGACTACGTCGCCGCGAACACGATCGACGCCGAGCAGGTTGCGGAGCTCGTCGAGGGCGCCGCGGAGGTGTGCCGCGCGGTAGGTTGCGCGATTCTCGGCGGCGAGACCGCCGAGCTGCCGGGGATCTATCGCGAGGACGAGATCGACTTCTGTGGGACGTGCGTCGGGGTCGTCGAGCGCGAGCGGCTGATCGACGGCTCGCGGATCGAGGCTGGCGACCTTGTGCTCGGCTTCGCTTCGGCCGGCATTCACGCGAACGGCTTCTCGCTCGTGCGGCGGCTCGTCGGTGACGGCGAGATCGACGCGGATCTTCTGCTGCCGCCGACGAGGCTCTACCTCGACGAAGTGCGTGCACTGGGCGCTCGCGCCGACGTGCGAGGCCTCGCCCACGTCACCGGCGGCGGGATCGCAGGGAATCTCGCCCGCGTGCTGCCGAATGGGCTCGGCGCCGTCGTCGACCCGTCCAGCTGGGAGCGGCCACCGGTCTTCGCCTGGCTCGCGGAGCAGGGCGTTAGCGAGGACGAGTTGCGTCGCGTCTTCAACATCGGGATCGGCTACTGCGCGGTTGTGCCCGCCGCAGACACGCGACCCGGCGATGTTGTGATCGGCCAGGTCGAGCCCGGGGAAGGCGTCCGGTGGCTCGACTGATCGGCGTGCTCGTCTCTGGCACCGGAACGAACTTGCAAGCGCTAATCGACGCCGGGTTGCCGATTGCCGCCGTGGCATCGAACGTGCCCGGCGCTCCGGCGCTCACGCGTGCCGAGACCGCTGGCATTCCAATAGCGGTCTTCGATGCGGCCGAGCACGAGAGCCGCGAGGCGCGCGACGCTGCTGTCGCCGACTGGCTCGGTGAGCGCGGTGTCGATCTCGTCGTCCTCGCCGGATACATGCACCTGCTTCGGCGCCCGTTCTTCGACCGCTACGCCGGCTCGATCGTGAACACGCACTCGGCGCCGTTGCCGCAGTTCCCCGGCGCGCATCCGATCGAAGACGTTCTCGCGGCCGGCGTTTCCGAGACAGCGGCCACTGTTCACTGGGTCGAAGAAGGCATCGATACCGGAGCCGTGATCGAGGCCGAGACGGTTCTCGTGCTTCCGGGCGACACCGCGGCGACGTTGCGCGCGCGGGTGCAGGCCGTCGAGCACCGGCTGCTGCCGAAGGTCGTGCGCGAGTTGGTCGAGGCATGAGAGCGCTTCTCTCCGCCTACGACAAGACCGGAATCGCGGTGTTCGCGCGCGGTCTCGCCGACCTCGGCTGGGATCTCGTCGCGAGCGGCGGCACTGCGTCACATCTCGAGGCGGAGGGGCTGGAGGTGACGCGGGTCGAAGCGCTGACCGGCTTCGCCGAGATGCTTGGACACCGTGTCGTGACGCTCCACCCGGCGGTGCACGGGGGCATCCTCGCCCGCCGCGACGTCGCCGAGGATATGGCCGATCTGGACACGCACGGGATCGAGCCGTTCGATCTTGTCTGCGTCAACCTCTACCCGTTCGAGCAGACGGTCGCCGCACTCGATGTCACTCATGCGGACGCGATCGAGAAGATCGACGTGGGCGGCCCCGCGATGTTGCGCGCGGCGGCGAAGAACCATGCCGACGTTCTCCCGTTGTGCCGCCCGGAGGACTACGACATCGTGCTCGAGGAGCTGCGCCGCGACGGTGCGGTGACACGCGAGACCCGGCGCAAGCTTGCGGCGGGTGCCTTCGCGACGACCGCCGCCTACGACGCAGCGGTCGCAACGTGGCTCGGCGGCGACGCGTTTCCTGAGACGTTGCTGCCGGTTTTCGACCGCGCACTCGAGCTCTCGTACGGCGAGAATCCGCACCAGCGCGCCGCCTACTACACGCAGCGCGGCGCGCGGACGCACCTACTCTCGCGCGTGGAGCAGCGCCACGGCAAGCCGCTCTCGTTCAACAACCTCAACGACTTGTCGGCGGCGCGGGGGCTCGCGCGGGCTCTCGGCGACCGGTCCGCCTGTGTGATCGTGAAGCACGCGAACCCGTGTGGTGTAGGCGTTGGCGGCACGATCGAGGAGGCGTACGCGAAGGCGCTGGCTGCGGATCCGGTGTCCGCGTACGGCGGCGTCGTAGTGCTCACTCGCGGTGTCTCCGCGACGCTCGGGGAGGCGCTTGCCGAGCAGTTCGTCGAGGTCTTGCTCGCGCCCGCGTACGACGACGCCGGTCTTGAAGCGCTCGCTCGCAAACCCGCCATTCGCATCCTCGAGGATCGTGAGCGGCGAGCTGCGAAGGTAGAGGAGGTCGACTACAAGCGCGTGCCCGGTGGGCTACTCGTGCAGGAGCGGGACGGGGCACCGGCCGATCGCGAGGCGATGACGGTCGCGTGCGGTGCGTTCGACGAGGCGCGCTGGGCCGACGTGCTCTTCGCGTGGGCCGTCGTGCGGCACGTCACCTCGAACGCGATCGTTCTAGCGCGCGACGGCCGGACGCTTGGCATCGGTGGCGGCCAGGTGAGTCGCGTAGACGCTGTGCGGCTCGCGGTCGAGAAGGCGCGTGAGCATGGCCACTCACTCGCCGGCGCAACGCTCGCCTCCGACGCGTTCTTTCCCTTCGCCGACGGGGCACAACTCGCGCTCGATGCGGGTGTCGCGGCGATCGTCCAGCCCGGCGGGTCGAAGCGCGATGCCGAGGTGATCGCCGCGGTTGAGGCCGCCGGCGCGGCGATGGTCTTCACCGGCCGGCGTCACTTCCGCCACTAGCCGCGCGGCTACTCGCGGCCGGCGGCGAGGCGGCGGTGGAAAAGCGCCTGTGCGTCCTCGACGGCAACCGTTCGGCCCGCATCAAGCTCGCGTCTCAGGTCGAGTAGCAGCGCCGCGACCTCAGGCCGCCCGTCGAGATCGGCTTCGATCCTGCTCAGGACGCAGCCGCTCTCCCAGAACACACATCCCTCGCCGGGGCAGCGATCGGCGTGGCCTTCGGCGATCAGCTCGATCGTGCACAGCGGGCGGTGCGGCGCGGTGGTCATGGGGAAGATCCTGTCGACCGGCTCCCAAGCATCCATCCGCCAGCACCCGCAACGAGCCTGCGGAAACCTACGGAAAGCAATCGCTCCTCAAGCGTGGCAGCGGGAGAAAGTACGCTTGCGTCGCGATGCCACGCGTCTTCCCCACCGTCCTCGAGCTTGTTGGCTCGACGCCGATCGTCCGCCTCGATCGGCTCTCGCGCGATGTCCCCGGCGAGTTGCTCGCCAAGCTCGAGTACCTGAACCCGGGCGGGTCGGTGAAGGATCGCATCGGCATGGCCATGATCGAGGCGGCGGAGCAGGAAGGCCGGCTCCTCCCCGGCGGCACCATCGTCGAGCCGACCTCGGGCAACACGGGTGTCGGCCTCGCGATGGCCGCCGCGCTCAAGGGCTACCGCTGCATCTTCGTGATGCCCGACAAAATGAGCCAGGAGAAGATCGCGATGCTGCGTGCGTACGGCGCCGAGGTCGTGATCACGCCCACCGCCGTCGAGCCGGATTCCCCCGAGAGCTACTACTCCGTCTCCGATCGGCTTGCCGAGGAGATTCCCGGCGGCTTCAAGCCCGACCAGTACTCGAACAGCTCGAACCCGGAGGCGCACTACCGCGTCACCGGCCCGGAGCTGTGGGAGCAGACGGGCGGTGAGATCGCCGCGATCGTGATCTCGGTCGGCACCGGCGGCACGATCTCCGGCGTCGGCCGCTACTTCAAAGAGCGCGGCTCGACCACGCTGATCGTCGGCGCCGACCCGGAGGGCTCGGTCTACACCTCCGACGCCGACCACTCGCTGCATCCGTATCTCGTGGAGGGAATCGGCAAGGACACGTGGCCGAAGACGATGGATCCAACGGTGGTCGACGAGTGGGTGCGCGTCTCCGATCGCGACTCGTTCGTTACCGCGCGGCGGCTCGCGCGCGAGGAAGGGCTGCTCGTCGGCGGCTCCTCGGGGACGACCGCGTGGGCTGGGATGGAGATCGCGCGGCGACTCGGCCCTGACTCCCGCGTTGTGCTTCTGTTCCCGGATTCCGGCCGCTCGTACCTCTCGAAGTTCTACGACGACAACTGGATGCTCCAGTACGGCTTCCTCGAGCGCCGCACACCGCCGCCGACCGTCGCCGAGCTGCTCCGCTTCAAGCGTGGCGAGGCGCACGACCTGCCTGAGCTCGTCACGATCGAGTCGAGCCAGAAGGTCGGCGCAGCGATCGACCTGATGCAGCGCTATTCGATCTCGCAGCTGCCTGTCGTCCGCCACGAGCCCCTCGCTGCGATGACCGATATCGTCGGCTCGATCCAGGAGCGCAGCCTGCTCGACCGCGTGTTCAAGAATCCTGACGCGCTCAACGACGCCGTTGCGGTTGCGATGCAGCCGCCGCTCGCGACTGTCGACGCTGGCGCGTCTCTCGATGAAGTCTTTTCAGACTTGTCCGGGCCCGCCGCGGCGGTCGTCGTCGCTAGCGCGGGCAAGCCGGCGGCGATCCTGACGCGCTCCGACCTGCTCGAGTTTCTCGCGTACCGCCGCACTCAGATCGATTGACGCGCTTGGCCGATTTCCGCTAGTCACGCCGCAGCACGGCGGGCAAGATGGAGCGGTGAGTTACTCGCGCCTCGATTTCGACTTCTGTTACCGCGCACTCGAGAGCCGTGACGCACGCTTCGACGGGGTGTTCGTCATCGGCGTGCGGACAACGCGGATCTACTGCCGCCCGAGCTGTCCCGCACCGGCGCGGCCGAAGCGCCAGAACGTCACCTTCTACCGGACGGCCGCCGCGGCGCAGCTCGCGGGTCTGCGGGCGTGCAAGCGCTGCCGGCCAGACGCGGTCGCCGGCTCGCCCGAGTGGGACGTGCGCGGTGACCTCGTTGGTCGGGCGATGCGGTTGCTCGGGGACGCGGTAGTCGATCGCGAAGGCGTCTCGGGTCTCGCGCGGCGGCTGGCTGTCAGCGAGCGGCATCTGAATCGGCTGCTCGTCGAGGAGCTGGGCGCGCCGCCGCTGGCCCTGGCGCGAGCGCAGCGGGCGCAGACGGCGCGCGTGCTGATCGAGACGACTGACCTGCCGTTTCAGGACATCGCCTTCGCTGCCGGGTTCGGCAGCGTGCGTCAGTTCAACGACACCGTGCGCGAGGTGTTCGCCGGAACTCCTGGCGACCTCCGGCGCGCGCGATGGAACGGTGAGAATCGTGAGCCTGGCCAGCTGGCGTTGCGGCTGCCCGTGCGGCAGCCGTTCGATGGCGTCGGCATCCTCGAATGGCTCGGCGCGCGTGCTGTCGCCGGAGTCGAGTCGATCGGCGGCGGCGTCTATCGCCGAACGCTGCGGCTCCCGGGCGGGATCGGCGTCGTCTCGCTCCAGCCGGCCGATGAGCATGTTGTCGCCACGTTCCGTCTGTCGACGATCGCCGATCTCGCGGCCGCCGTGTACCGCTGCCGCCGGCTGCTCGATCTCGACGCCGATCCGGAAGCGGTCTCTGGAGCGCTCGCAACCGATTCGGCGCTCGGCGCTACGGTCGCGGCGAATCCCGGCAGGCGAGTTCCGGGTTCGGTCGACGGTCCTGAGAGTGCGATGCGCGCAGTGCTGGGCCAGCAGATCTCGGTCGCCGGGGCACGCACGATCGCCGGGCGGCTGGCAACGGCATTCGGCGAGTCGCTCCCGGAACCCGACGGCGCACTCACGCACGCATTCCCGGCAGCCGAGGCGGTTGCCGAAGCCGATCTCATGGGCTTCGGCCTGACAGGAGCAAGGCAACGCACGATCCGCGAGCTAGCCAGGCGGCTCGCCGTAGGCGAGGTCGTGCTCGATCCGGGAGTGGATCGCGACGAGGCGAAGCGGCAGCTGCTCGACGTCTCAGGAATCGGCCCGTGGACGGCGAGCTACGTCGCGCTGCGTGCGCTCGGCGACCCGGACGTTTTCCCAGCCGAAGACCTTGGCTTGCTCAGGGCCGCCGCGCGGCTCGGCCTCCCGACGACGCCGAGCGAGCTCGCCACGCACGCAGAGCGCTGGCGGCCGTGGCGCTCCTACGCGACGCATCACCTGTGGGCGGCTGACTCCGCGTGATGCTCGAGCGCATGTCGATTCCCTCGCCGATCGGCCAGCTCACGTTGACAGCGTCCGAGGTCGGACTCTGTGCCGTGGAATGGGGCTCGGCCCGCACGAAGAGCTCCGACAACGTGATCCTGCGCGCGGCACAGACCCAGCTCGACGAGTACTTCGCCGGCACGCGTCGCGAGTTCGATCTCACGCTCGACCTCCGGGGCACGCCGTTCCAGAACCGCACGTGGAGCGCACTTGCGGAGATTCCGTATGGCGCGACGGTGAGTTACGGCGAGCAGGCTCGGCGGCTAGGGGTTCCTCGCGCGGGGCGAGCGGTCGGCGCCGCGAACGGCAGCAACCCGCTACCGATCGTGCTCCCATGCCATCGCGTGATCGGTGCGAACGGCGCGCTGACCGGCTACGGCGGCGGCCTGGACGCGAAGCGGTGGCTGCTCGCGCACGAGTCCGGCGCGGGCGGGCGCCGAACGGGGTAGAGTCGACCGCATGGGATTCCTAGACAAGATCTTGGGCAGGGCGAAAGACACGGCACGGGAGGTTGGCGAAAAGGCCGCCCCGATGGCCGAAAAGGCAGGTGCCGCGCTCGGTGGAGTCGTCGATAAGGCTCGTGACGCCGTTGCGGATCACGCCGACGATGTGAAGGGCGCCGTCGACAAGGCAACGGATTTCGTCGACGACAAGACCGGCGGCAAGCTCACCGGCGCGCTCGACAAGGTGGACAGCGTTACAGATCGGGCAGTCGACGCGGTCGCCAGTTCGACGGAACAGGCAGCCGAGCCGGCAGCTGAAGCCGTCGCTACCGAAGTCGCCGCCACGGAGCCTGTCACGCCGCAGTAGCGAGAAGGTTTCGGTTGAGGATGTGAGTGAGGGACAGACCTGGTCTGTCCCTCACTCGTTTAAGCAGGCGGGTACGCGCGAGCGGCTTTGCTCTCCCGGCTTACGGTCACGACCACGGCGCCGAGTACCAGCACTGCGCCGACTGCAGTGAGCTTTGTCGGCCGCTCGCCAAGGATCGCGGCGCCAAGTGCGACGGCGACGAGCGGGTTGACGTACTGGTGCGTCACGACCTGCGAGATCGGCGCGTTCCCTAGCAGCCAGGCATACGCGGTGAATCCGATCACGGAGCCGGCGACCGCGAGATACGCCCATGCTGCGACCGGTCCCGGCTGGAGCGTCTCGCGCGTCAGTTCGCCCCATTGACCGAGCGCTGTTGCGACGAGGGTCGCGATGAGTCCGCCGATCAGCATCTCGTAGACCGTCGCCACGAACGGATCGCTGGGCAGTGTCAGTCGCTGTGAGATGAACGAGCCGCCCGACCAGCTCATCGTCGCGAACAGCATCACGACGAGCCCGGTGGCGGTTGAGCCACCGTCGATGCCTCCGGGCACCACGATCAACGCGAGGCCGGCCAAACCGACCAGTGCGGCCCCGAGCGTGCCGCGACTCACGCGGTCTCCGGAGATCGTCCGCCAGAGGATCACCTGGAGCGGTACAGAGCCGGCGATCATCGCAGCCACACTCGAGTCGATGTGCTGCTCGACCACGTGCACAAGCCCGACACCGATCGCCAGCAGCATCGTGCCGACGATCGCTGTGCCGACGAGCTCCTGACGGGTGATCCGCAACGAGCGACCGACGGCGAGCAGGATCATCGCAAGCAGGAATGACGCCACGAGGAAGCGAGTGCCGCCCGCAAGGAGCGGCGGCAGCGTCCGGACGGCGAGCTTGATTCCGACGTACGTCGAGCCCCACACCACGTAGACGATTCCGAGCACCACCCAGATCTCGCCGCGCTTCGGTTGTTTCAACGCCGTCCGATGAAGCTCGCCGCGTGGCCACACGCGTTCGCAGCGTGCAGCTCGTCCTCGTCGAGCGCGCCGATACGGTGGAGCAGCTCAAGCTCGTCGCGGAGATGCGTGCGCATCATCTCAGGGCCGTCGGTTGCAATCGTGAACGCGACACCGTGTTCCACGAATGCACGGAACGTGGTGCGCATTTCGTTCTCGTCCAGCAGCGCCTTGGTGAGGAGGTTCGATGTCGGGCAGATCTCGAGCACGATCCCGGCGTCGCGCAGGCGGCCCATTAGTTCTGGATCGGACGCGGCGAGAATCCCGTGGCCGATGCGATCCGGGCGAAGGTGCTCGACGACATCCGAGATCTCGTCGCGGCCGGTTGGGCCTTCCTCGCCGACGTGGATCGTGACGCCGAGCCCGGCGGCACGCGCGCCCTCGACCATTGGCGCGATTTGTGCGTAGTCGTAGCGCGAGCCACCAGGGCGTGGGCCGGCGATGTCGACGCCGACGACACCGCGATCCGACCAGCGCACGGCCTTCTCGATGATCACCTCGTTCTGCCGCGCGTCGAAGGTGCGATCCATCATCAGGATCAGCCCGGCACGCACCTGCGGATACTCGAGTCGCGCGCGGTCAAGGCCGCGGACGGCGGCGAGGATGATGTGATCGAGGTCGCGCTCGCCGCCGCGGTTCCGCTTCATCGGGTTGAAGCGAAGCTCGAGCGTCGTGATCCCCTGCGAGCGGTACGCGCCACCGATCGCGTCGTGGACAGAGCGCTCGACCGCAAGCGGCGAGGATTGGATCAGCTCCGTCCAGTGGTAGATCGCGTCGAGCGCGTCGAGGTTCTCGACGCCGCGCGGGTCGGAGACGGTGACGAGGCGGTCGAACTCCCAGTAGTCCTTCACGGGAAGCGCGATGCCTTGCTCGTGCGCGAGGCTCCAGAGGATCTCGGACGCAACCGAGCCGCCGAGATGGGTGTGGAGTTCCGCGAGCCCCTCGTCGGCGAGGATCATCTGAGCGAGTGTACTGGGGCGATGGCCATGTCCTTGCTCTGACCCCAGCCACGTCTGAATCGGCCATGACGGGGGTCAGAGCAAGGACATGGCTTTGCGATTTTCGCGGTCGGTGGGTTCAAGCGCGGACGAGCGGTTTGCGGACAATGTCCTTGCTCTGACACAGGACACGGCTCGGCGGGGCACGGCCGGTGTCAGAGCAAGGACATTGGCCGCTTCAGACGGTTGCGGCTTGGACGAACGCCTGCAGATCGCGCACCACCGACGGGTCGATCGTGTGCGGCACTGGCGTCTCGCGGTAGAGGACAGCCGCGCCCGCACCTTCGAGTGTCGCGCGCGCGTCACGGCCGAAATCGACCGAGATGATCGGATCGTGCGAGCCGTGCGCGATCGCGATCGGGTAGCGGTCTAGCCCGTCGAGGTCGATCTCGAACCCCTCCACCTGCGGCATGAACCCCGATAGCGCCATGATTGCCGCTGGTCGCGGCCGCCCGCCGCCAAGCCCGAGCGCGTAGCTCATCACCGCGCCCTGCGAGAACCCGCCGAGCACGACATGCTCGATCGGCACCGGTAGTGCGTCGAGGAACGCCGAGGCTTGCTCGAACGTCGGTAGGAACGTCGCCGGGTCGGGTGTCGGGATCCCGCCGAGTCGATACCAGTGCGCACCGCCCGGCGGCAGCGACAGCGGCCCGCGCGGCGTCACTCCTAACAGCCGGCGCTCCGGATCGAGCGCGTCGAGCAACGGAAACAGATCGCGTTCGTCGGAGCCGCGGCCGTGAAACAGGACGAGCGCGCCTTCCGGCTCGGCCGCCGCAGGCCGAGTCAGATACTCAAGCGGCCCAGCCACCTCAGCGTGCCCAGCCGGCGCGAGGATCGGGCAGCGGTGTCAGCTTTGGCTCAACCCGCTCGCGCATGTGCTCGAACGAGGGCGGCAGGATCAGCTTCTCGCCGAGATGTTCAATGTCCTCGTCGGCCGAGAAGCCGGGGCCGAGCGTCGCGAGTTCGAACAGAACGCCGCTCGGCTCGCGGAAGTAGATCGACTTGAACCAGAAGCGATCGATGACCGGGCTCGGGTGGAGGCCGGCGGCGCCGACTGTCTGCCACCAGGCCTCGTGCTCCGCGGTCTGCGACGAGAACGCGATGTGGTGCACCGTGCCCGCGCCGCCTATCGCGCGCTCGGCCGGCGGTTGGTCGTAGCCGAAGAAGCCGCCGCGCGAATCGCCGCGGGCCTCCCAGTCCGCGCCTCCCACGGACACGAAGCCAAGGACAGATTCCAGTACCACGCTGCTCCGCTCGGGTGCCGAGGCGAACGCGCGGACTCCGTCGAACCCCTGTAACGCGAGCTCGGACGGGATCTCGGGATGCGACGCCACGAGCGGCGCATCGGCGGTCTCCCGCACCACAAGCTCGAGCCGCAGCCCCTCCGGATCGGCGAAGACCAGACGCCCGTCCGCGCGCGAAGACGCCACGCCAAAGTCAGAGAGTCGCCGCTCCCAGAAGTCGAGCGCAGCCTCGGACGCGACGCGCCAGCTCAGCGTGTGCACCATCCCGTCGCCGGCACGACCGCGTCGCGCGCCCGGGTACTCGAAGAACGTGATGTCGGCGCCGGGCGAGCCCAGCTCGTCAGCGTAGAAGAGGTGGTAGACCGTCGGATCGTCCTGGTTGACGGTCTTCTTGACCATGCGCAGACCTAGGGTTCCGGCATAGAAACTGACGTTGCCGGGCGCATTGCCGGTGATGCATGTGACGTGGTGGATTCCGTCCAGACGCATTCTCGATCTCTTCTCCTCCGCGGCGCTGACTACCTCGCAGAGTACGGGAGAGCACCCGCTGGCCGCCGCGCCGCCCGACCTGTCCGCGTCGGACAGCGCCAGTACGGCATAGTCCCGCGTGTGAAGGTGGGGATCGTCGTGCCGTTTTCGTGGTCGTTCTGGGGCGCGGTAAATGAGCACGCCGAGTTGCAGGCGGCGGCGCTCGAAGCGCTCGGCGTCGACGTGCGGTTGATCATGGGCAACGACCCGCCCGGCCAGTTCACGCGCGTCCTGCACCCGCGGGTCGGGCGGCACGGAACATTGCCGGACAACGTGATTCCTGTGGGCCGCTCGGTGATCGTGCCAGCCAATGGCTCGTTGCCGAACATCGTGCTGAGTCCGCGCTCGCATCTCCGGATCAAGCGCGTGCTAGCGCGCGAGAAATTCGACGTGCTCCATCTGCACGAGCCGATGACGCCGGCGATCTGCGTCTCGACGCTCTCGGTTGCCCGCACACCGATCGTCGCGACCCATCACGCGTCGGGAGACCTCGGTTGGATGCGCGGCGGGATGCACGTGTGGGGCTTCCTGATGCAGCGCATCGACCACCGGATTGCGGTCTCGGAGCAGGCGAAAACGTCGGCGGCTCGATGGCTGCCGGGCGAGTACGAGGTCGTTCCGAACGGTGTGCTGATTCCCGATCACGCCGAGCCCGCAGGCCGCGACCACGCGGTGGTCTTCGCCGGCCGGCACGAGACGCGGAAAGGGCTTCAGGTGCTGCTGCGCGCGTGGCCGGACATCAGGCAGCGCACCGGCGCCGAGCTGCGAATCGCGGGCGCCGATCCCCTCGCTGTGCGACTTCTGCTCACGCGGCTGCGCGTGTCAGACGACGGCATCGACATCCGCGGCTTCCTCTCGCAAGACGACCTCACCGACCTTTTCCGCTCGTCGAAGGCGCTGATCGCGCCGTCGATCGGCGGTGAGAGCTTCGGCATGGTTCTGACGCGCGCGTTCGGCTGCGCGTTGCCGGTCGTCGCCTCAGACATCCCTGGCTACCGCGACGTGATGACGCCGGAGACGTCGGTTGGTGTTCCGCCCGAGGAGCCGCAGGCCCTGGCTGACGCGGTGGTCGCGCTGCTCGCTGACGAGCCGCGCCGCGCGACGATGGGCGCGGCCGCTCGCGCTCACGCGATCGATCGCTACGGCTGGGAGGACATCGCTCGGCGCCTGCTCGGGATCTACGAGTCGCTGGCCGCCGGAGAGCTGCTGCAGCCGCCGATGAGGCTGTCCGCGTGACGGCTGTCCGCGCGCTCTCGCACCGACTGTGGTTCCGCGCGTCAGTGGCGGCACTCCTGATCGTGGGGATGGCCGCGCTGTTCGTGCGTCGCGGCCCGGATTGGCACGCCGTCTACCACGCGTTCGACTTCGTCGTGTGGCGCTGGATCATCCTCGCCGTCCTGATCAATCTGCTCTCGGTCGTGGCGCGCTCGATCGCGTGGGATCTCGTCGTCCGGCAGGCGTTGCCTCAGCCACATCCGAGCCATCGGTTGGTCTTCTCGGCGTTTTGCGTCGGCCTGCTTGGGAACGCCGCGTTGCCGGCGAGGGCAGGGGAGCTCGCCCGGGTCGCGGTGCTCCGGCGGCGGCTCCCACACGGCTCGGGCACGACGGCGGTGCTGCTCGGCACGGTGTTCGCGCACCGCCTGTTCGATCTCTTCCCGGTCGTGCTGTTGCTCCTCTACACGCTGCTGACGGCAAAGATTCCGCACTGGGCGATCACTGCGATCATTCTGTTCGTCGGTATCGGCTTCGCGCTTCTCTGCTTCGCGATCGTGACTGCCCGGCGCCAGCACACACGGGTGTTCAACGAGAGAGACGGCATTCGGCGCGTGCTTGTGATGGCCCAGCGCGGTCTTTGGGTGCTGAAGCGACCATCGGCTGCTGCGACGGCATCGGTGTTCCAGCTGGCCGGCTGGTTCCTCCAGCTGCTCGCCGTCTACACGGTGATGCGTGCCTTTGACTTCGGCACGTTTCCGGCTGCCGCGCTTGTGTTGCTACTGATGAACGTGGCGACGATCTTCCCGCTCTGGCCCGGGAACGTTGGGCTGATGCAGGCGGCGATCGCTCTGCCGCTCGTGTCCTACGGCGTCGAGACCGGAACGGGTTTCGCGTACGGGTTCGCGCTGCAAGGCGTCGAGATGTCTGTTGGCGTCGGGCTCGGGCTGGCGTTCCTCGCCCGCGAGGGGATCTCGTTCGCCGGGCTACGAGGGATTCGCGACGACACTGCGGAGGACGACGATTCGTCGGGCGAGACCGTCATCCCCGTTGGCGAATCCGAGGCCGAGCCAGCCGCGGTCGGCGCGACCCGCTAGGCCAGGCTGGCTAGGACGTGCGGGCTTCGATGTCGCGCACGAGCTTGGCGAGCGACTCGAGTAGCGTCCACGCCATCTCCGGATGCTCCTCGACGATGGGTCGGAAGCTCCAGATCGGCATCAGATAGCAGTGCGCCTGGCCGACGGCCGTCACGGTGGCACTCCGCGCCGACTTGTCGATCAGCGCCAGCTCACCGAAAGCTTTGCCCGGGCCGAGCGTCGCAACGGCCATGCCCTGAACCGACACGCTCACTTCGCCCGACTCGATGACAACAAACGTCCGACCCGCTTCGCCTTCGGTAGCGATCACCTCGCCATCGGAGAACGTCTTCTCGAAGAACTCACCGGCTAGTCGCTGCAGAAGGGCGTCATCCAACCCGGCAAAGAGGGGGACACCGCGGATCAGGTCGAGCGTTGGGGTAGGCATCGGCGCATTCTATGCCGCTCCTGCGTCCTTTGTCACAAGTCCGCGCGTAGATCGCCCAGTCGCCGCGCGATGATCGCGTCGGCCGCCGAGGTGCTGGCCGCGTGCTCGGTCACGGCGCGTAGGAAGTCGCTCCGCTCGAGCGCGCGCAACAGTACCTCGGTGCGCGCGGTCACGGTGGCCGTGCGCGGCACGTCGCGCAGGAGAGCGATTTCACCGAACGACGAGCCGCGCGCGAGGACTTTGCCCTCGACTTCGACCTCGCCGTCCTCGATCACGTAGAAGCGGTCGCCCGGGTCTCCCTTGCGAATGATCTCGGTTCCGGCTGCGATGCGCACTTCGATCAGCGAGCGCGCGAGCCGGTCGAGGGTGGCCGGGGCTAGAGGCGCAAGAATCTCGACGCCGCGGAGGAGGTCGACCGACGCGGGCTCCGGCGCGTCGAGCTTCGCGAGGAGCGGCAAGGCGGCGAGCGCCAGAGCGGGCAGGAACACGCCGGTCGCGACAAGCGCAGTTCGCGCACCGAAGGCGTGGATCAGCAGCGGTGCGAGCGCGGCGCCGATGCCGAGCGAGCCGAGCAGCAGCCCTTGCACGAGCCCGAGCACACGGCCGAGAACCTCGTCCGGGACGATTCGCTGGAGCAGCGTGATCGCAGAGATGTCGACGAGCGAGTTGCCGATCCCGAGAATGACGAGACCTGCGATCGCCGGCGCAAGTCGCGGCCACGCGGCGATCGCGAGAAAGGGGGCGCCGAAGAGCGCGAGGCCAAACGCGAGATCGGCCGCCAGCCGCTGCCGTGCGGCGAGGGCGACCGCAACGACGCCGCCGATCAGGCCACCGGCGCCGATCGCTGCTTCCAGCGTCCCGACCGTCCGTGCGCTGCCATGGAGCAGTTCCAGCGCGGTGACGACGACGAATACCCCAAGCGCGCCGGCCACGAGCGTCTGGCCTGCGTAGAGCGTGACCAGGAGCTTGGCGTCGCGGCTACCGCGCATCGTCCGGAAGCCGGCCAGCGCGCCGCCGCCTCCGCCCGCGGGTTGCCCGTCTTCGGAAGGTTCGCGGCTGGCGACTGGCTCGGTGGCGCGGACCCCCATGACGAGCAGCGCCGACCAGACGAAGCTCACGGCATTCAGCGCGAAGACCGTCTCCGCGTTCGTCGCGGCCAGCAGGAAGCCGCCGATCGCGGGCCCCGCGAAGTAGCCGACGCTCTCGAAGGTGCTCGACGTCACGTTCGCCGCGGTCAACTCGGCCGGCGTCTGCGCGAGCGTCGGCAGCAGCGCGGCCTGCGCCGGTCGGAACGGTGTGCCCGCAATCGAGGAGACCGTGAGGATTGCGTACACGACCCACGACGACCCGCCGGCCCCGATCGTCGCGGCTATGGCGATCATCAGCGCTGCGCGAGCCGTGTCCGCCCCGACCATCACCAGTCGTCGCGGGAAGCGATCGGCGAGCCCCGCGGTGAATGGCGCCGCGATTGCCGCCGGGATCATCTGGAGCACGCCAACGAGCGCGACGGCGCCCGCGCCGCCGTGCGCGTACGCGTACACGGCGAGCGCGACGTAGTACGCCCCACTGCCGAGAATCGAGCCGAGCCATGCGAGTTGTAGCCGTCGCATGTCTGCGTTTCGGAACGTCTCGATCAGCGGTCGCGTCTGTGCGGCCACTCGCTGCGAGAAGGAATGCATCGCGCGAGCTTCCCACATCGGCTCCGACGCGCGGTTTTACAATCTGCCCGCGGAGTGGGAAGATTTCCCTGCGGTCGCGCGTCTAGTGATCGAGCGGTAGGAACCGCACTCCTATTTTCCGTCTACGAGAGGAGCACGAAATGTCCGACGAGCGCGAGATGCATAAGCCGACCGATCCCGACTTCGAGCTGCACCTGCACAAGACGGGCGAGACGGTCGAGCCGGAGCCGGACGCTGAGGTTGGCGACACGGGCGAGGCTGACGACTTCGAGCTCCACATGCTCAAGACGGGCGGAGTCGCCGACCAGCTGAAGAACCAGCTCAAGAACTAGCTCGTCACTGGAGTCGCATCGCGCATTCGCGCCTCCGTAGGACGTCGAATCGCTGTGAAGCACTGAACCGGGGCCTGAGCAGGCCCCGGTTCTATTGCTGCTCGAGGAGAGACTCGAGGGCGGTCAGCAGCCTCGTGCCGGCGTCGTCGTCGCGCCTGTCGAGAGCCGCCGCGACACGCGCGACCACTGCGGCTGTAGAGCGATCGTTAGCGAGGATGTCGTGGGCACGACGGGCACGCTGGAGCAGGTCGAGCCCGATCGCGGCCTGCGCCGCGAACAGCCCGAGCAAGTCCATCTCCGCGACACCGAAGCGTGTTCCCTCAGGGGGATCGAGAACCGAGAGCGTGCCGAGGACGGCCTCGCCGTGCAGGAGTGGCACCACCATCATCGCGTTCGGCACGTAGCCCGTCTGCTCGCCGACGCTGCGCACGTAGCGAGGGTCGTTGGCGAGGTCGTCGATCGCGAGCGGTTGGCGTGTCACCAGTACCCAACCGGAGATGCCCGTGCTCGCCGGCAGGCGCATCCCGACGAGGTCGCCTTCGCCCTCGCCCGAGACCGCCTCGAAAACGAGCTCCTCGGTCGCCTCGTCGAACAGGAAGATAGAGGACGCCTTCGCCCCGAAGATAGCGCGTGCGACATCCACGATCGACTGGAGCAACGCACGGTGCTGCTCCTCGCTGCCGAGCGTCCCTGCGGCGACCGCCGCGCGGAATCCGTCCTCGTCCATCGCTCACGCTCCTTGGGTGTTGGTGGCGGTGAGGTAGAGAAGGCTCTTCACTTGCGGTGCCGTCAGCTCGGGGTGCTTCGCGAGCGCGAGGGCGCAGAGAGCGGCGACGTTCGGGGCGGCGAAGCTGTTCCCCGTGCAGCGCATTGTTCCACCGCCTGGCCACGCGACATTGACGTCGACGCCGCGGGCGAAGAACTCGACGGGCGGCGACGGGTTTGCGTACCAGACGAGCGGATCGTCCTCCTCGTGGCTGCCGACGGAGATGACCGAGGAGAACCGCCACGGATAGCTCTCGACCGGCATGTTGTGCGCCGCGGCGACGAGCAGAGTCCGGCGGAAGTACGCGCCGTCGGCGAGGTCGTGGAGCGTCTCGGCGAACCGTTTCTTCGTCGTCGAGAGACTCAGGTTGATGACATCGAAGCCCTGCTCGACGGCATGACGCAGCCCGGCGAGGATCAGCTCGCCACTGCCCGTCGCGCCCGCGCCGAGCACGCGGACGCTGTGCAGCGAGCAGTCCGGCGCGATCGAGCGCACGACTCCTGCGCACGCAGTGCCGTGCCCGCACACATCGCCGAGCTCGTCGGGCACGATGCTGATCTCGCCGTCGTCGCCGAGCTCGACGGCGACCGCGCTGTCGAGCGGCGCCACGAGCGGGTGTGAGGCGTCGACGCCGCTGTCGAGTATGCAGACCCGAGCGCCCGCGCCCGTCGACCCGCCGAAGGCCCATTCGCGCGTTGGGGGCTCAGGCCACATGTTTGTCAGCGCTATCCCGGCCACGCCCGCGGCCGGAAGGCTCCAGGCGGGGACGGCCTCACTCACGTGGCCTCGAGTGCTCGCTGACGAGCCGCTGCCGCGATGTGAACGAGCTTGTCGGCGTGGGAGGATCGCGCGTCGCCGGTGACCGTTGTGAGGTTCGCGAGGACGAGCGCCGCGGCGGCGCAGGTTGCTCCTTCGGCGAGTGCTGCCGCGGCCACGGCGTCGGCGCGCTCGTGCCCGACGGCGCGTTCCGCGGCGAGCGCGGCCAGCTCGGCTGTCGCGGCGCATGCGTCGGCGATCTGGAGCGGAATGTCGGCCGCGCGTTCGAGTGCCGGGCCGAGGTCGCGCGGGTCCAGGTTCGCGTCCGCGCGCAGCTCGAGAACGCGGGCGAATGCGGCGGCGTCGGCCGCGGCAAGCGGGCGCAGTCGCGACGCGAGCGCGCGAGCCTGTGCCGCGACGCCGGCCGAGTCGCCCCAGCCGGTCGTTGTTCGCGCTGTCATCGCCACCAGCTCGGCGGCCATCGCGCCGACGACGGCTGCGGCAACGCCGCTCGCGGGCACCGGTGTGGTCGCGGCCAACGCGTCGAGGAATTCGTCGAGTCGAAGCGCGAGCAGATCGCCGCCATCGTTGCCGCCAGAGCTCACTCGGTGACGCGTCGGCGGAGGAGATCGACGAGTGCCGGTCGCGGCTCGACGCCCTCTGCGAGCAGCGCAGCCTCGAGGTCGGCGAGGAGCGCAGCGCGGAAAGCGACATCGGTCTTTGCGCGCCCGACGAGGCCGTCGATCTCGGCCCGCGCACGGGGCAGCTCCTGCGCTGCCGCCACGTAGCCTGCCGGTGCCGGGGGCAGTGCCCGCAGCAGCTCACCGATTCGCTCTTCGTCATAGTGTCTCATCGATCTCTCCGCTCACTGGACGCGGCAGCCGTGAGATTTCTTCCCTCGATCCGCTGGCGCAGGCGCGCGAGGCAGCGCGAAATGCGGCTTGCAATAGTGCCGGGGGGCAGATCGAGCGCCTCGCCGATTGTGCGATAGCTCTCGTCCCGGCAGAAGAAGCGGTCGAGGACGGCCTGGCATTCCTCGGAGAGAGCGGCGAGCTCGGCGCGTACGTCGAAGGCGTCCTCGACGTTGTCGATCGCGCTCTCGATTTCCTCCGGCAGTTCTTCGACGGGCGCCTCGCGCGTTGCCTTCCGCAGCCGGTCGATGCACTCGCGGCGAGTGAGTTGGGCGATCCACGGCCGCAACGCTTCCGCGTCGCGAAGCGTGCCGAGACGCTCGTAGATCCGCGCGAAGACGTCCTGGAAGACATCCTCGGCGTCAGTCTGCGAAAGCCGGAACGCCTGCGTCGCGATTGCGAAGACGTAGCGGGAGAAACGCTCGACGAGCTCGTTCCACGCGGCTTGCTCGCCGGCGAGGCACGCGGCGACCAACGCGCTGTCCGAGGGTGGCTCCATCCGAGTAGTCAAGACGATCGGCGCACGAAGTTCTACTCGGGAGCGCAAGACAGCTCGTCGATCCTGCCCTCGGCTGCGTCAAGCAGTGCGACGCAGCTGCGGTAGAGCGCCTCGCCGCGGCGCCAGAGGGCAATCGCGTCGTCGATCGGGACGTCACCGCGCTCGAGGCGGCCGACGATCTCATCGAGCTCTTTCTGCCCCTCCTCGAACGTTGATTCCTCGCTCATGGAGTGACTTTCTCGACTCGCGTTGCGAGCGAGCCGGCGGCGAGCTGGATGTCGACTCGCGCCCCGATCTGCGCATCGCTCGCAGCGCGCAGGACAGCCGCGCCGGAGCGCGCGATCGCGTAGCCGCGCTCGAGCGTGGCCAGCGGCGAGAGCACGCGCAGGCGCCCACCGCTCGCGACGAGCGTGGCTCGGCGTCGTTCGAGAAGCAAGCGAGGCGCTGCGCGCAGCCGAACGGCACTACGTTCGAGCTGTTCACGGTCGCGTGTCGCGATGCGGCGAACGCCCGCGCCAAGGCGATCGCGGGAGTGGGCGAGCCTGGCGACCAGCTCGTCGTAGTCGGGGACGACCAGGCGTGCGGCCGCAGTTGGCGTCGACGCGCGTACGTCGGCGGCCAGGTCGCAGAGTGGTGTGTCCTGCTCGTGCCCGACCGCCGAGACGACGGGGACCGGGCACGCGGCGATAGCACGGACGACGCGCTCGTCGCTGAACGGGAGCAGATCTTCGAAGCTGCCACCGCCGCGCGACACGATCACGACGTCGACGGCCGGGTGCGCCGCGAGCGCCGTCAGCGACTTGACGATGCCCGCCGCCGCCGAGTCGCCTTGCACGCGCGTCTCTGCGACGACGATCCAGGCGGGCGGGAAACGCGCGGTGATCGCCGCGACGATGTCTCCTCGTGCGGCGGCGTCCGCGCCCGTGAGCAACCCGACCGCGCACGGGAACTTCGGCAGCGGCCGCTTGCGCTCGGCGGCGAACAAGCCTTCGGCCGCGAGCGTGCGCTTGAGTCGTTCGAGCGCGGCGAGATGGTCGCCGAGGCCGAAGCGCTCGACGGTCGTCGCCCGAAAGGTCAGCGCGCCTTTCGCCTCGTACAACTCTGCGCGACCCTGGATGTGAACTCGCTCGCCGTCCGCCAGACCGAGTCCGAGCGCGTCGAACCGCTTGCGCGACATCGTCACAGAGAGCGTCGCGCCGGTCTCGGGATCCTTCAGTGTGAGAAAGCAGATCGCCCACGCATCGTTGCGGCGCAGCTCGGTGACCTCGCCTTCGACCCAGACCTCGGGCAGCTTCGCGAGCCAGCCGGCTATGCCACGATTGAACGCGGAGACGGCGAAGACCTTGCGGTCGCCGTAGACGGTCGCCTCGACCTTAGACACGCCGCCAGCCTACGCAGGCTGAACGGACGGAGCTCTAGAGCAGGATCTCGGCAGCCGTGGCCGGGCTGCAGCCCTGGCGGAGCAGGTCGACGCACTCGTGCAGATCAGCCTCGCTGACCGCGAGCTTCTCGGCGAGCGGCAGCGGGAAGCCCGCCTCGATCAGGATGTGGAGGCGCCAGCTCTCCACCTTCGCCTGTTCGTTGGGGCGGGTGTCCTCGAGTTGGGTTTCGGTGATCTCAGACATGGTTTGCGGAAAGCAGGTCTCGCGAAGATTCGTGCTCCCTACGACGCTTCCTGCCGCCGATTTGTTGGCGATGCGCCTTCGACCCGGCGAACGAGCTCCTCGCGGCCGAGCAACTCGACGGCGCGGTCGAGCTCGCGGGCGAGCCGCGTGGCCGACTCTTCACGCAGGTCGCGCATCCGCTCGTCGAACGCGACGCTCGCAACTTGGACATGGCGTTCGAGCTCGCGTTCGAGCACCCGGCCGATGCGTTCCGTCTGGCGTCGCTCGAACTCGATGAACTCCACTTCGAGCCGTCCGCGCGCGTCGGTCTCGGCCCTTTCGATGCCTTCGGCGAGGGCAGTCTCGCGTGCGCGCAGCCGCTCGGTGATGTCGGCGATCGAGCGTCGGCGCTCGGCGGTGTGGCTCTCGAGCTCGTCGAGCGCCTCGGTAACCGCCTGCCCGGCGGCGCGCTCGAGCTCTTCGCGCAGCCGAATGACGGTCTTGCGCTGCTCGTCGGCGGTCGAACCGAGATCGGCGGCCTCGGCCGTGATCCGCTGCTCGACACTGGTGATCGCCTCGCGGTGGCGTTGCTCCAGCTTGGCGAGTTGCGCCTCGACGTGCCGCTGCGAGCGGTCGAGATCGTCGACGAAGGAGCGCAGCCGTTCGTCGACGCGCCGTTCGACGGCCGTGAGCGTCCCGGCGAGTTGTTCCCCTGCCTGGCGCTCGCGTGCGGCGAACTCGCCGCGGTGCGTGTCGGCCAACTTGCGCTCCTCGAGCGCGAGCGCCGAGATCGACTCGGCCCGTTCGCGCGCGAGAACGCGTCGGATTTCGTCGGCGTGCTTCGCGGTCTCCTCCTCGACGGTTTCGCGTAACGACGTGCGGGCGGCTGTGACGAGCGCGTCGGTCGCGGTGGCTCGCGTGCGTGCGCGTGTGAGGGCGAGCCAGAGCGCCGCCGCGAGAACGAGGGCGCCGCCGAGACTGCCGGCCAGGATCCAGACGAGCACGACGCCCACTTTAGAGCCGGAATGCGACCAGAGCGATCGCGAGCAGGATCGTCGCCGCGGCCAGCAGGAGCATTGCGGCTTCGGGCGCGGCGACGAGGCTCTCTGGCGTCAGGCTCTCGCGCGTGCCGTCGTTCAGCTCGAGGGCGCCGCTGACGGTGCGCACGTCGCGGCGAACGTGCCGCACAGGCGTCGAGAGTGTCCGCTGCGCGAGCACCATCAGCGTCGCCCAGCCGGCAGCGACGACAGCCTCGACGCGCATCGTCTCGGCGCACGCGACATAGGCCGTCAGCACGGGGAACGCTCCCCACGCGAGGCCGAGCCACAGGCTCGAGTGGAAGCGGCCGCCGAACAGCTCGAGGTTGTACGCCGGCACGAGGAAGGCGCCGACGGCGACGAATGCGAGCAGCCACCAGGTTGTTTGTGACGCAACCGCAATGCCGATCACGCACGCGCCGGCGACCGAGACGACGGCGAGCGCGACGAGAACCGGGCCGGGGATCTGGGTGCGCAGGGGTCGACCGTTGAGCTCGTCGAGCGCGTGCGCGCCGACGCCGAGCGCCAGCCCGAACGCGAGTACCGTCAGCGCGAGCCGGCCCCAGGGAACGGTCGGAGCGAGGCAGCCGCCGATTACGACGTTCGCGAGATTCCACAACGTGTACGGCGGGTGGAGCAGCGACACGTAGTCGCGCCAACCGCCGGGGCGGAGAGCGTAGAACGCCGGTTTCACGCTTTGCGGCCCCAGACCACGATGCCACCGCCGGCGCTGAGCCGGCGCGCCTGCACGTCGGCGATTCCCGCCGCGCGCCACAGGTCGAGCAGAGCCGGCTCCGGGAGTCGCTTCCAGAAGCCGCGGATCGACGGGCCTAGGAAGTTGCCGGCCTCGCCCCAGCCCTTCGAGACGATGCGCCCGCCGAGTGGCAGCCCGACGCGGACGTACAGCTCCCACAGCGGCCGCCACAGCCCGCGCGGCAGGCCGAACTCGAGCATCGCGACTGTCCCGCCGGGGCGCACGACGCGGGCGAGCTCGCGGAGGACGGCGGCAGGATCGTCGACGTAGCGGAGGAGGTAGGTGACCGTCAGGTGGTCGAACGAGGCGTCCGCGAACGGGAGCGCATCGGCGGAGGCTTCGATGAGCTCGACCCGGTCGCCGAAGCGCGCACGGGCGAGGGCAAGCATCTCGGGGCTCTGGTCGAGCCCGGTCACCGGGTGGCCGGCGCGCACGAGCAACTCGGCGACGAGGCCCGTCCCGGTCGCGACATCGAGCACGAGCCCGCCGTCGGCCGGCACGCGCGAGACGAGGAACCGCCGCCAGCACGGATCCTGGCCGAACGAGAGCACGGCGCCGACGCGGTCGTACGTCGGGCCGAGTGGCGCGAAGAGCTGCTGCGCGTGGCGGCGTCGGTCGAACACGTCGCTCTATCCTGACACGGTGGCGCTGGACGCAGATCTGGAAGGGATCGCGGTGCGCGTGGCCGAGCGCGATCCGGCGCGGGCGGTCGCCGCAGTTCTCGCGGTCGAGGCCGCGTCGGGTGTCAGGCTGTATCTCTGCGCGTTCGAGAGCGCCGACGGCCTGCGCGGCTGGCTCGCGGTCGGCACCGACGGCGAACCGGTGACGAGTCGCCGCGACGTGCGCGACGTGGTCACGGTCGCTGCGTTTTGCGAGCTGGCCGAGGAGTACGCGTTCCCCGGCGACCTAGACGAGCTGCGCGCGCAGCTCGTCGCGCTCCGCCTGACCGAGAATCCCGGCGGAATCGACGAGGCCGAAGACGCCGCACTCCGGCTGCAACACGTCCTCGCGGCGCCACCCCAGCTCGCGAGCCCGGCGCGACTCGACGCGATCGGCGCGGCGGCGAGGCGACTAGAGCTGGCCCTCGACCCAACCGCCGGCTCACCGTTCGGCAACGCGATGCAAGCCGCGCAGGGCGTCGCCGACGAGCTATGGGCCGAGGTCGAATCGACGTACTTGACCGACCTCCAGTAGGTACGGTTCGGCGTATGAGCGAGGGCTTCCCGATGTTCGGCGGCGATCCCGAGGATCTGTTGCGTGGCCTGCGCGAGTTCGCCGAGCAGCAAGCCGAGTCGGTACAGGACGCGCAGCGCGAGCAGTTCGCGACGCTGACGTTGAGCACGGCGGTGGAGCTGACCGCGGCAGCGCTGAGGCAACTGCAGGCGACCGGCGGCGTCGATGAGCAGACGATTGCTCTGCGCGACGCAATGCGAGTGCTGTTCCCCGAAGCCGTGGCGCTCGTCTCAGCAGCCCGCCAGGGCTTCATGCGCGAGCGCTAAAACCTCCGCTGCCGCCGGTTTGCGCGCCCGCACGTGGCCGGGACTGAGCGCCCCGGTGCTGAGCGAAGCCACGAGCACCTCCCAGAACTCGATCTCAGCCTGGGCGGCGTCCTCTCCCCAACGCTCCACGAACTTGGGCCGCATCTCCCCGCAGAGTCGCTCCAATTCCGCGGTCGCCTCTCCCAGGTACCACGAACGCCTGTCCTGTAGCTCGATGTTGTCGAAACCCGCACGGTCGATGATTGCCTCGACGTCGCGCAGCGACACCATCGCGAAACCGTGACCTGCAGCCTCGACAAAGGCGTCGACCTGAGGCGTGACCGCGTCTCCGTCGCCCCGCAGCCAGTCACCGACCAGTAGGCGCCCGCCCGGACGCAGCACTCGGAACGCTTCCGTGTAGAGCGCCTCCTTCTCTTGGACGTGGATGATCGCGTCTTTGCTGAAGACAACGTCGAACGATGCGTCATCGAACGGGAGCGGCCCGGGATCGATCACTCGGTAGGTGATGCGGTCGCCGAGACCTGCCGTCACCGCGCGCTGCGTCGCGAGGTTGACAAACCCCTCCTGGACGTCCACGCCGACCACCGTGCCGGCACCGTGGTCGCGGACGAATGCGATGTCGGCGCCGCCCGCGCCGCTGCCGACGTCGAGGACGTCACGCCCGGCGATGTCGTATCCCCCGAGGATCCGTGCGACCTCCTCAGGCCCTCCGGGCGACAGAAACCCCTCACCCCAGATCAACTCGAGCCGCCCGGTCTCCTCCTCCGAGTAGCCGGAATCTGCTTCGTCTACCACGTACGCGTCTCCCCCTGCTTCCTTCTTTGGCGAATGGCGCCGCCCGACGTTGACGTGCTGAGCGCAGCGTGACAGTCTCGCGTTCACGATGACGGATGACCGGCGACCGTTCGTAGTCGCCCCCGGGCGAGGGAAGGTTCATCGACCTCGGCGAGTTCGGGATGACGCTCAAGGCGGACGCCGACGAGACAGCTGATGTCGTGTCCGTGTTGCAGGCGGAGGAGCCGCCCGGATTCGGGCCGCCGATCCACGTACATCATGACTCGGCGGAAGCGTTCTATGTTCTCGAAGGCGAGTACATCATGTATCTCGAGGACAGCGAGTTCGTCTGTCCGGCCGGTCATTCATCTTCATCCCATTGGGGGTTCGGCACGGCTTCAGGGTCGGGAGTGTTCCGAGCCGGAAGCTCAACTTCTATTTTCCCGCTGCGATGATCGGGTATTTCGACGATCTCGCGACGGCATTGGGTCGAGACGACATGGACAGCGAGGAGCTGGCGGAGATCGCCCGCAGACATGCAATGGAAATCGTTGAACCAGCCTCGGGACGCTACGTCTAGATCAGCACGGACATCCGAGAAGAGAGATCGTCTGCGCGAGCTTGGTTTCGCTGGGAGGGCTACGCCGGGAGCGAGAAGCCGCCGTCGACCACTATGACCTGGCCACGGATCATTTCTGCATCGGGGCCGCAGAGGAAGGCGACTGTGCCGGCTATGTCGTCCGGCGTCACGATCCGGCCGGCGGCGTTCCTCGCGCCCATTTCCAGCATCTCGTCGCGGTTCGGGAAATGGTCGAGCGCACCCGTCTCGACGACTCCGCCGGACACGGCGTTCACACGGATGCCGCGCGGGCCGAGCTCGACTGCGAGATAGCGAACCAGCGACTCCAAGGCTGCCTTCGATGTCCCGACGAGCACGTAGTTCTCCAGCACGCGTCCCGCACCCAAGCTGGACAAGGCGACGATCGACGAGCCGGGCGGCATCTGCGGCGCCGCAGCGCGCGTCAGCGAAAGCAGCGCGCGCGCGTTCGCGGAGTGCGTCCAGTCCCAGTGCTTGTCCTCGGTCTCGAGCGCCGGCCGGATCACTCCCGTCGCCGCGTTGTGGATGAGCACGTCGAGTGGGCCGAGCTCCGCGACCTGCTCGATCACTCGATCTGATGTGACGTTGCCGCGGACGAGGACCGCCTCGGCCCCGAGTGCCTGCAGCTCGCCGGCGGTCTCTTCGGCCGCGGCGTCGGAGCGCAGGTAGCCGATCGCGACCCGCGCTGCGCCCTCGCGCGCGAAGCGCAGCGCGATCGCGCGGCCGATTCCGCGCGAGCCGCCGGTGACGAAGATGGACTTGCCGGTGAAACCGCTCACTCGGTCGGGCGCAGCGGGTCGTACGCCGGCGCGGCCGACGGGAGCTCGTCCCAGCCGATCCGCTCGCGCGACTCGCGCGGCGAGTCCTCGGCCTTCGACGACGCGTTACCGAGCCGCTCGAGCAACACGACCTTCTCCTCGCCGTAGCGCCTCACGGGATGATCCGGCGACAGATCCGAGACGACGTCGCGTACGCGCGCGCGAATCTGGAAGGCGAAATGCGGCGTCGCAGGCCCGACAAGGGCGTCGATGTCGTCAAAAGTCGGATCGGCCATTTCCGCGACGGAGCCTAGACGATGCGGTCGCTTGTTGGCCGGGGCGAGGGAAGGACAAATGTAGTGTCGTGAGATGAGGCGTCCGCAGCCGGTCGAGCTGATGCTCCTGACCGTGATCGTGCTGTGGGCGCTCAACATCACGGTCATGCGCTACATCCTCACGCACGGCTTCCGGCCGCTCGCGTTCGCGACGACGCGCTACGGCACCGCGGCGCTGATCTTCATCGGCATCTCGTTGGTGGTGGAGCGGTCGATCCGGATTGCTCGGCGCGACTGGCCGCTGGTTGGCGCTGCGGCACTTGCCGTGTTCCTCAACCAGCTCGCGTTCGTGTACGCCGTGAAGACGACGACGGCCTCGGTGGTGGCGATCGTGCTCGGTGCGACGCCGATCTTCGCTGCGCTACTTGGCCTTGCGCTGCGGACGGAATCGGTGTCGCGGCGGTTCTGGCTGGGTGCGGCGATCTCGTTCGGCGGCGTCGGGCTCGTTGCGGCAGGCGCCGGCGGGCAGCTCTCCGGCAACCTCGGTGGCGTGCTTCTCGGCATCTGCGCCGCGGCGACGTGGGCCGCGTACTCCGTCGCGATCACGCCGCTGATGAAGCGCTACTCGCCGCAGCGGATCAGCGCGATCGTGCTCTCCGCGGGCTGGGTCGGGATCGCCATCGCAGGTTCGCAGCAGACCCGCGCGCAGGACTACAGCGTCGGCTGGCACGTATGGGCGCTGTTCGTGTTCGCGACACTCGGGCCGCTCGTGCTGACGAATCTTCTGTTTTTCCGAGCGCTGCACCGGATCGGCCCGGCGCGCGCGACACTCGCGACGAACCTGCAGCCGTTCATCGCCGCCGTGTTCGCGCTGGTGTTGTTGTCGGAGCGGATGACTGCGATCCAGGCGGCCGGCGGCCTCTGCATCGCGGCCGGGATCGTGGTCGCGCGGCGGCGCTCGGCCACCCCCATCGCCCCCGCGGACTGACGACGGCGTAGCCTTCCGCCATGTCTCCGCAGCGGCGAACGGCGCTCGTCTCGGTTGCGGCCGCGGTCGTCCTGATCGCAGTGAAGCTCGCATCGGGACTGACGAGCGGCAGCCTCGGGCTCGTGGCCGAGGCGGTTCACTCCGGCACCGACCTCATTGCCGCTCTGCTCACCTTCTTCGCGCTCGGCGTCGCGGGCAAGCCTGCGGACTCGAGCCACACATACGGCCACGGCAAGGCGGAGCACCTGGCGGCGCTGGCCGAGGCGAGCACGTTGGCGCTCGTCAGCGTTGGGATCGCGGTGCTTGCGGCGGCGCGGCTCGCGGGCTGGGCACACTTCGACGTGCGCGCGGCGTGGTGGGCGTTCGCGGCCGTTGGCGTCGTGCTCGCGATCGACGCTGGACGCACGGTTGTGTCGTGGCGCGCGGCGCAGGCGTACTCGAGCGCAGCTCTGTTCTCTAACGCGCTCCACTTCGCAAGCGACTTGGCCGGCACGACCGCTGTGCTGTTCGGGTTGGTCGCCGTGCGGGCCGGGTGGCAGGCGGGAGACTCGCTGGCCGCGTTCTTCGTCGCCGCGCTGGTTCTGCTCGCGGCCGTGCGGCTGATGCGGCGCAACGTCGACGTGTTGATGGATCGCGCCCCGGCGGACGCCGTCGATGCAGCGCGCTCGGCGATCGAGGCGCTGCAGCCTCCGGTTGCCTTGCGCCGGCTGCGGTTGCGTCAGGCTGCCGGCCGCACGTTCGCGGATGTCGTCATCGGCGTCCCGCCCGGCGCAGTCGTTGGCCAAGGGCACGCGGCCGCCGATCACGTCGAGGACGCGGTGCAGCGCGTGCTTCCCGGCAGCGACGTCGTGGTTCATGTCGAGCCGGCGGCTGAGGAGGCTGGCGTGCCAGAGCGCGTTCGCGCCGCGGCGATGGGCGTCGTGCCGGTGCGCGAGATCCACAACCTGATCGCGATCGAGACGGCGCGCGGGCTCGAGGTGTCGCTCCACCTGAAGCTCCCCGGCGAGCTGTCCTTGGATGACGCGCACGAGGTCGCCGAGGAGGTCGAGCGCGCGATCGCCGCGGCCGTGCCCGAGGTGTCGGCGGTGCAGACCCATCTCGAGCCGCTCGCGGTCGAGGCGGCGGGACTCGAGGTCGACGAGGATCCGATCGAGGTCGAGCGTATCGTTGTCGAGGCGACCGGCGACCGGCCGCGCTCGGTGCGCTTCCTCCGCACGGACGAAGGGATCGTGGTGTTGCTGACGCTGGGCCTGCCGGGTGTCGCATCGTTGGCGGATGCGCATGCGCGGGCGAGTGTGATTGAGGGGCGGATCCGTAGCGCGCTGCCCGACGTCGCCGATGTGATCGTGCACACCGAGCCCTGACCGGGCTCGCGTCAGGTTGAATCTCGCCGTGCGCCTCTGCATGTTCCATCCGAACGAGCAGCCGATGGAGCGCGGCTGGGTCGGTCGGATCGACGGCGACCGCGTTCTTCATCTCGCGGCGCAGACGCTGCAGTCGTTCTTCCTCGGCGGCGGCGGGGCGCGCGAGCACGCGGAGTACGCGGCCGCCGATGTCACGCTGCTCGTCCCGGTGATCTACCCGCCGGCGGTGCGCGTGTTCGACTCGGAGGATGCTTTCGAGTTCGCGAACCCAATGGCGGTTCGCGGGTCTGGCGCTGTTGCCTCCGCTCCAGGCGAGTTGATTTTGTTGCCGCGCCTTGCCGGCGTGATCGGTGCTGAGGGCGCAATCGGCGGGTTCTCGCTTTTTGCCGACTGGCGCGCGCCCGCCTCGGCCCGGCCGAAGGATCGGGACTTCTGCTCCGTGCTCGGTCCGGTCGTCGTCACACCTGATGAGTGCGACGGCTCGGCCGTCTCGCTCGCCGTGCGCGTCGACGGTGAGGAGCGGTTCAGCACGCTGTTCGGCGGGTTCGACTGGGACGCGGCGCGCGCGCTGGCGGCCGCTGGAACCGAGCTGAGACCCGGCGACATCCTCGTCTCGCCCGCTTCCGGCCGGATCGACGGACTCCAGTCCGGGACCAACGTCGAGCTCGAGGCTCAGGAGATCGGCGTGCTGACGACGACCGTGGCCGGGACATAGTGGAGCAGCGAGTCAGCGGGCCGCGCGCAGCTCGCTGAGGACTCGCGCGCGATAGACGCGAGACGTTCTGGGGCGGCTACTCGAGTGTCTTCTACGAGCTCGACGGCCACGCGTGGGAGGTCGCGCACAACCCGTTCTAGAAGCTACGTGACGACGGCTCGATCAGCCGCTCACGCTGATTCCAGCGCTAGCTCGCGGCCGATCCGGCGCGTCTCGTCGAGCAGCGCGAGTACGTCCTCATCCGTCGTCCGGAAGTTGACGAAGCACGGCCGCAGGCAAACGACGCCGTCGACCCGCGCCGGCGCGACCCACACCTGGCCGCCCTCCTGTAGCCGCTGGATGAGCCGCCCGTTGTGGTCGTCCAAGTCGGCGACGCCAGCCGGGGCATGACGGAACGGGACGATGGAAAGAGGCGGCGGCCCGCAGAGCGCCTCGAGCTCGTCTTCCGCCACGACGGCTGCGTACAGGAGTTGTGCCTGCACGAGATTCCGTTCGATCGCTTCGCGGAACGCCGCGGCCCCGTGCGCGCGAAACCCGAGCCACAGCTTGAGCGCGCGAAATGGGCGCGAGTACTCGAGGGTGATGTCGACCGCGTGCGGCTCGTCGCGCTCGTGCGGCAGGTAGTCCTCCTCGTGGGCCAGCGCCGCCTCGAGATCGGCGCGCCGCCGGACGAGCATCACGCCGCAGGCCTTCGGCATGAACAGCCATTTGTGCGCGTCGACGGTCAGCGAGTCGGCCCGCTCGAGCCCGGCGAACAAGGCGGACGCCGACGGTGCTGACGCTGCTGGCAGGCCGTACGCGCCGTCGACGTGGAGCCAAACGCCGCGCGGTTCGCACACATCGGCAAGCGCGTCGATCGGGTCGACGGCTCCGGTGAGCGTCGTCCCTGCGGTTGCGACGACGGCGATCGGCACGATTCCTGCAGCGCGGTCGGCGTCGATCGCGGCGGCAACCTCAACGGGCACAAGTCGCCGATCGGCATCGATTGGCAGCGCACGCACGCCGTCGGAGCCGACGCCGAGCAGTTCGGCCGCGCGCGTGACCGAGTAGTGCGACTCGCTCGAGCAGTAGATCGCCGTCTTGGTGCCGGTCATCCCGTGGCGACGCGAGCCGGGAATCGCGCGCTCGCGTGCTGCGGCCAGTGCCGTCACGTTCGAGATCGTGCCGCCGCTCGTGAACGAGCCCGCCTCCGCCGGGAAGCCGAGGAACGACGCGACCCAGTCCACGGCCTGCCGTTCGAGCTCGCTCGCGGCGGCCGCGTACACGGCGAGGTTCGGGTCGAAGCACGACGCCAGCGCATCGCCGATCACCGCGATCTCGAGCGCCGACGAGCCGATGAACGCGAAGTAGCGTGGCCGCGGCTGGGCGATGCTCTCGTCGAGTGCGAGCGCGGCATCGTCGATCACGTCGAGCACCGGCGCGGGGCCCTCGGGAAGCCCGAGCGCCGTCAACGCCTGCATCCGCGCCCCGACTGGCGGTTGTCCGGGGCGGAAGTGGTCGAAGCTGCGCCACGCTGCCGCGATCAGCTCGGTGGCCTTCGCGAGTGCCTCCTCGCGAGAGACATCGAGCTGCAGCGACTGGCCGTCCACGGCACGAGTGTAGAGCGGTTGCGGCGACGGGAGATCGACGCGGCGAGGCAGACTCGGCGGCGTGCGACTCGTGCTCGATTGGGATGGAACGGTGACGGAGCGCGACACGCTCGTCGCCGTCGTCCTGCGTTTCGGCGACAAGGCGGTCTTCGACCGGCTCGACGGCGAGATCGGCCGGACGCAGACGCAGCACCAGGTGATCGCGGCGGAGGTGGCGACGCTCGACGCGACGCTCGCCGAGATGACCGAGTACTTGCTCGACACCGTGCCGGTGCGTGCTGGTTTTCGCGAGCTGGCGGCGTGTCACCAGCCGACGATTGTCTCGGCCGGGTTCCACGAGCTGATCGAGCCGCTGCTCGCACGCGAGGGGATCGAGCTCGACGTGCACGCGAACCGCCTCGAGCCGACAGGCGCCGGCTGGCGCGCGGTGTTCTCCGACACGCGGCCGTGCCCGGTCTGCGGCGAGGCGTGCAAGCGCGGCGCGATGCTCGCCGGCGGCGCGCCGGTGACGTTCGTCGGCGACGGCGTCTCGGACTATTGCGCGGCGCTCGGCGCCGACCGCGTCTTCGCGCGCGACTGGCTGGCCGACTGGCTCGACGAGCGCGGCGCACCGTACGAGTCGTGGCACGACTTCCACGAGCTGGCGCGTACGATCGCGTCGTGAGCGTTCGCGTAGCTACAGCCGCTGACTTGCCTGTGCTGGACGGTCTCTGGCGTAAGTTCACCGCCGAAGTGCCGTCGCCGGATCACGTTGAGTTCGACGCTGAGCAGGAGTTGCGCGAGATCGCCGACCTCGTTCGCGACGGGATCGCGCTGCTGGCGGTGGGTGACGACGACGCGGCGGCCGGTTTCGCGCTCGCGTCATCGCGCCGGTCCGCGAGCGGGCGAGCTGACCGATCTCTACGTCGTGCCGGCTGCGCGTCGCGCCGGCGTTGCCCGCGCGCTTGTTCTCGAAGTCGTCGGGCAGCTGAAGGCGCACGGCATTGAGCACGTCCAGCTCGATGTTCAGACCTCGAACTCGGCGGCGAGGTCGGTGTACGCGCGGTGGGGATTCCGCGAGTACCGCGTCGGCCTCACTGCTCCGTTAGCCGCTCTGGCGCCTCGACTTGAACCGGCAGCGCCCGGCGTCGAGCTTGGCATCGTGTTCGTCCAAACCGACGACTATGTCGCGGTGGAACGTGCCGCGTCGGCGTTCGCGCCGCGGATCGGTTCGCCCGGAGTCGTCGTCGACGCGCCCGTCGGCGGCTGGATCGCGGTGCGCGACCAGGCAGCCGCTCGCGACGCGACAGCGCTGCGACGCCTGACGCGCGAGCTCTCCGACCGGCTCGGCTCGGTCGTCATCTCTCTCGGGATCGAGGCCGGCGCGGTCGTCCGGATGACCGCCCTCGACCGCGGCAGCATCGTCGACGAGTACCTGTCGGTGCCCGAGTTTCACGGCCCGCTGCCGCCCGGCGAGGTGATCGCGCTGGCTGCGAACCCGACCGTGCTGCAGCGACTGACGGGCGCCGACCCGGCCAAGGTGCGTGCCACCGCGCGGACGGCTACGTCGCCCGCCGACCTGCCTCCGCCGTTCGAACACGCGGCGGCGATCGCTGCGGCCCTGGGTCTGCCTTCGTTGAGTCTGCCGTCACTCGATCGCTAGCCTACGGAGATGTTGACGCTCTACGACGCACCGCGTTGCCCCTACTGCGCGCGCGTGCGGATCGTGCTTGCCGAGAAGGACATCCCGCACGAGACGCTCGTGATCGATCTCGCCAATCGACCCGCGTGGCTGTACGAAAAGAACCCGTCGGGGAAGGTTCCCGTCGTCGAAGAGGACGGTTGGGTGTTGCCCGAGTCGGCCGTGATCGCCGAGTACCTCGAGGAGCGTTACCCGGAGCCGCCGTTGCTGCCGGCCGATCCGGGCGAGCGCGCGGTTGCGCGGCTGCTCGTGTTTCGGCACGAGGATTTCTCCGACCCGTACTACGCGCTGCGCCGGAAGGAAGCGGACGCGGCCGAGGCGTTCGACGAGGCGGTCGGCGTGCTCGACGCGATGCTGGAACAGGTGCCGTACCTAACGGGCCGCGCGTTCGGCCTCGCCGATGTCGGCTATGTGCCCTGGGTACTGCGCGCGCGAGAGCTGATGGGCGTGTCGCTCGACCCGTTCCCTGCGGTGCGCGGTTGGCTCGACCGGCTCGAGGGGCGGCCATCGATCGCCGCCGAGCTCGAGGTCGTCGGCGCGTTCGCCCGCTGATGGAGATCGCGCGCGACGAGCTGGCCGGGCGGCTCGACGATGAGGCGCTGACGGTTCTCGACGTTCGTGGCGGCGGCGAGTTCTCGGGCGAGGCAGGGTACGGCTGCTGTGGGCGGCAGGGGCACATTCCCGGTGCGCGGCATCTCGATGTGCAGGATCTCGCGTCGTGCGGCTCGGCTGACGAGGTGCGGGCGCTTGTCGCGCTGGAGCCGGGCGCGGAGATTGCGGCGTACTGCCACTCCGGGAGCCGGTCGGCTTGGGCGGCCGAGATCCTGCGCGATGCGGGCTACGCGGCGCGGAACTACGTCGGTTCGTGGCACGAGTGGTCGCACGCGGTGCCCGCGCCGGCTGACGGTTAACCGGCGGTCGCGAGGAACGCCGAGCAGAGTCGGCGGCCAGCGTCGTTCCACGTTGCGATCAGGCCGTCCGTTTGCGCGAGCAACTCTGCGGGTGTGCCCGGAAGGTCGTCTTCTCCAGCGTGGGCCCAGCTCGAGATCATCTCGCGGGTCACTTCGGCGTGAAACTGGATTCCCCAGGCGTGGCTGCCGAGGGCGAACGCCTGCCGGGCGGCGGCGCTGGTCGCGAGCTCAGTTGCGGCTTCCGGAAGACCGAACGTGTAGTGGTGCCATTGGAACGCGTCGATCCGGGAGGGAAGGGTGGAGAGCACGGGGTCGGCGTGGCCGGCTGCTGTTAGCTCGACTTCGACCCAGCCGACCTCTGAGGTGTCCGCCGGGCCGACCGTTGCGCCTGCCGCGCGCGCGAGCAGCTGCGCGCCGAGGCACACGCCGAGCACCGGCACGCGTGCGTCCAGCGCTTGCTGGAGAAACTCGACTTCGGGCGCGAGCCACGGATGGGCGTCGTCCTGATCCGGGTGCATCGCTCCGCCGAAGACCATGATCGCGTCGTAGTTTGCGGGTGTGGTTGGCGCGGCGCCGTCGGCCGAGGGGAGCCAGTGCGCGACGGTGTGGCCGAGCTCGTCGGCGGTGTGGTCGAAGACGCCGCCGTCGGTCAGCTCGTGGTGGACGATCGAGAGCACGCGCACGGCGCGACTCTACCGTCGTGTGCCGAGTTGTCTCAAGGCTAAACGGCGTTGGCCGTTCCGGCGGGGCTCGATTCTCCGCGGCGTTGATTCCCGCTTCGTCGAGTAGGCCACGGAAGATTACGGCGCTCCGCGGTGCGAAGTCATCTTTAGTTGTTGTTGAAGAGCGGCTAGTCGTTCGCTAGTCATCGGCCTAGCGTGACCGTCGCGCATGCCATCGAGCCGAAGCCACTCGATGCTCGTGGTCAGATCACGCCGTAGCGCCGGAACGCTTCGGCCACCGGCATGCCCTCCTCGAGCTTCTGCCGGACAAGGCTCTCGCCCGAGACTTTCTCCTCCGCCAGCGCGATCACCTTCTCGGCTACTGCCGCAGGGACGACGACCACGCCGTCGTGATCGCCGAGTATGAGGTCGCCGTCTGTCACGGCCACGCCGCCACACATGATGTCGACTCCAGACGTCTGCACGTCGATCCGGCCGAGAGAGTCGGCACAGTGGATCCCCGCCACGAACGACGGGAAGCCCATCGCGATCAGCGCTAGCGTGTCGCGGGCGTAGGCGTCGGCCACGATGCCGTGTGCACCTCGACTCCGCGCCGCAGTCGCAAGCAACTCGCCCCAGTAGGAGCCCTCACACGTCGAGACGACCATGACGTCCCCGGGGCCGAGAGCGTCGACAGCGGCGAGCTCTCCCCGGTACCAGTCGTCGCGATCATCGGGGACTCGGTCGACCGCGACGCATCGCACGGTTCGCGCGACGCCCGCCACTTTCGCATCCGGCGACAGCGGTCGAATCCGCGGCGCTAGCACGCGATCGCGCATCCCGATCCGGTCAAGACAGTCGGAGACGACGGCCGGGTGTAGGAGCCCGAGGCGGTCGACAAGATCGAGGCTGGTCAAGGCGCCGTATTCTAAGCACCGGTGACCGACAGCAAACGCCTCCGTAGTGCGCAATGGTTCGGACAGCGCGACCTCGCCGGTTTCATCCATCGCGCATCGATCCACGCCGAGGGGATCTCGCGTGCAGCGCTGGACGGGCGGCCGGTCGTCGGCATCTGCAACTCCTGGTCGGAGCTCGTCAACTGCAACCTGCATTTCCGTGGGCTTGCCGAATCAGTGAAGCGCGGTGTCCTGCTCGCCGGAGGACTCCCGCTTGAGTTCCCGACCATCTCACTGGGCGAAAACCTCATGAAGCCCTCGGCGATGCTCTTCCGGAACCTGATGGCGATGGACGTCGAGGAGTGCATCCGGGGATATCCAATCGACGCCGTTGTCCTTCTCGGCGGCTGCGACAAGACCGTTCCCGCGCAGCTGATGGGCGCCGCCAGTGCGAACGTGCCCGCGATCATGGTCACCGGCGGCCCGGCCCAGCCGGCGGTGTTTCGCGGTCGAGAGCTCGGCGGAGGCACCGACCTCTGGCACTACGTGGACGAGCTACGCGCCGGCCGAATGACGGACGCGGAGTTCGACGAGCTCGAGGCCGCCGCGACGCCGTCGTACGGCCACTGCAACGAGATGGGCACGGCATCGACGATGACCTCGCTGGTCGAGGCGCTCGGGATGTGCCTTCCTGGGACGGCAACCATCCCCGCCGTCGACGCGGCGCGGCATCGTGCGGCAGAGGCGACGGGAGCCCGCGCAGTCGCGCTAGCGCGGGAGGAACTTCGGCCAGCCGAGATCCTCACCGCGCCAGCGTTCGACAACGCGATCACTCTGCTGATGGCGCTCGGGGGCGGAACCAACGCTGTCGTGCACCTGCTTGCTTTGGCGGGGCGCGTGGGCGTGCCACTGACTCTCGACCGCTTCGACGAGTTGTCTCGGCGAACGCCGCTGCTTGCCAACGTTCGCCCATCGGGGGAGCACCTGTTCGAGCGACTTCATCACGCGGGAGGCATCCCGGCTGTCTTGCGAGAGTTGGGCGCGCTCGTCGACGGCAATGCAGGAACGGTCACCGGCCGAGTGCTGGGCGAGGAGATCGCGGGCGCCGAGGTGCTCGACCGCGCGGTGATCGCGGCGTGCGCGACGCCGCTGGCCGCCGAAGGTGGGATCGCAGTCCTTCGAGGCACCCTGGCACCGGACGGCGCGCTCCTGAAACGAAGCGCAGCCTCCCCCTCGCTCTTCCGTCACCGCGGTACGGCCGTCGTGTTCGAGGACGTCTACGACGTGCAGGCGCGCATCGACGACCCGGGGCTCGACGTCACTCCCCAATCGGTCCTCGTCTTGAGGAACTCCGGGCCGAAGGGCGGCCCCGGAATGCCGGAGTGGGGCCAGATCCCGATTCCCGCCAAGCTCTTGCGGCAGGGGATCACCGACATCGTTCGGGTGTCGGACGCGAGGATGAGTGGCACCGCTTTTGGCACGGTCGTCCTCCACGTCGCGCCCGAGTCGGCGGCCGGTGGACCGCTTGCAGTGGTGCGCAATGGCGACCCGATTGTCCTCGACGTCGAGGCGCGCCGGCTCGATCTCGATCTACCCGCGAGTGAGATCGGCCGCCGGCTGGACGAGGTCGAGCCGAAAGAGCCTTCCTACCGTCGCGGCTACGGCGCGCTGTACCTCGACCACGTCTTGCAGGCGAACGAAGGCTGCGACTTCGACTTCTTGCGGGCGCGGCCCGGCGAACCGGCGGAGAGCGAGCCGCTCGGTCTGCTGCACGGCTGGGTCGGCGGCTGGTAGCCCGACTCAGCTGCGCGCGAGCGCATCGCCGGAGTCGACATCGAAGAAGTAGAGCCGCGACGTATCGAGGGAGAGAGCCAACGGCTCCCCCTCGCGCGCTCCTGTCTCGCGGCCGACCCGCGCGACGAACATCGCCGCCCGTGCCCCCGGCACGTCGCCGGCAGACCGCTCGCTCGCCTCCTGAACGTCGTGGCGACGCACCGGCGGCACCGCGAGAGTGAAGTGCACGTAGACCTCGGCGCCCATGTCCTCGCGGATGTCGACCATCACCTGCAACGCTGCTCCGGGCTGGGCCGGCCTGATGGCACCGTCCTCGAGATCCTCGGGCCTGAACCCGAGTACGACGCGTGTCTTGTCGGTCTCGACGTGGCCCTCCGGGACGTGCAGGACGACATCGCCGAACCGAGCAGTCAGTCGCCCGTCGTCCCGTACGAGATCCGCCTCGACGAGGTTCATCGCAGGTGAGCCGATGAACTCGGCGACGAAGAGGTTGGCCGGCCGCTCGTAGAGCGTCTGCGGCGCCGCGACCTGTTGGAGCAGGCCTTTGCGCATGACGGCGACGCGATCGCCCATTGTCATCGCTTCGGTCTGATCGTGCGTGACGTAGATGGTGGTGACGGCAAGGTCGCGCTGGAGGCGGGAGATCTCGGCCCGCATTTCGACGCGGAGCTTCGCGTCGAGATTCGAAAGCGGCTCGTCCATCAGGAACGCCTGCGGCTCTCGCACGATCGCACGGCCCATGGCGACACGCTGCCGCTGACCACCGGAGAGGGTGCGCGGCTTTTTCCGCATCGCGTCCACGAGGCCGAGCTTGAGGCCCGCCTCGGTGACTCTTCGCTCGATCTCGACCTTCGGCACGCGCTGCTGCCTCAGCCCGAACGCCATGTTGTCGTGGACGGTCATGTGCGGGTAAAGCGCGTAGTTCTGGAAGACCATCGCGATGTCACGATCCTTCGGCAGGAGGTCGTTCACGATGCGCCCGCCGATCTGCACGGTGCCGCCAGAGATCTCCTCTAGGCCGGCGACCATGCGCAGGACACTCGTCTTGCCGCAGCCCGACGGGCCGACGAAGACAACGAGCTCGCCGTCCGCTATCTCGAGATCGAGCGCGGACACCGCTTCCGTGCCGTCCGCATAGATCTTCGTCAGCTGCTCGAGCCCGATCTCTGCCATCAGTTGGTCGCCTCCTCAGCGATGTCGAGAAGCACCTTGCCGCGCGTTCCCGACGGTGCCGCGAGGACAGCGAAGGCGTCCTCGAAGCGCTCTAGAGGGAATCGATGCGTGACGAGACGACCAGGCGCGATCTTCCCGGCACTGAGCAGATCGACCACCCGAGCCCATGCTGCCGAGGTGTAGCCGAAGCTCGCTGCCAACGTCAGGTCGTTGTTCACGAGCAGGTCGGCCGGGAGCTCGACAGTCTGCCCGGTCGGAGGCAGACCCAACAAGACGACGGTCCCGCCACGTCGCGTGGCGCGGATCGCCGTTTCGATCGCCACCGTCGCCCCGACCGCCTCGATCGCGAGATCAGCGTTAGACGCCTCGGCATCGTCTGTTGTGAAGTGGGTTGCGCCAACGGCGAGCGCGAGCTCCTCCTGCTCGGCGCGTCGCCCCACGAGCACAACTTCGCGTGGCGACCAGAGCCCAATGAGATGCGCAGCAAGAAGCGCAATCGTGCCGTCGCCGATGACAACGACCCGCCCGCCGGGCCGCGGAGCTGCCTTCTCCAGCCCGCGGAACACAACCGACGAGGGCTCGACGAGCGCCGCGTCGAGGAGTCCAACTCCGTCGGCGAGCCTGTGTACGAGCCTCGCCGGCACGACAACCTGATCGCTGGCGCCACCCTCACGCGTAAAGCCGAGCTCGTCGTAGACCTCACAGGTGTTGGTCTGCCCTTCGAGACAGTTCTCGCACTGCCCGCAGGGGACAATGCACTCGGCGACGCAGCGGTCGCCGGGCGTGACGTGCCGTACGCCGTCGCCGACCGCCTCGACGGTTCCCGACCACTCGTGCCCGAGCGTGAGCGGATACGTGACGAACGCGGGATCGACATCTCCCTGCCTCAGCTCGAGGTCGGTACCGCACAGGCCGCAATAGGCGGGCCGAACGACGACCTCCTCTGGCCCGGGTGCGAGCGTCGGTCGTTCGAGGATGCCAATCACGCCAGGCTGCGACACGACGAGCGCGCGGCGGGTCATCCGCTCGACTCCGACGTGGCAAAGCCGAGAGCTCCGACGCGTGGCGCGCCGAGCTGCTCCGAGACCCTTGCGGCGTGTCCGGCCACTGTCTCGCCGATCTGGTGGATGCGCCAGGCTGGCAGATCGAGCTTGATCCCGGTGACGCTGATTGCTCCGATGCAGTCACCGGTGTGATCACGGATCGAGGCGCCGATGCAGAAGACGCCGTCCGAGTCTTCCTCGTCATCGACGGCATACCCACGGTCGGCGATCAGGACGAGCTCGCCGAGAAGCGCATCGACATCGGTGATCGTGCGACTCGTCTTGCTCGGCAAACCGGCCTCGTCGACGATCGCGCGAACCGCCGATACCGGAAGAGTGGCCAGCATCGCCTTGCCCACGGCCGAGCTATGGAGGTGCTCGCGCTTGCCGAGGCTGGCGGCGAAGCGAACGGTGCTGTTCGGAACATCCACACGCCCGATCACGATCGCGTGCGGCGCGTCGAGCACCGCCACCCGCGATGTCAGAGCCGTCTCGGTCGTCAGGAAGCGCAAGATCGGCATCACCACATCGCGCAGAGCAATCTGCGAGACGACCACATCGCCGAGTCGCGCGAGCGCCATCCCGAGGCGGTAGCGCCGCGACATCCCGCTGCCACGGTCGGCGACGAATCCGTGCGCCAGCATCGTCTGGAGGATCGAGTACGTGGCACTCTTGGAGACGCCAACAGCGCGGCCTAGATCGGAGACGGTCAAGCCCTCGGCACCGGCATCGGCGAGGGCCTCGAGCAGGCCGAATGCGCGCTCGACGCTCTGAACGCGGTACCGCTCTTCGACGCTCATCGGCGTTCGGTGTCACAGAACAGCATGGGCGAAATGCGAACACTAGGCCCCCTGTCACCATGCTGTCCAGTGTTGACACGGGATACGCATTCGTGAGACCGTTCACGCGTGGAAACAGTGTTCGCGAGAACCGAACACTTGGAAGCGGTAGCGCGGGCCGAGGTCGAGGCGAAGATCGCTCGCGTTCGCGAGGTGCTCGCCACGCGGAACGCACAAGCCGCCGTGCTGACGCAATCGGGATCCGTCGCCTGGCTGACTGCGGGGATCACGAACCCGATCGAGCGAGGGAATCCCAGTAGCCCGCTCTGGATCGTCGTCACAGCCGACGAGGTCACCGGCCTCACGACGAACGTCGAGTTGCCGCGCCTTCGCGAGCCGCTCGCAGCGCTTGGTCTCCCGCTCGAAGGCATCGCCTGGTATCAGCCAGACGGGCTTGCGACAGCGGCCGCAGAGCTTGCGGGATCGACGCACGACGACATCGTCAGCGACGACGAGTCGCTCGGAGTCGCAGCCGACGCCCTCGTGGCGATCCGCCTCTCGCTGCTCCCTTCCGAGCGTGAGCGCCTTGCAACGCTAGGCCGTGACGCTGTCGTCGCGCTCGAGAACTCCCTCCGTTCTTGGCAGCCGGGTGAGTGCGACTTCGATGTCCAGGCCCGCGCCGCGGAGCGGTTGGAGCGGGTCGGTTCCCTCGGCGTCTGCCTCTTCGTTGGTGGCGACGAGCGGGTCGAGCGTTTCCGTCACCCACTCCCCGTCGGCGCACCGATCGAGCGGCTCGTAATGGCTGTGGTTGTTGCGGAACGCGGCGGTCTCCACGCAGCGGCAACGCGCTTCGCCTCTGCCGGTCGCCTCCCCGAGAACGTGGCTACCGCCCAGGCTGCCGCGCTCGCAATCGAGGGCGTGGTGCTCGATGCATGTCGCGTAGGCTCGACGTACGGCGACGTGCTCCACGCGCTTGAACGTGCTTACGCAGCGGCCGGGCATGCTGATGCGTGGCGCGACCACTACCAGGGCGGCCCAATCGGCTACCGGCAGCGGGAGTTCGAGATCGTTCCGACACAGACGACAAGCGTTTGGTACGACACTCCGCTCGCAAAGGGCCATGCTCTTGCTTGGAACCCGAGTGTCGCCGGCGGAGGGAAGAGCGAGGACACATTCCTTCTCTCGGACGGTGAGTTTCGGCAGGTCACCGACTCGGGAGACTGGCCGACCGTCGAGATCTCCGGACGCGCCCGCGCGGCAGCCCTCGACATCGCGACGGGAGAGGAAGCATGAAGGCCGACCCCGCACTCGCGCGTCTCGGCATCGAGACGGCGACGGGAGCTCTGACATCGGACAGCGCAGCCCGCTTCCCGGATGGCGCGCACTTCCGGATCGAGATTCCGAGCGTCGAAGGCCCTCGCGTCCTCGAAGCCGTGGTTGAGGCGGCAGCCGAGCGTGGCATCGTCGTCAACCGCGTCTCGCAGGGAAGCGGTGCGATGCTGCTGACGAAAGCTGAGCTGGAGGAGATGGCCGCGATCGCCGAGGAGGCAGGCATCGAGGTGTCGCTCTTCGTCGGGCCGCGGGAAGGATTCGATGTCGGTGCACACGCCCGTTCCGGCGATGGCGCAGCCCACGCAGGGCAGCTCCGCGGAATCCGCGGGCTCCGCTACGCCGCGGAGGATGTAGCCCGTGCGGTCGACGCCGGGATTCGCAGCTTCCTGATCGCCGACCACGGGCTGCTCGCTGTGCTTGTCGAGATGCAGGCAGCAGGCGAGCTGCCGGCCGAGATCGTCTGGAAGGTCTCCGTGCTGATGGCACCGTCGAACCCTTTAACGCTCGCGCTCCTAGAACGTCTCGGCGCGACAACGGCGAACATCCCCTCGGACGTCACGTTGGAGCACCTCCGCGAGTTCAGAGCCACGAGCACGATCCCAATCGATCTGTACGTCGAGTCGCCGGACAGCCTCGGCGGCGTGGTCCGCGGGAATGAGCTGGGTGACCTCGTCGCGGTGGGCGCTCCTCTCTACGCGAAGTTCGGTCTACGCAACTCGCGCGCGCTCTACCCGAGCGGCGAGCACCTGCTCGGCGAGGCATGCGCCATCGCGCGCGAGAAGGTGCACCGTGCGGCCGTGGGGCTCGAGTGGCTGGCCAGGTTGAATCCCGACCTTGTGCAGTCGGCTCCTGGAGCACCGGGTCTCGGTGTGCCGCGTGTACACGTCGGCGATAGCTCGAAGGCTTTGATATCAGGCTGGATCGAGAACACCATCGAATGAGGGAGGAACCAAGGTGAGGAAGAGATGGATGGCCGGAGGCATCGCACTCCTGGCGACAGTCGTGCTCGCGGGTGCCGCCTTCGCGGCAGCCGGGGCCTCGCGAGGGAGCACAGTGACACTGACCCTCTGGCACAACTACGGCACGGGCGGAAACGCCGCCGCGACGAACAATCTCGTCGCGGCGTTCGAGAAGGAGAACCCGAGTATCAAGATCAAGGTCATCAGTCAACCGTCGGCCAACTACTTCTCGCTGCTGCAGGCCTCGGGCATCTCGCATAGCGGCCCTGACCTCGCAGTGATGTGGACGGGCCTGTTCGACCTCAAGTACGAGAAGCTGCTCGTCAACCTCAAGCCGTACTTCACGGCTGCGGAGATGGCGAAGATCAACGGCCTCAAGTGGGTCGCCCCGAACTTCAATCCGGCCAAGGGCTTCCTCGTGATGCCGCTTGAGAACCAGTTCTACATGGGCTTCTACAACAAGGCCCTGTTCAAGAAGGCCGGCCTGTCCGGCCCGCCGAAGAACTGGTCGCAGCTCTACAGCGCATGCGCAAAGCTCAAGGCCGCAGGCGTCGCCGCCCCGATCGTGTACGGCGCCGACCCGCAGGCCATTCAGTCGTCGCCGTACCCGTGGTACGACATGAGCTACCTCATGGGGGCGATTCTCAGCCCCGCGCAGTTCAAGGGCCTGTACACCGGCCAGGTGTCATGGACATCGCCGGCGATCGTCGCACAGGTCTCCAAATGGGTCGCACTGCCGAAGAAGGGTTGCACCAACAGCGATGTCCTCACGAAGACGGACATCCTCGGCGCGTTCGCGAAGGGCCAAGCGGCAATGATCATCGACGGCAACTGGGACGCCGCGACGCTGCAGAAGGCGCTCGGAAACAAGGTCGCCCCATTCGTGCCGCCGTTCTCCGACAAGCCGCAACAGGCGGTCGTCCAGTACTCAGGCGACGGCTTCTCGCTGACGAGCTACTCGAAGCACCGGAAGGAAGGCGCGGCGTTCCTAAAGTTCCTGACGACCCCGCAGGCTTCGAAGATCATCGCGGCCGCGGGACTGATCCCGGATATCTTGGGGTCGCGCTCCGCGAGTTCGCTCACGAACCAGATGCTCGACTTCGCGGCGAAGCAGCACATGACGCCATACCCGATGATCGACAACGTCACGCAGTCCGAGGTCGTGACGACAGGGTCGAAGCAGCTCGACGACGCGCTCGGGGGCAACATCTCCGCGCTCGCCGCGCTGAAGAGCATGAAGGCAACACTCGACGCCCTGCCGGCCGCCCGGAAGGGACCGGTCTATAGCGGCTAACGCACTCCCGCAGGTCGACCGCAGCGCCGCGCCCGCTTCGAGCGGGCGCGGCGCCGGTCCGGCCCGCCGCAGCACGCTGGCGAGGCAACGAAGCCGAGCCGGCATCCTCTTCACGCTGCCCGTCCTCGCGCTCATCGGCGGGCTCCTGCTCTACCCGATCGGGCAGACCGTCTACTACAGCTTCACGACGTGGGACGGGATCACTTCGCACTGGATCGGCCCGTCGACGTACACGTCTCTGCTCCGGAGCCCTGAGTTCGTTCGCGTGCTCGAAAACAACGCGACGATCGTGCTCGCGATCCCGGTCGCGATCCTACTTCCGCTCGGGGTCGCCCTCCTGATCAACAGCCACGTTCGTGGGTGGCGAGTCTTCCGATCCGTCTTCTTCCTGCCGACCGCGGTGTCCTGGGTCGTGATCGGGTTCGTTGCTGTGCGCTTCTTCGCGAACGACGGAATCCTCCACGACCTGCTGACACGAGTCGGGCTGGGCTTCATCCACCCCGACGCCTTGTCACATGAGCGGTCGGCGCTGATCGCGGTGATGATCACGTTCGTCTGGTCGATGTTCGGGACGAACCTGATCATCTTCCTCGCCGGCATGGCAACGATCGACCAGGAGATCTACGACGCTGCGAAGGTCGACGGAGCCAGCGCGTTCGGCGTGATGTTCCGGATCACGATCCCGCTGCTCAAGCGCTTCGTCCAGTTCACGTTCGTCATTACGCTCATCACCGCGTTCACCGCACTCTTCAGCCTGATTTTCGTGATGACCGGCGGCGGACCCGGGTTTGGCACGACCACGCTCGAGTTCTTCATCTACCAGGACGGCTTCGCGCAGAGCTACTTCGGCTTGGGCGCGACGGCGGGGGTCGTGCTCTTCGTCGCCGTATTTGCCGTCAGCATGTTGCAGCTGCGGCTTCTGCGGGTGGACGACTGATGTCGTCGCTCGCGGTTGCGCGCGGCCACGCCACGCGGCTCTGGCGGAGACGCCTCACCCGGAGCCTCGTATACCTGACGCTGCTCGTCACTACGGTCGTGATGCTCTACCCGTTCTGGTACATGGCCGACAACGCGTTCCGCTCCCTCGAGCAGTACCAGCTGCAGAGCGGGTTCTCGCTCGACAGCTGGCGAGAGCTCTTCCGCACCCTCCCGATCGGCCGTCAGCTCGTCAATTCGACGATCCTCACGATGGGGTCGATCGCCCTGATTCTCGTGGCGTCGACGACTGCCGGCTACGCCCTCGGCGTGCTGCGGTACCGATACTCGTCGGCGGTCTTCTTGCTCATCATCAGCTCGATGATGGTCCCGATGCAGTCGATCATCATCCCGGAGTACGTCAACCTCGCACGCCTCGGCTTCATCAACCACTTCTACGGCGCGATCCTTGTCTACGCCGCCCTCGGCGCACCATTCTCGACATTCCTGATGACCGCGTACTTCCGGCGCCTGCCCGAGGACGTGATCGAGGCCGCGTTGATGGACGGTCTTGGCTACGGCCGCATCTTCCTGCAGATCATGCTGCCGCTCGCCGTCCCCGCGATCGTGACGATCGTCGTCCTCCAGTTCATCCAGATCTGGGACGACCTGCTCGTCGGCCTGCTCTTCCTGCAGACACCCGACGTAAGGCCGATCACGGTGGGCCTCGCGACGATCCCATCGCAGCACCTGCTCAACGTCCCGGTGTTGATGGCCGGCTCGTTGATCAGCGCGGCGCCTGCAATCGCCGTCTACCTGGTTTTCCAGCGGTACCTGATCGCCGGTCTCACAACTGGAGTGAGCAAGTGAGCGAAGCTCAGCACGCGAAGCGATTGGCGGGGAGGCCTCGCACACCAGTTCGCGCCCGGAACACACCGCCCGCATAAGGCTGGGCGGCATCGGGCTCGTCGGGCGACGCTGTTGTCATGTAGAGGTCGTCCAGCTCAGGCCCACCGAACGCGCACTTGGTGACGCGCGCCACCGGAACCTCTACGACGCCGAGGAGATCGCCGTCCGGTGCGTAGCGACGAACGGCCCATCCTTCCCAGAGCCCGACCCAGAGGCAGCCGTCGGCGTCGACGATGAGCCCGTCCGGAGAGCCGTGTTGTGGATCGATGGTCACGATACGGCGACGGCCGCTGATCGTCCCGGCGGCGGAATCGAAGTCGAACGCGTCGATTCCGCCGGTCGGTGTGTCGACGTAGTACATCGTCGTGTCGTCGGGGCTCCACGCAATTCCGTTCGAGATCGATACGCCGGTCAGCATCGGGGAAACCGTGGCGTCGGGGTCGAGCCGGTAAAGCGACCCGTGACCGGCTTCGAGGCCGGCATGCATGGTGCCAGCCCAGAACCGCCCGCGTGCGTCGCAGGCGCCGTCATTCATCCGCGTGTCCTCACGGTCGGCCTCGACTGCGGCGAAAAGGCGAAGTGGGGAGCCCCACTCGTCAAGAACGGCAAAGCCTGACTTCCGAGCGAGCACGAGCTCTCCGCCGGCACAGAGCGCGACCGCGCCGACTGGTTCGCCCACGTCGACTGTCAGGTTCTCGCCGCTTACCGGGTCGTATCGATTGACTGCGGATTGGTCGATATCCACCCAGTAGAGAACACCGGCCGTCTCATCCCAGACAGGCCCTTCGCCCAGGACCGCCCTGGCATCCAGCACGAGCTCGGCCTTCCAGCGCTCGGGCGGTTCCACCATGCGTCGAGTCTAGGCGGACGCAGCCACGTCAGAAGAGCGTTGGCCGCTCCGGTGGCGGCTCGATCCCGCCCGCGGCGTCGATTCCCGCTTCATCGAGCAGGCCGCGGAAGATCACTGCACTCCGCGGTGCGAAGTCATCTTTGTTGTTGTTGAAGAGCGCATAGACCTCATCCGCTTCCTCCGCGAGCCGCCCGACCGGCGCTACCCACTCTGCCAGCTCCTCGGGCGCGTACATCCAGTCGAACCGGTCGGACGACTTCCCACCGCGGATGTTCCACGTCTTCCAGTTGCGCCCGTGGAAGCGGACGTACGCGAGCGCGTGGGTTGCTGCTGCGACGCGTGGGACGACGTTCGACGCGCGCGTCGCAGGCGCGTCGACGGAGACGTATGCGAGCCCGTGTTGCTCGAGAAAGGTGAGCGTGTCCGTTTGCTCCCACGGCTCGAGCCACGAGCGGTGGCGGAACTCGACGAGCGGTACGAGCGGATCGAGGAGCGCTCGCACGCGGCCGAGCTCCTCCTTCGCCGCCGCCGACTTGACGAAGCGCGGGTGGTACTGGAGCAGCACGGCGCGTAGCTTCCCGGAGAGCTCGAGCGGAGCCAGCGCCTCACGGAACGCGGCGAACGCGGCTTCCTGGTCGGCAGGCTCGTGCCCCGTCATCGATGCGTGCGCCTTCACGTGGAAGACGAAGTCGTCGGGCGTCCGTTGCGCCCAGCGTCCCGTCACCTCCGGCGCCGGCAGAGCGTAAAACGGTGAGTCGACCTCCACGGTGTCGAACCGCTCCGCGTAGTAGCCGAGCCGCGCCGCCGCCGTTGAGATCCCGCGCGGGTACCACGTCTTGAGGAGCCCCTCGTCGGCCCAGCTGCACGTCCCGAGTCGCACCGTCGCGGACATCGAAGGTACTTAGAAGCTAGTCGTCGTCATCGGCGTACTCGTGGATGCCCGCAGGGTTGTCTGTCGCCGCGGATCTCGATTGGCTACCGGCCTGTCGGAGGAGGCTGAACGCGGTGATCGTGAAGGTGGCGGCGAGGAGGAGGCCCCAGTGGGATCGGAAGCCGTGGAGGGCGTCGAGGAGGACGGGGTGTTTCGTCCAGGCCCAGTGGTTGTGGCAGACGAACATCGCGGTGGCGTGGGCGTGGGTTGGGTTGGGACAGGCCTGGTCGGGTTTGAAGAGCTCGTAGTCGACGCCCGGGGCGGTCAGCACTCCGATCTGGGGGAGCGTGACGATCGCAACGAGGAGGCTCGCCGCAAGTGTCGAGGACGTGCTGCGTGTGATCCAGCGGAGGGCGGATCGCAGCCGTTCGTCGTAGGTTGCGACGACCAGGAGCACGAACGTGGGTATCCAGGGGAGTGTCAATCTGGGGCCCCAGGCAAACCATCCGAACGGCGCGAACCAGCTCGCGAGCCCGATGGTCAGGGCGAGGAAGATGGCGGTGATTCCGGCGGCTGCCCACCAAGACCGGTTTCGCGGCCGTTCCCCCATAGCTGCGAACCCGTAGGCACAGCCCAGCGCAAGAAGAGCGGATGCCGCGGGCCAGAAGAACGCGATGCCACCGTTCGGCGAAACGAGCAGTGCGAAGAACTGGTTGATGCGCTGGCCGATCGGTACGTACGGGATGTGGCCGCCGTAGCCGTGTAGGTACTCCTGGTTCGTGGTCGTCCCGTAGCGGAAGACGTTGAAGAGGGCGTTGGTCGCAAGCGCGGCCAACGTCCCGAAGAGAAGCGCCACAGCCCGGGCACGAGAGGGACGAACGGACTGTCCGGTGCCCAAGAGGGCGATCAGGCCAAGAGCGAACACGAACGGTGGCGCCGTCTCCTTCGTCAGTCCCGCAAGCCACGCCGCGACGGCGATGAGCAGCCAGTGGCTCGGTCGGACGACAGTCAGGACGAACGCAACGAGGAAGCACGCGGCGAGCATCTCGCCGAACGTGGTGTAGGCGTAGTAGAGGAAGGGGCTCGAAAGAAGGACGAGGACAACGACCGGCCTGCCCGCCCCAAAGGGCAGGTACGCGAGTAACGCAAGTGTGGCCACGAACGCCGCGATGCTAAGAAGCGACAGACCCCGGTACACCTGATGGTCCGTCAGCCCGAGCTGGAGGAGGGCCATCGCGGCCGGGTACTGAAGGATCACGAACGGCCCTACGGCGCTGATCAGAGGATACGGCGCCTGCGAACGCTCCTCCTGCGATTGACCGCAATTCACGAACCGATGCGCGTGGACACAACTGAGCGCCGTCTTGGCTCCGTTCTCCAAGACGAGCGTGTCGGGGCCGATGTTCGGCGTACGAGGCACCCAAAACGCTACCAGGAGCGCGACAAACACGACGACTGAGCCAGCCGCTACCAACCCGCCCGGCCGACCAAACATGGCTCCCACAGTGCGGGCGAGTGTACAACGGCCTTCGACCTTGATCTGCGGCAGGCTAGGCGGGGCGAATGCGCGACGTTTGCACAAACGGCGAGTCGACTTCCACTGTGCCGACGCGGCTCCGCGTAGTAGCCGAGTCGTGCAACCGCCGTTGACACGCCACGCTGGTACCGCGTCTTCAGCTGCCTTCGTCTTAAGGAGAGGGCGCCGTCTCCGGCGCCCTCTCCTTAATGTCCCGACCCGAACGGTCGGCGAACCTACTTCTTGTGTACGAGTGCGCTCTTCGCAGTGAAACCGTTAGCGGTCGGGTTGACGCACGGGATGCCCCCGAGCTGCGGTGTCAGCAGCGTGCAGAGCGACGGTGCCGCGGTCGGAGCCGCGATCACGCTCGCCTGGTACACGTCCCCGGCCTTCTTGGCCTTGAACGAGAACACGCCCTGCGCATCGCTCTTCACGACGCCGAGCCGACGAAGCGCGGCCTTGCCCTTTGCGCCCCAGATCTGCACCGTCGCGCCGGGTCGCGGCAAGCCACCCTGCGTGACGAGGCCGGACACGGTCGCTCCGGCCCCGACCTTCTTCGCCTTGACCTTCACCGCACCGGGCGCGATTCCAGTCGGCGAGGCGACGGTGCCGGCCTTGTTGACCTGTCCGTTGCCGGCCTGCCACGGCGTCCAGAACGCGATCCACGCTCCCTGCGTAACCGGGCTGAACACGTTGTTGACGCTGAGTGCGGCGCTGAGGAACTTCGCGCCGAACGTTGCGCCACCCACGGCAACCGGGATGTCCGGCGGGGCGAGGCAGAAGGTCAGCTTCGCCGGCCCGAGAGCCGCCTCGGGACCTGCGGTCGGGATGATGTACGCCGGCAGGTTGATCGTCTGGCCTGCGGCCGTCAGCACGAGCAGCCACGACGCGGTCGGCGTCTGGCCCTGGGTGCACGCGGCCTGCGATGCGGCCGGAATCGCTCCGGGCGGTGCGACGATGATCTTCCCGTCGAGCGGCAGCAATGCGCCGCCGAGTGCGAGCGCCTGCACCTGCGCTTTCACGGTGCCGATCTGCGAGCCAGGCGCCTGGCTCGTGTTGATCGTTGTGCCGGCCGGGATGTAGATCGTGGCGACGGCGGTAGCGTCGTCGTTCTGGCTCGCGGACGCGGTGATGTTCGTCGTCGTCCCGGCATACGACACCCTCAGCGTCGGCGACGTGTACGCGGCGTACGCAACAGCTACCGCGACGAGCGCGGCGACTGCTCCGAGCGCGAGCACCGCAACGCGCATGCTTCGTTTCATGGACATATCCTCCTGTTGTTTTTCAAGTCGGTGGTCAGAATCTCCAAGTCGATAGTGCGAATCCTTGCAGAGTGTCAAGCGCGGGCCGGCAGCAGAGCGCTCGATTTCACCCATTGCTTGTTGTCGTAGCGATAGAGGTAGACGTTCGCGAGCGGGAAGTAGTTCGTCGGCCCGGTCTTGAGCGTGAGACCCGGCAGCAGGAACGGGTTCGCAGGGAGGTTCAGGTGTTGCGCGGCGCGGAGCAGCGAGGCGCGCGTGAGGTTCTTGCCGGCAGCCTTGAGCGTCTCGACCATCGTCCATGCGACGGTCATCCCGTACCAGTTGTAGACGTCGAGCGGCTTCCCGGAGGGGTCGTACGTCTTCATGATCTTGAGGTAGAGCGCGAGCGCCGGATCCTTCGCCCAGATCGGATCGTTCGGGTTCTTGACGAAGGCGATCGAGAGCGCGCCGTTCGTCAGCTCGGGCGCGTTGAGGCGCGCGATCGCCATGATCCCCGGCTCGATCGAGATCGATGCCAGGTAGATCCGCGGCTTCCAGCCGAGCTTGTGTGCCGCGACAATCGCCTGGATCATGAACTTCGGTGTCGCGAACAGCATCAGCGTGTCCGCGCCCGATGTCTTCAGCTGCGCGACCTGCGACGAGACGTCAGTGGCCGAGTACTCGTACGGCTGTGACGCGACGATCGTTGGCCCTTTCCCTGCGATAGCGCGTGAGAGGCCGCGGGTCATGTCTTTGCCGAGCTCGGTGTTCTCGAGCAACACGGCGATCTTCGCCGTCGGCGCGCGCTTGACGATGTCGCGCCCGTAGACCGCGCCCTCGCCGCGGTAGCTCTGCAGGAAGCCCATTGTCCACGGGTACTTGGCGTAGCCGCGGCCGAGCGCGTCGGAGCCGTCGGCGACGAACAGCTGCGGGACTTTGGCGGCGTTCAGGTAGTCGCGGATTGCGAGATTGTTGGCCGTCCCGACGGAGCCGAAGATCGCGAACACCTTGTCCTGCTGGACGAGCTGGCGGGTGAGCTGGACGGTCTGCGCCGGGTTGTAGGCGTCGTCGTAGTACTTGTAGGTGATCTTCCGGCCGAAGACGCCGCCCTTCGCGTTCACGTAGTCGAAGTACGCCTTCGCGCCCGGGGCGACCGAGCCGAACGCCGCCGCCTCGCCCGAGAGCGGCACTGTGCCACCGAGCAGGATGGTCGTCGGCGTGACACCGGGGTCCGAGGCGCGGGCCGCGACAGCGCCGCCGACGATGGTGAGCGCGAGCATCGCGAGAGTGGCTGCGCGCTTCATCAGAGACCAGGCTCTGCTCGTACGACGCTCAGGCTCACGAGCGGGTCGATTGTGAGTCGCGCGGCAGGCGGCATCGGAAGCTGGAGGTAGAGAAGGTCGCCCGGATCTTGCGCGAGAGACGAGGAGCCGAGCGTCAGGGAGACAGACGCCCCGCGTGGGACGACCGTCAACTGGTTGATCATCCGGATCGTGTAGGTGTGCTTACCGGCAATCGTCGGTACGCCGCCACCCGAGATCACGATGGTCTTGCCGTCCGCCGTCTTGGCGCTGAGTATCGCTACGAGCCGACTCCATCCTCCTGATGCAGTGGCTGTCACTTTGACCAGTGGAGAGCGAAATACGTCGACTGCGCCTGCTCCGAGAGTGCTGGTGAGGACGAACTTTCCCGCCGGCGTGATCGTCATCGGCTTGGCGCTCCGGGAGCGGCCAAAGTGAGACGCAAGGATCCAGCCCTTGGCGATCGCCGATGGTGCCGCGTACCCCCGAGTCTTCCCTTTCCACGCGAGCGGAGCGACCTCGACCGGCGGCTTCTTGTCGATGCCGTTCTGCTCGCCGAGCAGATAGCGGTCGAACCACTGCCGGCCCTCGCCGAGCATCGCGACGGTGTCAGCCGCCGGGAACGACGACGGCGCGTGGCCGTGCAGGCCGATCCAGAGGTGCTTCGGCCCGGCGAGCAGCTTCCATGCGCTGAACGCCTGGTCGAGCCCGAAGGCGAAGTCGCGGCGACCTTGCATCATGAAGACGGGTGTCTTGACACCCTTCAGCTTCTGGATCGAGGAGCGTGCCGCGGTGAAGTCGGCGACGCCGGCCGAGCTACCGGAAAAGGCCGCATCGCGGATCGGCAGCACCGCCGGATCGAACGAGGTGATCGGCTTCTCGCTTAGGAACCCGCCGATCACGCCCGACTTTGCGAGGTCTTGAGGAACCAGCGCGGTGGCGAGGTTCGTCCAGGTCTCGCACGTCTCGATCGCCGCCCACGGCACGCCGGCGACGAGCGAGTTCCACACCGCGCCGCCGCCGTAGGAGATGCCCCAGGCGCCGATCTCCTTCTTGTTGATGTCGGGCCGGGCGGCCAGCCAGTCGAAAACCTCGCGCGCGTCGGCGATCTCGCGCGGGCCGTCGACGCCGATCAGGCCGCCGGTCTCGCCGTGGCCGCGCGCGTCGTAGGTCAACACCGCGTACTTGTCGCCGGGCAGGAACACGAGCTGCGCGAGCTTGTTCATGTCCTCGCGCGACCCGCCGAGCCCGTGGAACATCACGATCGCCGGCCAGCCGCCCGCCGGTGGCGTCCCGCTCGGCAGGTAGAGCGTTGCCGCGAGCGGCAGCCCGTCGTCGGCCGCGATCTTGATGTCCTGACGTCCGAATGCGCTGGCCGACCCGGCTGCGACAAGCGCGACGAGGGCGAGAGCAAGGAGCGCGGGGACAAGCGCGGCGGGGCGACGCACCTGCGCAAGGGTAGAGGAACTGTCGCCGGGTGGTGGTCGTCCTTACAATCGGCCAGTGGACGCGCGGCCGATCGGTGTGTTCGACTCCGGCGTGGGCGGGCTGACCGTGCTGCACGAGATTCTCGTCACGCTGCCGCACGAGGATGTGATCTACCTCGGCGACAACGCGCGGCTGCCGTACGGGCCTCGGCCGCTCGACGAGATCCGCCGCTTCGCGGCCGAGATCGGCCGCTACCTCGAGCGGCAGGACGTGAAGCTGATCGTCGTCGCGTGCAACTCGGCGACCGCGGCTGCGTTGCCCGAGCTTCAGCTCTCGTTGAGTGTGCCGGTGATCGGCGTGTTGCGGCCCGAGGCTCACGCCGCCGTGCTCGCGACGCGGAACCGTCGCATTGGGTTGCTCGCCACGCAAGCAACTGTCGCGAGCGGGCGCTACGACGCGCTAGTCGAGTCGCTCGACGCTGGCGCCGAGCTAGTCGCGGTCGCGTGCCCGCGCCTTGTCCCGCTGATCGAGAGCGACGACCCGTTCGGCGAGGAGACTGCCGCCGCCGTCCGCGAGTACGCAGCGCAGCTGAAGGACGCCGGCGTCGACACCGTGATTCTCGGCTGCACGCACTTCCCGCTGATTCGGCCGGTGCTGCAGCGGGTGTTCGGCCGCGACGTGACGCTCGTCTTCTCGGCCGAGGAGACCGCGCGCGAGGTTGCCGAGACGCTCGCGCGCAAACGGATCGAGAATGAGGTGGAGCGGGAAGGCTCGTATCGCTTCCTGACGACCGGCGACCCCGATACGTTCCGTGAGATGGGCTACCGCTTCCTGCAACTGCCGATCGGCGAGGTCGAGCAGGTCGATGTCGCGACGCTCGAGAAGGCCGCGGCATGACGAGAGCGGACGGGCGCGAGCGCGTCGACCAGCTGCGCGCGCTCGATCTCCAGCCGGACTTCCTCGAGCAGCCGCACGGCTCGATCCTCTACGCGCAGGGCCGCACGGTCATCCTCTGCACCGCCACCGTCGAGGAGAGCGTCCCGCGTTGGCTGCGCGGCAAAGGGCAGGGCTGGATGACGGCCGAGTACGCGCTTCTGCCGGCGTCGACCGGCGAGCGGAAAGAACGCGCCTCGACGCGCGGGCGCCCCGACGGCCGGACGATCGAGATCCAGCGCCTGATCGGGCGCGCGATGCGCTCGGTGTGCGACTTCAAGGCGCTCGGCGAGCGAACCCTGTGGCTCGACTGCGACGTTCTCCAGGCCGACGGCGGCACGCGCTGCGCGTCGATCACCGGCGCGTACATCGCGGCCAGCCGCGCGCTCGGGCGCTTCGGGCTCTCGAAGGCGCTGAGCGGTGCGGTCGCTGCAGTGTCGGTCGGCGTCGTCGACGGTGTGCCGCTGCTCGATCTCGACTACTCGGAGGACTCCCGCGCCGACACCGACATGAACGTCGTGATGACGGGCGACGGCAAGCTCGTCGAGGTGCAGGCGACGGCCGAGCGCGACCCGTTCTCGCGTGAGCTGCTCGACCAGCTGCTCGACCTCGCCGCGGTGGGCATCGCCGAGCTGCGCATCGCCCAGGACGAGGCGATCGCCTGGCAGCTGGAAGCGTGAGACTGCTTCTCGCGACAGGGAACCCGCACAAGGTCGATGAGCTGCGCGCCGCGCTATCCGGCTTCGAGATTCACGCGTTCGGGCTGACTGACACGCCACCAGAGACAGGCGCCACCTATCTCGACAATGCGCGGATCAAGGCCCGGCACGCGCGCAAGCACGCGCCCGTCGACGCGTGGGTCGTGGGCGAAGACTCAGGGATCGAGGCTGCGGCGCTCGGTGGACGGCCAGGGATCGAGTCGGCGCGCTGGGCGGAGGACGGCGTCGCGGCGCTCCTGGCCGCGCTGGCCCACGAGGCCGATCGCCGTGTCCGCTACGTCTCGGAGCTGGTCGCGATCTCACCCAACGGCGCAGAGCTGCGCGGCACCGGCATGCTCGAAGGCGTCGCGGCCAACGAACCGCGCGGCAGCGAAGGCTTCGGCTACGACCCGATCGTGATCCCACTCGGCGAGACGCGAACGGTCGCGGAGCTCGGCGACGTATGGAAGAGCGAGCACTCGCACCGAGCACTCGCCGCCAGGGCGCTGGCGGATTACCTCAGGCGAGCCCGCTGACCGAGTCCTCGCGCCGCCCGTGGCCGAGCCACCAGTTCACCTCGGCGCAGAACACGATCACGTTCGCCATCACGTAGAGCCACAGCAGGAGCAGCACGCCAGCGCCCAAAGCCTGCAGCGCGACGATGTGCTTCGACACGCGCAGGAACACGGGCAGCGCCTGAAACGTGACCTGCAGCGCGACTGCGCCGAGGATCGCGCCCGGCAGCACCTCGCGCGTGTTGACATCCGCGTTGGTGAGGCCGCGATACGCGGAGACGAGGAACAGGAAAGCCGCGAACGTCGAGAACGCAAGCGAGATCGGCACCGCGACCGACGAGCTCCCCATCAAGCCACCCACGTTCCGCTCCAGGAAGCGGAAGCCAAAGCTGCCGACGACGAGGCCGACGAAGAGGACAACGAGCGACGTAACCATGAACCCGACCGCGATCGCCTTGCCGCGGAGGAACGAGCGGTTCGGCCGGCCGTAGACGATGTTGAACGCCGACTCGAGCGCGCTGAACAGCGAGAGCGAGCTCCACAACAGGAAGACGCCACCGATGATCCCGAGCGTCTTGGCGTTGTCCTGGATCGTGCGGACGGTCGTGACGATGTCGCCGATCGAGCGTGACGGGAACAGTTGGTTCAGCTCCTTCACCAGCGTGCTCGACTCGTCGACGCGGTGGAAGAGCCCGAGCAGCGCGAGCGCAAGGAACGTCAGCGGCAGGAACGAGACGAGTGCGAAGTACGCGATCATCGCCGCGAGGTGGGTGCCGCGGTCGGCGAAGAACTTGGGGAACGGGCCGGCCGACGGTCGGATGCGGAGCCTCATCGTGGCGCGAAGTATGGTTCGAGACCGTGGATGCCGCCGCTGCCTTGGCTGAGCTGATGGCTCTCTCGTCGGAGATCAGGCGGGCGGCGATCGTTGACGAAGCGGGTGCTGTGGTCGGTGCGACCGCCGGAGCCGACGGCGAAGGGCTCGCACAAGCTGCCGCCGAATTGCTTGCCGCTGCACCCGCCGGCGTCACCTACGTCGAAGTTGGCCTCGCGACCGGCAGCGTGTTCGCCGTGCGCGACGGCGGGCGGTCAGCGGTCGCCACGACTAGCCCCGAGCCGGCGTCCGCGCTCGTGCTCCACGACTTGCGCACGCTGCTGCGCCACGCGGGAGCGGAGTCGGCCGATGCGTAAGCTCGTCGCGCTCGTTGCCGGCGCAGCTGTCGTCTGGCGGGTCGTCACCAGCCGGCGCAAGCCGCCGGAGCCGCGCGTCGTCGTCGGCTACGGCGACGGCACGATCGTGACGCTCGAGCCGGGCTCGCCCGAGCGCGAGCTGCTCGTCGATGCGGCAGCCGAGGCGCTCCGCCCATGACCGCCGACTCGCTCGCGGCGCTTCTCGTCGAGCACTCACTGCTGGAGGGTGACTTCGTCCTCCGCTCCGGCAAGCGCTCCACCTACTACCTCGACAAGTACCGCTTCGAGACGCAGCCGGAGCTGCTACGGCAGCTCGGTGTGAGGCTGTCGCGGGCCGCGCTCGAGGTCGAGCCGGAGCTCGTGCGTTTCGCCGGGCCAGCCCTCGGAGCCGTTGCGCTCGCCGCTTCGGCAGCTATGGCGTCCGACCTGCCCTTCATCATCGTGCGCGATGAAACGAAGAAATACGGAACCGCAAACCGCGTCGAAGGCCCGTACGCTCCAGGGGAGCTCGTGTGCCTTCTGGAGGACGTCGTCACTTCTGGCGGCGCCCTCGCTGAGGCCGTGTCTGCTCTCCGTGAGGTCGGTCTCGTGGTTCGGCACGCGGTGTGCGTGGTCGACCGGGAGGAAGGCGGGGCGGACGCTCTCGCGCGGCTCGGCGTTCGACTGCGCTCGATCTTCCGCGCGAGCGAGCTACTCAGCGGGCATAAAAGTGCCGCAAAGCCGCATGGTTGAGCCGAATCCCGGAGACTGTTAGGGTCCCAGTCGGCTCAACGCCGCGCACAGGGCAGACGTACTGGCGCAGCGACAACGATTAGCCAACGATCAGGAGGAGAAGGCAGTGACTAAGGGAGATGTCGTCGATAGCGTCGCCCAGAAGACGGGCATGACGAAAAAGGACTCCGGCGAGGCTGTCGAGGCGGTCCTCTATGTCATCACCGAGGCCCTCAAGTCGGGTGACTCGGTGGTGTTCACAGGCTTCGGCAAGTTCACGTCGAACCGCCGTGCCGAGCGCCAGGGTGTTAACCCGCGCACGGGTGAGCGCGTCACGATCAAGGCAGCGAACGTGCCGAAGTTCTCGGCGGGCAGCCAGCTCAAGGCCGCCGTCAACTAGGGAGCACGCTCTTCGGCGGGTGAGGGGCGGGCTACGGTTCGACCCTCACCCGCATTTTCGTTCTCTGGGGCGGCTAGCTTTCGCCGATCCGTTGAACGTGCGATTCGAGTTCGCCGAGCCGCTCGCGAACCGCGCGGAGCTCAACGAGGATCAGGTCGACCGAGCCGCTCTCGATCGCGACCTCAGCCTCGATCGCCTGGACGTCGGCCGCGAGGAACCGTTGCTTCGGATAGATGTCGCCGTAGCCGGTGGTGGTCATCGTCGTGAACGACCACCAGACGCCGTCCCAGGTGTTGGCTCCTTCTCGACCGCCGCGAAAGCGTCGCCGCTACCGAGCGCGGTGAGCAGTGCGAGCACGCCGACGTAGCGCGCAGACCCTCGATCGAGAATGCGCGGCGCGCGAGCTTCGCCAGGCGCGCAACAATCACCGGGGCGTCGAAGATGCGCTCGACCCGGCGTGCAGCCGGGAAACAGTTCAGCTGATGACAGCCAGCCGCGGCAGATTGAAGGCGCCGCCGGATGGCGTAGGCGCGCTCGAGGTGGCAATCGAACGCATGTTCGTTCAGACTGTGCCGCGTGCAGCTCTCCTTCGATGCCGCCGACCGCCTGGTCGAGCTCGTGCAGTCGTGCGGTGCTCTGCCTGCGTCGCAGGCGGCGCGTTCGTTATTCGCCCTCACGAGCGCGCCCACCGCGATCGCGCGGTCGCTGCTCGACGAGGTCGTCTCCGGTGACGCGCGCCTCGCGTGGCGTGGCGACGCGGTGGCGCTGGCCGTCGCAGCCGACTGGGATGTCTCGCTCGAGGAGGCACGCTGGACGGTCTTCGACCTCGAGACGACGGGGCTCGCGCCGGCCACGTCGCGTATCTGCGAGATCGGTGCTCAGAACGTCGACTGCCTCGAGCTCGCGGAGACGTTCGAGACGCTCGTCAACCCTTGCGTTCCGCTGCCGCGGGCGATCCAGGCGCTGACCGGGATCGAGCCTGCGCAGTTGCGGAGCGCGCCGCCGGCCGAGCTCGCCGTTCGCCGCTTCCTCGCGTTCGCCGGCGACGCGATACTCGTTGCGCACAACGCGCGGTTCGACATGGGCTTCCTCGATCGCGAGGTCGAGCTGCTCACCGGCCGGCGGGTCGCGGCGCCGGTCGTCGACACGGTCTGGCTTGCGCGGCGACTTCTGGAAGGGCGGGTCAAGCGGGTTGGACTCGCGTCTCTGGCCCACTTCTTCGGGGTGAGCACGGAGCCGTGCCATCGCGCGCTCGCCGACGCGCAGGCGACCGCCGAGATCCTTGTCGCGCTCGTCGGCCTCGCGCAGGAGCACGGCGCGCGAACCGTCGGCGACGTGGTCGAGCTGGCCGCGCCGCGCGCGAGACGGCTGCACGGGAAACGTGCGCTTGTCGCGGGCGCGCCGACGACGCCAGGCGTTTACCTGTTCCGCGACCGAAACGATGTCGTCCTCTACATCGGCCGCGCCCGCGATCTGCGCGCGCGGCTGCGCTCGTACTTCGCGGGTGCTCGGCAGCGGCCGGTGGTCGAGGCGGCGCTCGGTGCACTTGTGCGGGTCGAGTGGCGCGAGACAGGCTCCGAGTTCGAAGCTGCGCTCGACGAGCTGCGCCTGATCCGCGAGCTGCGACCTCCGGCCAATGCGCGAGGCAAGGGCGGCAACGAGGTGTGGCTGCGTCAGACGGCGAAGGGTTGGTCGGTCGTCGGCGAGCCAACGGCGCACGGGCCTCTCGCGGGTCGAGGTGTCACCCAACGCGCAACTCGCGCGCTCAGCGGCTTCGAGGGAGACGACCCGGCCGACGCGCTGCCTCCACTCCGTGAGCGTCTCGGTCGGCTCGCCCGCGAGCAGCGCTACGAAGAAGCGGCGCGGCTCCGCGACAAGATTTTCGCGCTCGAACGCGTCGTCGAGCGGCTGGCCGAGCTGCGGCGCCTCCGCGAGTTGCGCGCCTGTCTACTCGTGCCCGCGCGTGAGCGGGGCTTCCTGCTCGCGGTCGCCGTCGCGGGTGGCCGCATCGCCGCGATTCGACGGATCTCGCTCGGCGGCGGGCGGCTCGAGGTTGCCGCTCTCGTCGCCGAAGCGGCGCGCGCGTCGTTCTCGACCGATTCGCAGGACGCCGTCGAGCTCACGCTGGTCGCCACATTCATCCACAGGCCGCCGCCGGAACTGCGTGTCGTGGCGCTCGAAGCGGACGCGATTCTCGCAGCCGTCGATCACCGAGTAGCCTTCGCCGCGTGACGGACTCTCGGGCGGACATCGTCGCGTTCGCCGATCGGCTTGCGCTTGCGGTCGAGCGTAAGCGGAGCCAGCTTGTCGTCGGCCTCGACCCGCGGATCGATCTCCTGCCGATGGAACTTCGTGGCGAGGCGGTGCTCGGTCGGGCTTCGGCCGCCGATGCCATCTCGCGCTTCTGTAAGGGAATCGTCGATGCGGTGGCGCCGTACGCGGTCGCCGTGAAGCCACAGGTCGCGTTCTTCGAAGCGCTCGGCTCGGACGGCTGGCGCGCGTTCGAGGAGGTGTGCGCGTACGCGCGCGAGGTCGGCCTGCTCGTGATCGCGGACGCGAAGCGCGGCGACATCGGCTCGACCGCCAGGGCCTACTCGGCGGCGTTCCTCGAGCCAGACGGAACCGCGCCTCCGCTTGCCGACGCAGTGACGCTGAACCCGTATCTCGGCCACGACTCCGTCGAGCCGTTCCTGCTCGCGTGCCGCCGCTATGGCGCTGGCGTCTTCTTCCTCGTGCGCACCTCGAACGCCGGCGCGCGCGACATCCAGGATGCGACGCTCTCCGACGGGACCGCTTTATGGCAGCACGTCGCCTCGCTCGTGCACGAGTGGGGAGAGGATCTTGTTGGCGAGCGTGGGCTGTCGAGTGTCGGCGCTGTTGTCGGCGCGACGTATCCGCGGGCGATCGGCGAGGCCCGCCGCGCGATGCCGCAAGCCGTGCTGCTACTCCCCGGAGTCGGCGCGCAAGGCGCGACACCGGCCGATGTCGCGCGCGCTTTCACGAGTGGCCCGTCGAGCGCGGTTGTCACCGCGTCGCGCTCCGTGATTTACGCGTTTCGTGACGCGGCTGACGACTGGCGCGCTGCTGCGGGCCGCGAGGCAGCGAGGCTCGCCGCCGAGATCTGGGCCGCGGCCGGCTGGTAACGGTGCTACGCGCGGCAGCTCATTTCCTCGCGGCCGGCGCAGTTGCAGCACTCGCCGCGACCGCCGCGGCAACGCCACCCGTTGCAGCGCAGGCGTACTACGTTCAGAGCGGCGTCGACGGGACGATCCTCGCCCAGCGTGCCGCCGCCGAGCCGCGCGCGATTGCCAGCATCACGAAGCTGATGACGGTGATCGTCGCGCTCCAGCACCTGAAGCTCGACGACGTGGTGACGGTGCCGCGTCTCGCGACGCGCGTTGGTGAGGCATCGGTTCCGCTGCGAACCGGCGAGACGATTACCGTGCGCGAGCTGGTCGAGGCGGCGCTGATCCCGAGTGCGAACGACGCGGCAACGACGCTCGCGTATGCCGCAGGCGGTGGGTCGGTGCCGCGGTTCGTCGGCTGGATGAACGCCGAGGCGGCGCGGCTTGGGCTGCACGAGACGCACTTCGTCACGCCGCACGGGCTCGATCGCCCGGGTCACGTCTCGAGCGCGCGCGATGTCGTCGAGTTGCTGCGCGTGGCGCTCGCGAATCCGACGATCAAGCGACTTGCCTCGACCGAGCACGCCAAGATCGACGGCCACGATCTCGGTACGACCGATGATCTCCTCTCGAGCTTCCCTGCCCTGGTTGCGGGTAAGACGGGGCACACCGACGACGCAGGCTGGGCGGAGGTCGCGGAGGCGCGGCGAGGCGATGTCTCGGTGTTCGCAGCCGTGCTCGGCGATCCGACTCGCGAGCAGCGGAACGACGATTTGCAGGCGCTGCTCACGTGGGCGCTCGGGCGCTACCGGCGCGGGCTTGCGGTCGACTCGGCCAGGGTCTACGCGGTCGCGAAGACGGCATACGGCCGGCCTGCGATTCGGCTTGTGGCGCAACGATCGGTTCTGCGAGAGCAACTCTCCGGCCGGCCGTTCGTGGAGGAAGTCATCGCGCCGGACGAAGTTGCGCTGCCTGTCGTCCGCGGACAACGGCTTGGCGAAGTTCTCGTCTTCGAGCGCGGCCGGATCGTGGCGTCCTCGCCGCTCGTCGCCGCGGACTCGATTCGCAAGCCCGACGCCTTCGGCCGCGTTCGCTGGTACGCGACACGTACCCTGCACCGTCTCGTTTCACTGGTCTCGTAGCTGGTCGATTGCCAGGAGGTCGCGCTGTGATTGTCACCGTCACCCTGAACGCCGCGTTCGACCGCTCGCTGACCGTGCCGGTCTTCCAGCTCGGCCACAGGCATCGTTCGAGCGAGGTGCTGACGCTTGCCGGCGGGAAGGGGATCAACGTCGCGCGCGCACTCAAGCTGCTCGACGTGCCGGTCGTGGCGACCGGGCTCGCGGGCGGCCTGACCGGGACGCGCATCGTCGAGGAGCTGACGGCCGAGGCGATCCTCAACGACTTCGTGCGGATTGCTGACGAGTCGCGTACGTCGACGGCTGTTCTCGATCCGACCTCGGGCACGTACACCGAGATCAACGAGTGGGGGCCGAAGGCGACCGAGGCCGAGCTCGGCGTGCTGCTCGACAAGCTCCACTACCTCTCGCGCGGTGCCGATGTGGTTGTGCTCGCCGGCTCGTTGCCGCGCGGTGTGAGCGACGACTTCTACGCCGATGTCATCCGCGACCTGACAAAGCGAGGCGTGCGCGTCGTGCTCGACAGCGAAGGCGAGCCGCTGCGCCTCGGGGTCGAGGCTGAACCTTGGCTTGTCTCGCCGAACCAGCGGGAGGCCGAGCAGCTCGTCGGCCAGGAGCTGGAAGACGACGACGACTTCCTGATGGCGCTCGGCCGGATCGCCGACATGGGTGCGCGCAATGTCCAGATCACGCACGAGACCGGGTGCTTCGCGCTCGTGCGGGAGGAGCGGCAGACGCGGCGCTATCGCGCGCTCTCGCCGCAGCTCGAGCCCGTGTCGACGCTTGGCGCCGGCGACGTGCTGCTCGCGCAGTGGCTCGCCGCGGTGCTCGAGGACAAGCCGGCCGACGAGGCGCTGCGGCTGGCGGTCGGTGCGGGCGCGGCGTCGGTGCTGACAGTCGGCGCGGGCCGCTTCGATCCGCGCGAAGCGGGTCGCCTAGCGGGCCTCGTCGAGCTGCACGAGCTCCAGCCCGCGTAGTCCCAAGCTCAGACCACGTCGGAACTTCTCAGTAAAGTCGCTACCTCGCCTATCCGATAGAGCGAGTGGGGATGCGGGCAAGGATTCATGGTGGGGCGGTGGAGATCGGCGGAAGCTGCGTCGAGCTCGAACACGACAGCGAGCGTTTGGTCGTCGATCTGGGGCTTCCGCTCGATGCCAGACTCGATCATGAAACGTGGCTCCCGGCGATTGCAGGTCTTGCGACGGGCGATGACCCATCGCTTCTCGGCATCCTGATCTCGCACGGCCACCCGGACCACTACGGTCGTGTCCCGTCGGCCTCGGAGAAGGTGCCGCGCTACATCGGTGAGGACGCGCACCGGATTCTCAAGGAGGCGGCGTTCTTTGCCCCGACCGGCGTCGATCTCAAGCCGGCGGGCTTTCTGCACGACCGCCGGCCGTTCGAGATCGGCCCTTTCAAGGTGACGCCCTATCTCAGCGACCACAGCGCGTTCGACGCGTACGGAGTACTGATCGAGGCGGGAGGACGCCGGCTCTACTACTCGGGGGACCTTCGTGGGCACGGGCGCAAGGCTGCGGTGTTCGAGCGGCTGCTACGAGACCCGCCGGCTGCTGATGTGCTCCTACTTGAAGGTACGCGCATCGCCGAGCTGACGAGCTCGGCACGGGGTCTGGAGACCGAGAAGGAGGTCGAGGACGCTGCCTTCCAGCTGTTCCGGCAGACCAACGGGGTGGCTCTCGCTCTGTACTCCGCTCAGAACATCGATCGGTTGGTTTCTCTCTACAAGGCGGCGAAGCGTGCAGACCGGCTCTTTGTTCTCGATCTCTACGGCGCGACGATCGCGGCCGCGACCAACAGACCGACGATCCCCCAGGCATCCTGGGCAGGCGTCGGGGTCTTCGTCCCACTTTCACAACGCATCCGCGTCAAGCGCGAGGGTGCGTTCGACCGGATCGCCCCGATCCGGTCAGCAAGGCTCTATCCGGAGCAGCTTGCGGAGATCGCCGATCGCGTCGTCCTCACTTTTCGAGCCTCGATGTCCGCTGAGCTTGCTCGAGCCAAGTGTCTCGCTGGCGCGAGCGCGTTGTGGTCGATGTGGCCCGGCTACCTCGAAAGGCCGTCGGGAGTCGAGTTGCGCTCCTGGCTCGACCGCCATGACATCCCGTTGACCATCGCCCACGCCTCAGGTCACGCCACTGTCGCCGATCTGAAGCGTCTCGTGGCTGCAATGAGTCCCGCACGAGTTGTTCCGATTCACACCGCCGCGCCTGAGTTGTTCCTAGATCGATTCTCTGACGCTTGCGTCGAGGTGCACTCTGACGGAGAGTGGTGGTCGGTATGAACCCTCCTGATCCGATACCGGTTACGCCGATGCACGAGCTGTATCGGGCGACACGCAAGATGAACCAGAAGGAGCGGCTTGAACTCGCTGAGAAGTTCCTTGCGTCCCCGGGAGAGCTAGACCGGAAGTACCGCGACAGTGTAAATGCCTACGGCAAGGGTTACACGAACGCAAAGCAGGAGGCGTTCCATCCGACCGAGCGGCGATTGGAGGAGCTCCCGGCGGCCGACAGGATTCGGAGCGGCCGAGATCTTGGGAGGATCCTTGCCAACCCGCCGGGCCGCCGTTGGAAGGTGGAAGGCGCCTCCAACGATCTGTCATTCCGCTTCGTCGACTACGAAGTGCCGCCTCTCAGGACGACCGGCGGGGCGACATGGACCGAACCAGATCTTCGTAGTCGCGGACCTGTCGCCGATCTCCTTCTCGCTGCGGCTGACGGTACTCCGGTTGTCGGAGAGGTAAAGGCAGTTACGGAAACCCACTTCGACACCGACCACGTCATGGCTCTCGTCCAGGGGCTTCTTTTGACCGCTGCCTTTGCGAGCCCGCAGCAGAGGCGGCGTCTCTCGGGTTGCTACCAGGAAGCGGGGTTGGACCTCGCCGGCCAGCTCGGTCTCTACGTGATCGTTGTCGATCCCGAGAACCCTCCGGCGCGCCCTCGTTACCAGGCGAAACTGACGACGGCTGCGACCGAGCTGATCGACGAGCTGCGCAAGCAGCCGTCGATCAAGGCGACGCTCAAGCAAATTGAGTTCGTCTACGCGCGCTGGAATGGCACAAGACTCCGCCTCAGCGTCAAAAAGCACTGACGCAGTGGGCACGAGCTACGAGTTCGCGTGTCCGAGTTGCGGTTATGAGGCGAACGTCTGTGGCGGCCCTGACACCGGGGCGCTCGTAAGCGTCAAGACCGTGACGTGCCTTGCATGCGCGGAGCTTGTTGATGTCGTGACAGCTAGGCACGAGTGGCCGCCGAGTGCAGACGCGCATCGCGCCATTGGCGCGTGTCCGCACTGCGAAGGCTCGGATTCCGTCCCCTGGGGTCCTCGAGCGTCAGGGGCATCGCTCAGCGACGACGAGTTCTATGCCCTTCAGGACTACGGCCCATGCCCGAAGTGCCACGCCTCCATGGGGCTGAAGCCGGATGGGGTGACGATGCTCTGGGACTGACGGTTGGCGGTGTCGAACGGCGATAGCGGAGGCTCCTGTTAGGATCGCTCGACTCTTGGAGTTCGAGTTCGATCGGGATAGCAAGTTCGGCAAGGAAGGCTTGACCTTCGATGACGTGCTGCTCGTGCCCGCCGAGTCGGCCGTCCTCCCGAACGATGTTTCGACCGTCGCGCGGTTGACACCGACGATCTCGCTTCAGATCCCGATCGTCTCGGCCGCGATGGACACCGTGACCGAGGCGCGACTCGCGATCGCACTCGCCCGCGAGGGCGGCATCGGCATCGTCCACCGCAACCTCTCGATCGAAGATCAGGTCGCAGAGGTCGACAAGGTGAAGCGCTCCGAGGCCGGGATGATCGTCGAGCCGGTGACCCTCGGCGCGACCGACCTCGTCCGCGACGCGCTCGCGATCATGGAGCGGTACCACATCTCCGGCGTCCCGATCGTCGACGACGCGGGCGTGCTCGTCGGCATCCTCACGAACCGCGACCTCCGTTTCGGTGCGAACGCGACGCAGCCCGTGTCGGCGTACATGACCAGCCGCGACCTCGTGACCGCGCCGGTCGGCACCACGCTCGAAGAGGCCGCGGCGATCCTCGGCCGCAACAAGATCGAGAAGCTGCCGGTCGTCGACCACCACGGCCACCTCAAGGGCCTGATCACGGTCAAGGACATCCAGAAGAAGACGCAGTACCCGCTCGCGACGAAGGACGAGCGCGGCCGGTTGCGGGTCGGCGCAGCGGTGGGCGTGGGCACGGATGCGCTGGAGCGCGCCGCCGCGCTCGTCGCTGCCGAGGTCGACGTCCTCGTCGTCGACACTGCGCACGGTCACTCGAAGGGCGTGCTCGACGTCGTGCGACGGGTCAAGGAGCAGTTCGAGATCGAGGTGATCGCCGGGAACATCTCCACCGCCGGCGCCGCCGAGGCGCTGATCGACGCCGGCGCCGATGCGCTGAAGGTCGGGCAAGGACCGGGCTGTCTCGCAGCGGGGACGCGCGTCCTGATGGCTGACTCGTCGTACGAAAACATCGAGGAGGTCGTCGCCGGCGATCGCGTGATCAACATGTACGGCGAGCCCGTGAGCGTTGCGAAGGCTTGGTGCACCGGCGTTCGTGACGTCATGGCGATACGCCACACGATCGCTCCACACGAAACCGTCGTCACGCCCGATCACCGCTTCTACGTCGGCGATCTCAACTCGGTGAGCCAAGCGACGATGCGCTCCAAGGGGTACGTCGCCACGCTCGAGAAGCCCACACGGACAGGCGCGCCGAAGCTCTCCTGGAAGGAGGTCGGCACGCTCCAGCAGGACGTCTTCCTGACGCCACAGCAGATCGCCTTCGAGCTGCCGGACTCCATTTCCATCGATCTTCGCGAGTTCGCGCGCCGCGAGAGCCGGCTCGAGCGGTATGTCGTCGAGATCGCCGACTCGTACGAGCTCGGGTATCTCTTCGGGACGTTCCTCGGTGACGGCGATTCATTCCTCAACACCAACGGCCGATCCGAGATCGGGCGTGTCGCGTGGAACTTCGGCCCGCAGGAGAATGCGACAGCCGCCAAGCTTGCCGACTGCGTCGAAGCCGTGACGGGCGTCCGGCCCTCGATCAAGCCGGGCCGCACGACGGCCGTCTACCTCTTCTCGATCCAGTGGGCGCGCTTGTTCGCGCAGTTCGGCAAGCGCGACGGCAAGCATCTGCCGGCCCGATATCGGTGTGGCAACCCTCTGTATCTGCAGGGCCTTCTCGACGGGCTCGTGGATAGCGACGGGCACGTCGAGACGAGTGGTCGCGTTTGCTTCCGCAACACGTCGCGTGAGCTCGTGGAGCTGTTCGGCGTACTCTGCTTCCTGCTCGAGGGAAGCTTCCCGAGCTGCACGAGCGAGCCCGGGTCGGCGGGCGGGCTGCGTGGAACGAGCGACGCCCGGTGCCGGACGTCCTACCGTGGCCGCCTCGACGTCACGCATCGGAGGCGACACTCGAGCTGTCATCAGGTCGTAAAGAGCCTGGGGTCGCGTGACCTCGGGTTGGCGGTGCCCGTGTACGACATCGAGGTCGACTGTCCCACCCACAGTTTCGTCGCAGACAACGTCATCGTGCACAACTCGATCTGCACGACCCGGATCGTGGCCGGCGTAGGCGTGCCGCAGATCACGGCTGTCTTCGACGTAGCCGAAGTGGCGGCGCCACACGGTGTCCCGGTGATCGCGGACGGCGGCATCACGACCTCCGGTGATGTCGCGAAGGCGATCGCGGCAGGCGCAGACACGATCATGGTCGGCTCGATGCTCGCCGGCACCGACGAGTCGCCGGGCGAGGTGCTGCTCGTGCAGAACGAGCGGTTCAAGGAGTACCGGGCGATGGGCTCGCTCGGTGCGATGCGCGCCCGCTCCTTCTCGAAAGACCGTTACTTCCAGGGCGACGTCGAGGACGCCGAGAAGCTCGTGCCCGAGGGAATCGAGGCGCGCGTGCCCTACAAAGGGCCGCTCGCGCCGATCGTCTACCAGCTGGTCGGCGGGCTTCGGCAGTCGATGGGGTACTGCGGCGCGCCGACGATCGACGCCATGAAGCTAGCCCGCTTCATCCGGATGACTGGCGCCGGCCTGCGCGAGAGCCACCCGCACGATGTCACCATCACCAAGGACGCGCCCAACTACCGCCGTGGGTGAGGTTGTCGCTCTTCCTCTTCCGGAGCCAGCTCCGGAAGCGCGACCCGTTCTCGTCCTCGACTTCGGCGGCCAGTACTCGCAGCTGATCGCGCGCCGCGTCCGTGAGGCACGCGTGTTCTCCGAGCTTGTCAGCCACCGGATCACGGCAGACGAAGTACGGCGTCGGAACCCACTCGCCGTGATCCTCTCGGGCGGGCCGGCGTCCGTGTACGCGCTCGGCGCGCCGCAGATGGATCCAGCGATCTTCGAGCTCGGCATCCCGACGCTCGGCATCTGTTACGGCATGCAGCTGATGGCCCGCGACCTGGGCGGCTCGGTCGAGTCGACGGGCAGCTCGGAGTACGGGAAGGCTGAGCTCGCCGCCTTCGAGTCCGAGCTGTTCCGTGACCTGCCGTCGGAGCAGACCGTCTGGATGAGCCATGGTGATTCCGTCACCGCCGCGCCCGCCGGTGCACAGGTCGTCGCGTGCTCCACCTCCACCCCGATCGCCGCGTTCGAGGATCCCGAGCGGAAGCTCTACGGCGTCCAGTTCCACCCGGAGGTTGTGCATACGCCGCACGGCCAGGAGCTGCTGAAGAACTTCCTCTACAACGTCGCGGGCGCGCCGTCGTCGTGGACGCCCGCCGCCGTGATCGAGGAGCAGGTCGAGCTGATCCGGGCGCAGGTCGGAAAGGAACAGGTGATTTGCGGCCTCTCCGGCGGGGTCGACTCCGCGGTCGCCGCACTGCTCGTGCACAAGGCGGTCTGCGATCAGCTCACATGCGTCTTCGTCGATCACGGTCTGCTGCGTGCGAACGAAGCCGAGCAGGTTGTCGAGACCTTCGGCGGTCATTTCCACGTGCCGCTCGTGCACGTCGATGCGCGTGAGCGCTTCCTCACGCGGCTCATCGGGGTCACCGACCCGGAGGAGAAGCGCAAGATCATCGGCGAGGAGTTCATCCGCGTCTTCGAGGAGGAGGCGCGGAAGCTTGGCGACGTCAGGTTCCTCGTGCAGGGGACGCTCTATTCGGACGTGATCGAGTCGGGAGGGGCCGGCGACAGCACTGGCGCTGGGGTGGCGGCGACGATCAAGTCGCACCACAACGTCGGCGGCTTGCCCGCCGATATGCAGATGGAGCTCGTCGAGCCGCTGCGGATGCTGTTCAAGGACGAGGTACGGCGGGTAGGCGCAGAGCTCGGGTTGCCCGAGCGCATGGTCTGGCGCCAGCCGTTCCCCGGACCGGGGCTCGCGATCAGGATCATCGGCGACGTCACCGTCGAGCGACTCGCGATCCTGCGTGCGGCCGATGCGATTCTGCAGGAAGAGATCCGTCGCGCCGACCTCTATCGCGATCTCTGGCAGAGCTTCGCGGTGCTCCCCGCGATCAAATCGGTCGGCGTGCAGGGCGACGAGCGCACCTACGCGTACCCGATCGTGATCCGTGCGGTCACCTCCGAGGACGCGATGACCGCCGACTGGGCGCGCCTCCCGTACGACGTGCTCGAGACGATCTCGAACCGGATCATCAACGAGGTGCCAGGCGTAAACCGCGTTGCCCTTGACCTCTCGTCGAAACCCCCCGCCACGATCGAGTGGGAGTAGCCCGCGGTTGGTAGGTCGGATCCCTTGTTCCAGGGGTTGGGCAGTCGTAACGGAACGTCGATGGGAGGCTGGATGCGGCTTCGCCTCGCTCTCGTCGCCTTGCTCGGACTAGCCGTCACGAGTGGCCTCGCGGTCACGCGCGCGACGGCCAGCGAAGCGGTTACCGACACGAACATCCAGAAGGTGACGCTCGCTGTGAACACGAAGGGCGAGGCGCTGCTGACGTACGTTCGCGCGACTGGGACGGTGCGTCACGTTCTTGCGTACGGGGCGATCAATGCGATCGCGCCGGTCGATCCCGCGGTGCCGCAGATTCGCTTCAAGTACGACTACGCTGGCGGTTGGGGCAAGTACCGGAACGCGAAGTACTGGAAGACGTTCCGCAACGCGTGCAAGCCGTACGACGGGCCGGCGCTGACGTATTTCGTCGCCGGTTGCAAGGCGCCGGACGGCACCTACTGGGCCATCCAGTCGTGGCAGCGCCTCCTGCCGCTGCTCGGTTTCGACGCGTGGAAGCCCGAACAGGTCGCGTTCGAGACGCATCTATCGCACTGGTCGGGGCCGCTGCCAGAGCTCGAGACCTACGCGCACTGGACGTATGGCGGCGCGTGGCAAGGACTGTTCGGTCGGCTGACATACCTTGGCCAGCCTGTTCATGGCTTCGGCTCGACGCGCGAAGGCAACCCGTTCGATCGCTACGGCCGCAACGTCTTCATCGACACGCTCAACTCCGCCTACGGTTCGGGCTGGAAGCGCGAGTCGGGCATTCTCGCCCACACGCCTGGCGGCACGTTCTGCCACAGCTTCGTGCCGCAGAAGCCGTTCCCGGGCTATCCGTCGAATGCGATGCGACCCGCCGCGCCGGGCGAGCGCTATCGGATCAGCGTGATGGGGCCGGGCGTGACGCCGGTCGTTTCGGTCGAGATTCCGGGCTTGACGGGGGCCGATCGGCAGAGCTCCGGTTCGATGGATGCGGTCTGGGATCGTGTGATGACGGGCGATGCCCGCTGCGCTCCCGAGCGCTGAGCTCAGCTAGCCCGGCCAGCGGGCGACGGCGATCGTCGCTGTCTCGTCGACCTTCACTGTGACTCGGTCTCCGGCTCGTGGATGGTTCGTGGCGGTCGTGATCGAGTCGAGCTCGTCGCCGTTCTCGAGCCGCACCCGGAGCCAGACGACCGCGCCGCGCCGCTCGGTGCTCACCACGACAGCGCCTACGCCGGGCGTGATCTCGACGGCTTCGGGCGGGATCACGGTGCAACGGTCGCCGTTCTCGCGGATGTTCCGCATGCCGAGGAAACGCGCGACCCAGTCGTCTGCGGGCTGGCGCCAGAGCTCATCGGAAGTCGCCTTCTGCACAACTTTCCCGGCGCGCATCACCGCGACCGCGTGGCCGAGCGCGAACGCCTCGCCCGCGTCGTGCGTCACGTAGACAACCGTCAGCTGGAGCGCGGCGAACAGCTCGCGCAAGTCCGACAGCAGCCGTTCGCGCAGCGGGCCGTCGAGCGAGCCGAGCGGCTCGTCGAGGAGCAGGACGCGCGGCTTTGGCGCGAGCGCACGCGCGAGAGCGACCCGCTGCTGCTCGCCGCCGGAAAGCGTTTGGACGGCGCGCTTCTCGGCTCCAGGGAGGCCGACAAGATCGAGTAGCTCGCGCACGCGTTGCGCGATCTCGTGGTGCGGCAGGCCGTTCATGCGCAGCCCGAAGGCGATGTTGCCAGCGACATCGCGATGTGGGAACAGCGCGTTGTCCTGGAACATCAGCCCGATGCCGCGCTGATGAACGGGGATGCTGGCGAGGTCGTCGCGGTCGAGCACGATCCGGCCCGAGTCCGGCGCTTGCAGCCCGGCGATGACGCGAAGCAGAGTCGTCTTGCCGCAGCCGCTCGGCCCGAGAACAGAGAGCGTCTCGCCCGTTTCGGCCTCGACCGCGGCGCCGTCGAGTGCCGGCGCGCCGTCGAACGCGACGCGGATCTCTTCGACCTGAAGCACTAGAAAGCGCCCCGCCGGGAGGTCAGCCGGTCGGCGATGCCAACCGCCAGCACGGTGACGGCCATCAGGACGACACAGAGCGCAGCGGCCGTTCCCTGATTCGTGGCGCCGGGCCGTTCGAGGAAGCGAAAGATCGCGACCGGCAAGGTCGGGCGATCGCTGCGCGCGAGGAAAACCGTCGCGCCGAACTCGCCGAGCGCAATTGCGAACGCGAGCCCCGCAGCGACTCCAAGCGGACGGAGCACGAGCGGCAGGTCGATCTCGCGGCGAACTCTGGCCGGTGGTGCCCCGAGCACGGCCGCCGCCTCGCGCAGCCGCGGGTCGATCCCCCTCATTGCCGGCGTCAGGATGCGGACGACGAACGGCGCAGCGACGAGCGCTTGCACGACCGGGACGATCCACACCGCGTCCCGGAAGTCGAGCGGCGAGGTGTCGAACGCGATCACGAAGCCGTAACCGAGCATCACCGCTGATGCGCCAAGCGGCAGCATCACTGCCGTGTCGAGCCAGCGGCTGCCGCGCTGGCTCGCAAACGCCGCGGCCGCCAGTGCACCGACCACGAGCGCGATGCCGGTAGCGGCGGCCGCGTACGCGAGCGAGTACTCGACCGCGCGCCACGGCGCGACCAGCAGCGAAGGAGTGTCTCGTCCAAGCGCGCGATAGAAAGCGAGGCCGGCGCCGTTCGCCGTGGCGAACGAACGTTCGATGAGTGCGGCCAGCGGCAACCCGAAGCCGACCGCCGCGACGGCGAGCGTCGCGACGAGCGCCGGCCGCTCCCAGTCGCGCGCGCGTCGCGCCGCAAGCTGCTCGACGGCCAGCGGCAATCTCGCTCCGGCGCGCGCCTCCAGGCTCGACGACACGGCCACGATTGCTCCGACCGCAGCGAGTTGCAGCAGCGACAGCGCGGCCGCGGCGCGCAGGTCGAATGTCTGGGTCGCGAGGTCGTAGATGTCGACCTCGAGCGTCGCGAAGCGCGGCCCGCCGAGGATCACGATCACGCCAAACGACGTGAAGCAGAAGAGGAACGTCAGCGCCGACGCCGCGGCGAGCGCCGGGCGAAGCGCAGGTAGCGTCAGCTCACGGAACCGCCGGCTCGGAGACGCGCCGAGCGTCGCCGCGGCGTCCCAGAGACTCGGGTCGAGCCGCGCCCAGTAGCCGCCCACGACACGTACGACGACCGCGACGTTGAAGAAGACGTGCGCGAGCAGGATCGGCACGACGCCGCGCTGCATGCTCTCCGGCAGGAGCGCGAGGAACGCCGTCGCGACGACGACCGTCGGCAGCACGAACGGTACGACGACGAGGGCGCGCACAAGCCCTCGCCCGCGGAACGCCACGCGGGCGGTCGCCCACGCGAGCGGCAGCCCGGCCGCGAGAGTGAGCGCCGTCGAAGCCGTCGCCTGCCAGATCGTGAACCAGACGATGTGCAGCGTGCCGCGATCGAACAGCACGTCCGTGGGAAACGATCCACCAAGCCCGCGCCTGAAGATCGTCGCAAGTGGATAGACGAAGAACAGCCCGAGGAACGCGACCGGAATAGCAACGAGCGCAGCGCGGCCCAGCGTCCCTGTTGCCTTGTGTTTCAGTAACACAAGGTCAGCGGAGAACGGTGTCGGTCCATTCGCTGATCCATGCGTCGCGATTCGCCCCGATCGTTGCCGGCGAGAGCGTCAGCGGCGACGACATCGGCGGCGAGAACCGCATGAACACAGCAGGCAGCGGCGTCCTCCCGCGCACCGGGTAGACAAACATCGTGAGCGGGATTCCGGCCTGGAAGCGCTGCGAGAGCAGGAAGTCGACGAGTTTGCGTGCGCCGTCGGGGTTCTTTGCGCCGCGCAGGATGCCGGCGAGCTCGACCTGACCGAAGCAGGTGTTGCGAACAACGGCGACGGGCGCCTGCGTCCGCGGCTTCCCCGCGAAGTAGACCTCGGCGGCGGGATCGCTCGAGTACGAGACGACGATCGGCCGCTTGCCCTTGTGGCTCGACGAGCCGGAGAACTGCGCGTTGTACGCCTCGTCCCAGCCGTTCGTCACAAGCACGTCGCGTTTGATCCGACTCCAGTACGTCCACGGTGCTTTCCCGCTGCCGAAGTGCGCGATCGTGGCGAGCATGAACGCGAGCCCGGGCGTCGATGTCGCGGGGTTCTCGACCACAGTGAGCTTCGCGTATCCGGGCCGGAGGAGATCCTCGAATGTGTACGGCGGCCGCAGCTTGTGCGCCGCGAACCAGGCGCGGTCGTAGACCAAGCAGATGGCGCCGTGGTCGATGGGGACGAGATGGTGGGAGAGATCGAGGTCGTATGCGCGTTCGACCTGCGTGAGCGCCGCCGGCGTGTACGCGTCGAACAGCTTTCCGCCAAGCGCACGCGACAGCAGGTTGTTGTCGACGCCGAAGAAGACATCGCCTTCGGGCCGGCCAGCGGTGAGCAACGCGCGATTCAACGCCGCGCCAGCGTCGCCGTTCTGGAGGATGCGCAGCTTCAGGCCCGACTGCGTTTCGAACGCGGCCTTCGTCGATTTCGAGATCGCGAACGAGTCGTGAGTGACGAGCACGACGCTGCGCGCGACCGGCGCGGCCGCACCGATGCTTGCGCCGACGATCGCTACCGCGACCGCTGTGGCAACGACGAATGCTCTTCTCATTTCGTGCTCCTTTCGGGCCGGACTGCCAACAGGACGCCGTGCTCGAGTTCGATGCGAGCCTCGGGCGAAGCGAAAACGTTCGAGACACCGCGGCTCGACCCAGGCTCGAGCGCCTCGCCGCGAAGCGGATACAGCAGGCCCTCGGTCGTGACGCCAGCCGCCGGGCCGTGGAGCGCGAAGAGCGAGATCAGCTCGCCCGGGTCGCCCGAGAGCAGCCGCTCGCCCCGGATCACGTGCGCTGTCGCGGACCCGAGAACGGCGTCCACCTCGCAGCCGGCAAACCGCGCCGACCCAAGCAGGAGCAAGGTAGACAGCAGATGATCGAGCCGCCCGGCGTCGCTGCCGACTACCAGGATGCGGCGTGGCCCGAAGACAAGGGCAGCGTCTAGCGCGAGCTCCAAGTCGGTCGCGTCCTTCTCCGCCGGATGCCGCTCGATCCGCGCGCCTGCAGCACGAACCGCCTCCAACCCGGCCGCGCTGACCGAGTCGAAGTCGCCCACCGCGAGGTCGACGTGTAACCCGAGCGCGAGCGCCCTGTCGATGCCGCTGTCCGCGGCGATGATCGGTGCGCGGGCCGGGATCGCGATTGTCGGCGGGCGGCGGCCCGGTCCATCGCCAGGCCCGCCCGCGACGACGACAACGGTCTCGTGTTGCTCCTGCAGATCCACCACGTTCTTCCTCCGCTGGCATTACCCAGATCAGGTTCGGCGGGTCGGTGGTGCGGTAACCACCCTCTCAGCCCGGCTGTCCCGAGCTCCCCGTAGTGCTGCGCCCGATCCTACCCCGCGTGCGTCACCGAGACGAGCACCAGTCGCTCGGTGCCACCCTTGACCGCTTCTTCGAGGACGGTGCCGATGCCGCGGACGTAGTACTTGTGGTCGACGACGCCCGGCTCGAGCGGTGTCGTCTCCGCGGTCAGCAGGGCGCGGGTCGACGTGACGAACGGCGTGGTGATCGGCGCAGCAAGGCTCAGGACGCGGAACTGATCCTCGGCGTGGCCCTTGTAGTACTCCTGTCGGAATCCCTTGCCGATCCTCGGCTTTCCGGGGATGAAGAGCCCTGCCTGCGCTCCGTCGCGCCCGGCCTGGAACGAGCCTTCGGTGTCTACGACCCGACCGCTCCGATCGAGCACGGCGGTTGCTTCGCCGAAGTACCAGACGTTGCCCTGCCTGTCCTGCGCGTACCAGTCGGTCGTCCGCTCGTGGAGCTGGCCGTCGAGATACAGGCGATCGTGGACAACTGCGCAGCGCACGCCGTTGATCACGGTCGTCTGGCGCGACACGGTGAACACGTCGCGCGCGGCTTTGCCGTCCTTCGAGCCGCGATAGACGAGCGTCGTCCCAGGCGTCAGCGGGAACCAGCCGTTCGTGACCCGCGGGCTGAAGTCTGCAGCAGCGGGTAGCGCAGGATTTGCGGTCTGGCCGGTCGCGGCGCTGGCGAGTGCTGCGACCGCGAGGCCAAGAATGAGAAGTCGTCGCACGGTTGTGCTCCTTCCGGTCGGGTATGTGGGCCGACGGTAGGAAGGGCAGATGAACGGGCCATGACGGCTCGCCTTGTCATCTCACGTTCATCGTCGGGACGTCACACTCAGGCCGTGCGCGTGCTGATTGTCGAGGACGACTTGCGGCTGGCCGGGCTTCTGCGGCGCGGCCTCGTCAAGGACGGCCTCGCGGTCGACCTGACGAGCACCGGCGAGGACGCGCTCTGGATGGCGGCGGCGCACGACTACGACGCGATCGTCCTCGACGTGATGCTGCCCGGGATCGACGGGTTCGAGACGTGCCGGCGGTTACGCCTGGCCGGCGTCTGGACGCCGGTGCTGATCCTCACCGCACGCGACTCCGTGGAGGATCGCGTCGCCGGTCTCGACACGGGCGCGGACGACTACCTCGTGAAGCCGTTCGCGTTTGCTGAGCTGCTTGCTCGCCTCCGTGCGCTTGCCCGTCGCGGCGAAGTCGAGCGGCCAAGCGTGCTTGCCGTCGGCGATTTGCGCCTCGACCCGGCGAGCCGGCGGGTCTGGCGTGGCCCTGTCGACATCGGGGTCGAGATCGAGCTCTCCGCGAAGGAGTTCGCGCTGCTCGAAACGTTCATGCGCCGCCCGGGCGAGGTTCTGTCGCGGCTTCATCTGCTCGAGCACGCGTGGGATTTCGCCTACGAGAACCGCTCGAACGTGATCGAGGTCTTTGTCCGGCGTCTGCGCCAAAAGATCGATGAGCCGTTCGGCGTGCGCTCGCTCGAGACCGTGCGCGGCGCGGGCTACCGGCTGCGGGCGGACGCCTAGGATGCGGCCGTTGCCGGTTCGTATCCAAGTGACGGCCGTGTTCGCCGTTGCCATGGCCGTTGTGCTCGCGGCCACAGGGATCTTTCTCTACGCGCGCCTCGACGGTCGGCTTGGCGCCGCGCTCGATCGCGACCTGCGCCTTCGCGCGCAGGATCTCTCGTCGCTCGTGCAGCAGCCGGGTGGATCGCTCGCGGCGACCGGCGCCACCCTCGTCGAGCGAGGCGAGAGCTACGCGCAGCTCCTTGACACTCGTGGACATGTGCTCGACGCGACTCGTCCGCTTGGTCGAGTGTCATTGCTGACAGCGGAACAGCTCGGGCAGGCACGCCGCGGCGCGATCTTCATCAACCTGCGCGCGATCCCCGGCCTCGATGAGCCATCGCGCGTGCTCGCTACCTCAGTCAGCCGATCGAGCGGAACTTTCGTCTTGGTCGTCGGCGCGACCACACAAGACAACGCGGTGACACTCGCGGGGTTGCGGAACGAGCTCTTCGTCGTCGGTCCGGTCGCGCTCTTGCTCGCGTCGATCATCGGTTATGCGCTCGCCGGGCTCGGGCTGAGGCCGGTCGAATCGATGCGCCGACGCGCCTCGGAAATCTCAGCCGAGCGGCCGGGCGAGCGCCTGCCGGTGCCCGCGACCGGCGACGAGATCGAGCGCCTGGGCGAGACGTTGAACGCGATGCTGGACCGGCTCGAGTCTGCGCTCGCGCGCGAGCGCGCATTTGTCGCCGACGCGGGACACGAGCTTCGAACACCACTCGCGTTGCTCCGTGGCGAGCTCGAGCTCGCGCTCCACCATGCGGAATCGCCTGCGGAGCTCGAGGAGGCCGTTCGGCTGTCGATCGCCGAAGTCGACAGGTTGGCGCAGCTAGCCGACGCCCTGCTGCTGATCGCGCGATCCGAAGGCGGTGGATTGCCACTCCACGTTGAGAAGCTCGACGCGAATGCGCTCGCAACCTCGGTCGTGAACCGCTTTGCGTGGCGTGCGCAGGAGGCGGGCAAATTGCTCTCCGTCGGGCCGCTGGCGACAGAGATCCGCTTTCGTGGCGACCGGCTCCGCCTGGAGCAAGCACTCGGGAACCTCGTCGAGAACGCGCTGCGCCACGGCGCTGGAGACGTGCGGCTTGTCGCGACGACGACCGGTGACACGGTGGAGCTGCACTGTCTCGACTGCGGAACGGGCTTCCCGCGGGAGTTCCTCGATCGGGCGTTCGATCGCTTCGCGCGCTCGCCCCAAGCGCGTGGCGGCAGTGGCTCGGGGCTTGGCCTCGCGATCGTCCAGGTGATTGCGAACGCACACGGCGGCCTGGCGAGAGCGACCAACCGCCCAGAAGGCGGAGCAGACGTCTGGCTCGAGCTTCCCTGTGATCCGGCCGAGGAGGCCGCGGGCTAGCGAAACACCCGCGATGGATGCGCTGCTATCATCCGCCGCCGGCGAACAGCTTCGTTCGCTCCTTTTCCTGATGAAGACTTATTCCGCAAAGCCGGGCGAGATTCAGCGCCACTGGTACATCGTCGACGCTGAGGGCAAAACCCTTGGCCGGCTGGCGACCCAGATCGCCGACACGCTGCGCGGTAAAGGCAAGCCGCAGTACACGCCGCACGTCGATACGGGCGATTTCGTCGTTGTGATCAACGCCGAGAAGATCCACGTGACCGGCCAAAAGCTCGACCAGAAGATGGTCTACCGGCACTCCGGCTATCCGGGCGGCCTCAAGACGCGCACCCTGCGCGAGCAGCTGCAGCGGCGACCGACGGAAGTGATCCGCAAGGCGGTCAAGGGCATGCTCCCGAAGAACAAGCTGGCAGCGGCGCAACTCGGCAAGCTCAAAGTGTACGCCGGGCCGAACCACCCACACGAGGCACAGGCGCCAAAACCGTTCGAGCTGAAGGGGTAAAGGCCAGACTCCGCGTCTGTCGCCTACACTGCTTTCTCATGGACATCGCTCAGTACCTCGGAACCGGCAAGCGGAAAACGTCCGTCGCCCGCGTGATCCTCCGTCCCGGTGACGGCAAAACGTGGATCAACGGCCGCTCGCTCGAGGAGTATTTCCCGAGGTCGTTGCACCGCAAGATGATCATCTCGCCGCTCGAGACGGCTGGTGCCAATGGCACCTATGACCTTCGTGTTCGCGTGCATGGTGGTGGCGTCAGCGGCCAGGCCGGCGCGATTCGTCACGGCATCGCACGCGCGCTCGTCGAGGTCGACCCGGAGTTGCGGGTCCCGCTCAAGCGGCAGGGCTTCTTGACGCGGGATGCGCGTCAGGTGGAGCGCAAGAAGGCTGGGCTCCACAAGGCCCGCAAGGCCCCGCAGTTCTCCAAGCGGTAGATGCGCTTTCGCTGCGCGAAAGCGCTCTGAAGGACGTGGCCGGAGGCCATCCATCAGCGTTTTCGGGTGAAGCCCGGAAATGATGGCTCGAAGGTGGTTCGGCACCGACGGCGTGCGTGGCATCGTCGGCGACGGCCTGACGGAAGATCTCGTCGAACGACTCGGGCGGGCGGCGACTGTGTGGTCGGGTCGTGGTCGCGTTCTTGTTGGACGCGACACGCGTGGCTCGGGGCCGGAGCTCGAGGAGGCACTGACCCGTGGGATCGTGTCGGCGGGAGGCGTGGCGGTGCTCGCAGGCGTGCTGCCGACGCCGGCCGTTGCGCTGATGGCGCACGACTTGGGCGTTGTTATCTCGGCGTCGCACAACCCGCCTGAGTACAACGGCATCAAGTTCTTCGACCGTGACGGCCACAAGCTTTCTGATGCCGACGAGGAACGGATCGAGGGGCTGCTCGACGAGGCTGCCACGGTTCCTGGCGGCTCGGTCGAGCGACTCGAAGGCGCGGCCGAGAGCCACCTCGAGCACATTCTCGAGCGCTTCGGCTCCGATCTGTCCGGCATGCGCATCGTGGTCGACTCGGCGAACGGCGCGTATGCAGGGATCGCGCCGCGGGCGTTCGAGCGGCTTGGCGCCGAGGTCACGGCGATCGGCGATGCGCCTGACGGGACGAATATCAATGTCGGTTGCGGCGCGACCGACATGGCGCTGCTCCAGGCGACAGTTCACACCGGAGACTTCGATCTTGGCGTGGCATTCGACGGAGACGGTGACCGCGTGCTGGCCGTCGATGAGAACGGCAATGTTGTCGACGGCGATCAGCTGATTGCGATTCTCGCGCTTGCACTCGGTGTCGATCAGGTCGCGGTCACCGTGATGACGAACCTTGGCTTCCACCGGCTGATGGAGGAGCGCGGGATTCGCGTTCACACGACCGATGTGGGCGATCGCCACGTGCTTGAAGCGCTCCAGCGCGAGGGTGGGCTGCTTGGCGGCGAGCAATCCGGCCATGTGATTTGGCTGCGCGATCACGTCTCGGGTGACGGGCTCGCGATCGCGCTGCTGCTATGCGCGTCGCTTGGCGGGCAGCCGCTTTCTAAGCTGGCAGGCGCCTTCGAGCCGTATCCGCAGGTGAAGGAGAACGTCCGTGTGGCAGTGCGCGACGTGCCTGCTCGAGTGCTCGACGAGGTCGCGCGCCTGAACACGGAGCTTGTGGGTCGGGGTCGGGTGCTCGTTCGCCCGTCCGGGACCGAGCCTTTCGTTCGGGTGCTGGCCGAGGCGGAGAGCGAAGAGGAGGCGAAAAACCTCTGTGGTAGGATCGCCCGACTCGTCGAAGGAACGCTCGAGTAGCACAGATCGGCTCTGTCGCCGATGATGAGCGAGAACTTCCTCCGTGGCGACGCTGCCGCGGGCCGACCGAAGCCAGCTCTTTTAGGAGACCCCATCACGTGTGTGGCATCATCGGATACGTCGGTCCTCGTGAATGCCGGCCATTGCTTCTGGCAGGGCTCGAGCGTCTTGAATACCGCGGCTACGACTCGGCCGGCTTAGCGCTCCTCGACGCTGACGGTCTCGCCTACGTACGCGCCGTCGGCCCTTTGACGAACCTCAAGCAGGCAGTCGAAACCCGCGGGTCGAGCGCGACGACCGGCGTTGGGCACACGCGTTGGGCCACGCACGGTGGTGTCACCGAGGCGAACGCGCACCCGCTCACGGGCTGCGACGACGCGAAGCTCTCGATCGTGTTGAACGGCATCGTCGAGAACTACCGCGAGCTAACCGCGAGCCTCGTCGCCGAAGGTCACACCTTCAGCTCAGAGACCGATGCCGAGACCGTCTCGCACCTGATCGAGCGCCACTACGACGGCGATCTCCTGGACGCAGCGTGTCGCGCGTTCAACGAGATGGAGGGCCATTTCACATTCGTCCTCATTCACGCTGACCATCCCGGCCTTCTCGTCGCCGCTCGACATCAGACGCCGCTCGTCGTCGGCGTCGGCGAGGGCGAGAACTTTCTTGCTTCGAATGCTGCAGCTTTTCTCAGCGAGACACGTCGCGTGTACTTCCCGGACGACGGCGATCTGGTCGCGATCACGGCCGACTCGATCGAGTTCCGTCGCGCCGACGGCATGCCGGTGGCACATGAGCAGGTCGAGCTCGACTGGGATCTCGAAGGCGCCGAGAAGGGCGGTTTCGAGACGTTCATGCTGAAGGAGATCTACGAGCAGCCAGAAGCGGTGGCCGAGACGATCGGCGATCGCGTCCGGCACGGCCAGCTCTACCTCGAGGGCCTTGGGATGACCGACGACGAGCTTAAGCATCTGAGTCGTATGGTCATTCTTTCGGCCGGCACCTCGTATCACGCAGGTGTCGCGGCGCGCTACGCGATCGAGGAATGGGCGCGTGTGCCGGTCGAGCACGACATCGCCTCCGAGTGGCTCTACCGCAACCCGGTTCTCGACACCTCGACGCTCGTGATCGGCATCTCGCAGTCGGGCGAGACACGCGACACGATCGAGGCGATGAAGCTCGCCCGTTCGATGGGTGCCCACACCGTCGCGATCACGAACATGATGGGTTCGCAGATCACGCGCGAGGTCGATTCGGTGCTCTATACGCGCGCCGGGATGGAGGTGAGCGTGTGCGCTTCGAAGACGTTCACCGCCCAGCTCTCGCTGCTTTTCCTTGTTGCACTCAAGCTCGCCCAGGTGCGCGAGACGCTGCCGCTCAAGGAGTTCGAGTTCATCCTCGATGAGCTCTACGATCTGCCGCGGAAGCTAGAGACGTTCCTATCCGGCGACCATCCCATCGAGGAGATCGCGCGGCGCCACTACGACAAGCCTTTCTTCCTCTATCTCGGCCGCAACATCGGTCTGCCTGTCGCGCTCGAGGGTGCGCTGAAGATGAAGGAGATCTCGTACATTCCGACCGAGGCGTACTCGGCTGGCGAGATGAAACATGGGCCGATCGCCCTGCTCGACGAGAACACTCCGGTTGTTGTCGTTGCGACCCGGATGGACGGCGTCTACGACAAGATCGTCTCCAACATCCAGGAGGTTCGTGCCCGCGGCGCCCATGTGATTGCGATCGCGAGCGACGGCAACGAGGACATTCAGCATCACGCGGACGACGTGATTTACGTGCCCCAGGCGCCCGCGTACCTTTCCGCCGTGCTCGCGGTTGTGCCGCTGCAGCTGCTCGCGTATCGCATCGCACGGATTCGCGGTCTGAACGTCGATCAGCCGCGAAACCTCGCGAAGACCGTCACTGTCGAGTAGAGGCGCGCTACGGTGCGCGGCATGTCGGTGCCCGCGTACAGCACAGCTCTTGTCCGGGTAGTTCGTCTGCCTGGCGGCGAGGCTGACGACCGCGTTGCGGTTGAGGAGCCACTCGAGATTCGCATCAACGGTCGCGCTGTGGCCGTGACTATGCGGACGCCTGGGCATGACGAGGAGCTGGCGCTCGGGTTCTGCCTCTCGGAAGGGCTGCGGCCTTCGGCTGCACGGCTGCCCGACGATCTCGCGGCGAACGCGGTCGAGGTGGACGCGCCGGGGTTCGATCCGGGGCGGTTGGCACGATCGTTTTACACCTCGTCGTCCTGCGGGGTCTGTGGCAAGGGGGCGCTGGAGGCGGTGGCGGTCGAGGCGCCGCGCGTCGAGAGCGAGTTGCGGGTTACCGCTAAGTTCGTTGGCTCGCTTCCTGCGCGGCTGCGCGAGGCGCAGGCTGGGTTCGAGGCGACAGGCGGTTTACACGCGACCGGGCTGTTCTCGTCGGACGGAGATCTGCTCTGCGTGCGCGAGGACGTGGGCCGGCACAACGCGCTCGACAAGGTGATCGGCTGGGCGTTTCGCGAGGGCCGGCTGCCACTCACGGAGTTAGTGCTGTGTGTGAGCGGGCGGCTGTCGTTCGAGCTCGTGCAGAAGGCGGCGGTCGCTGGGTGCCCGATGCTGGTGGCGGTCGGCGCGCCGTCGTCACTCGCGATCGAGCTGGCGGCGGATCGAGGCGTGACGTTGTGCGGGTTCGTCCGCGACGGCCGGATGAACGTCTACACGGAGCCATGGCGAATCGTCGGCTGACGGGGGTGCTGCTCGTGGGCGGCGCATCGTCGAGGTTCGGCTCGCCGAAGGCTCTCGCGGTTCTCGACGGCGAGACGTTCGCCGAGCGCGCGTGGCGTGTCCTCGAAGAGGCGTGCGACGAGGTGGTCGCGGTCGGGAAGAGGTCCGACGCTCTCCCGCTCCCGTTTCCGCTCGTCGACGACGGCACCGCGGATCGCGCTCCTATCTACGGCGTCATCGCGAGCCTCGCCGCCGCGAAGCACGACGTCGTGGTCTTCCTCCCGGTCGACTGCCCTCTCGTGACCCCCGCGCTGCTGAGAGAGCTCGGCGAGGCCATCGCCGTGCCGCAGACCGGCCCGCTCCCCGGCGCATACGCGAAGACGATGCTCCCCGAGCTCGAGGCGCGCGCTGCGCGCGGCGAACTCTCCCTTCGCGGAGTCAACACGACGGTGCTCGAGGTCGACGAGAGCCTGCTGGCCGATGTCGATGTGCCCGCCGACCTTGCGCGCCTCACATGAGGTGGGCCGCTCGAATTCTGGGCTTGTCGGCGCTCGTGGTCGCTCTCGCAGGCTGCGGCGCCACGAAGCACGCGACGACCACGGCCACACCGACGGCGAAGTTCACCTTGGTCAAGGTCTACTTCGTCTACCACGACAACGTGCTACCCGTGTCGAGGTTCGTTTCGGCGAACGAGCCGGCGTGGCTTGGTGCATGGAAGGACCTGGCTGTCGGGCCGACGGCCGAGGAACCACTCGCCGCATCGACTGCGCTACCGGTTCCGAACGCGAGCGGCTGGACGCTCGGACTGACGGACAAGAACATCCTCAGTCTGACCACGGCCGTGTTGCCCCGGATCGCGCTCGCTCAGGCCGTCTACACCCTCACGCAGTTCGCCACGACACGTCCGGTGATCGTGAACGGCCAGCGGTACACGCGTGCTGACTTCGAGCCCGAGACGCCCGCGATCCTGGTCGAGTCACCACTCCCGGAAGCGCAGGTCAGGACCCCGTTGCGGGTGACAGGCACGGCGAACACGTTCGAGGCGACGTTCGCCTACGAGCTCGTCGACTCTGCCGGCAAGGTGATCGCCAAGCACTTCGTTACGGCGACATCGGGCTCGGGAACGCGCGGCACGTTCGCCTTCACGGTTGCGTATCCCGCTGGGCATTCCGGGCCCGGCAAGCTCGTCGTCTATGAGAGCTCGGCCAAGGACGGCTCTCGGATCCACGTCATCGAGATTCCGCTTCAGCTCACCGGCTAGCGCTCGAACTCGACTTCGCCACTGTCGATCGTTCGATGGCCACCGGTGTCGAACGCGATCTCGAGCCGGCCTTGCCGGTCGATCTGCAGCGCCGTCCCCGCCTCGTCGCCAACTCGCACGCGACGGCCGCGCAGAAAATCCCGCGAGCCGAGATCGTCGAACACGCCGTCCAAGCCTCGATCCAGCCACTGGGCATACCGTTGGTCGAACCGGGCGAAAAGCGTCGCAGACACATCGTCGCGGTCGTACTCGCATCCCGTCAGCGACCGCAGCGATCCAGCCGGTGTCCGTGCATCCGCGGGGAGTTGCTCGCGCGTCTGGTTGACGTTGATCCCGATCCCGACGACCACGACGCTGTCGCGCATCTCGGCCAGGATGCCGGCCACCTTGCGCCGGTTCAGCATCACGTCGTTCGGCCACTTGATCTGGGCTGACAGCCCCGTGGCCGCCTCAACCGCTTCGGCAACGGCCACCGCCGTGACCAGTGACAGCTCAACCGCCCGACGCTCAGCCGGGGGCCGCAGGAGCACCGAGCAGAGCACGGCTGTCCCAGGCGCCTCGACCCACGTTCGGCCGAGCCGCCCGCGACCTGCGGTCTGGTGATCGGTCACTGCGACAGCTCCCTCAGGCAGGTCGGCGCCGAGCAGGAGCAGCTGCGTTGACTCGCACTCCGGCGCGAACAGGCGAGGTTTGCCGATCATGCGGGGACGCGCTCGACCCGCACCGCAGACACCTTGTACTCCGGCGTGCCAATCAACGGGTCGCCGACGTCGTGCGTCAGCCAATTCACCCTTGCCTGAGCGAAATGCAGCGCCATCCAGACCAGCCCGGGGTAGACCCGATCGCCGATCTGCGCGCGCGCCTCTAGCTCGCCGCGCCGCGAGACGAGACGCGCCCAGTCGCCGTCGGCGAGGCCGAGATTCGAGGCGTCCTCGGGCGAGATCTCGAAGAAAGGATCCTCCTGCTTGTCGAGGATGCCTGCCTCGCGCATCGTCATCGTCGCCGAGTTGTAGTGGTACAGCGTCCGGCCCGTGGATAGGACGAGCGGGTACTCGGAGTCCGGCTGCTCGATCGGCGGCTGCCACTCGACGGGGAAGAACTTGCCGCGCCCATTCGGGCGTGCGGGCCTTGGCGCGTGGAGGAATGGCGTTCCCGGGTCATCCGAATCGACGCACGGCCACTGGATCCCTTCTTGCTCGAGGCGCGCGTACGTGATCCCGGCCCAATTCGGCGCCAACCCAGCGAGCTCGTTCCACACCGACTCGGCGTCTGGGTACTCCGGCCAGTCCGCCCCGAGCGCCTTCGCCATCGCGATCACGATCTCGCGATCGACCCGTGCGTTCCCGGGCGGCGGCACGGCGGTGCGCACGAGGTTCACGCGGCGCTCGGTGTTCGTGAACGTCCCGTCCTTTTCCGCGAACGACGATGCGGGGAAGACGACGTTCGCGTGGTCGCGCGAGGTCTCGTTCAGGAACAGATCCTGCGAGATCAGGAACTCGAGGTTGCCGAGCCCCTCCTCGACGTGGTGCACGTTCGGCTCGGTCTGCGCCGGGTTCTCGCCGATCAGGTATAGCGCCTTGATCCGCCCGTCGTGGAGGCCGGAGATCATCTGGTCGAGGCGGTAACCGGGCGTCGCAGGCACCTCGCCGCCCCACACCGAGGCGAACTTCGCCCGGATCTCGGGATCGTCGACCGACTGGTAACCCGGCAAGTACGTCGGGTTCGCACCGGAGTCGTTCAGGCCCTGGACGTTGTTCTGGCCGCGCAGCGCATTCAGCCCGGTCGACTCGTAGCCGAGGTGGCCGGTCATCAGGACGAGGTTCGCGAGCGACCAGATGTTGTCGACGCCGCAGGCGTGCTCGGTGATCCCGAGGGTGTAGAAGATGCCGGCGTGGCGCTCGGACGCGTACTCGCGCGCGGTCGCGCGGATCGCCTCGGCCGGCACGCCGGTGACCTTCTCGGCCTCCTCCGGCGTGTAGCGCATGACGACCTCGCGCACCGCGTCGAAGTCCTCGGTGTGGTCGCGGATGAAGTCCTCGTCCTGCAGCCCCTCGGTGAGGATCGTGTGCATCATCGCGTTCAGCAGCCACACGTCGGTGCCGGGACGCAGCTGAAGGTGGCGCTTCGCGAGCTTCGTGAGCCAGATCTTGCGCGGGTCGGCGACGACGAGCGTCGCGCCGTTCCGCACCGCCTTCTTGATCCGCAACGCGAGAACCGGGTGCGCCTCCGTCGTGTTCGAGCCGATCACGAACAGGAAGCGGTCGTTCTCGATCTCGGGGATCGAGTTGGTGGATGCTCCTCTGCCGAACGACCTGACCAGGCCGTAAAGGGTCGGAGCGTGTCAGGTCGCTTCGCAGGAGTGGACGGAGTTCGTGCCGACGCCGTTGCGAGCGAGCTTCTGGATCAGGTAGTTCTCCTCGTTCGTCAAACGGGCGCTGGCGAGAAAACCGACTGCCTGCGTGCCGTGGCGGGCGATCACCCCCTTGATGCCGTCGGCCGCGACCTGGAGCGCCTGCTCCCAGGTCGCAGGATGGAGCTCGCCGTCCTCGCCGCGCACGAGCGGCTCGGTGAGGCGGTCCGGATGGTGGACGAAGTTGAACGAGAAGCGGCCCTTGACGCAGAGATTGCCCTCGTTCGAGACGTAATGAGGCTCGGATGTGACCTTGACGATCCGGTCCGTGGCCGGGTCGACGTTGAGGTCGAGCTGGCAGCCGACGCCGCAGAAGGTGCACGTCGTCTTGACCTTCGTCAGCGCGCTCTCCTCGACATCCGCTCCGGTGAGGAACTTCTCGTGGAGCGCGCCGGTTGGGCAGACGGAGAGGCAGCCACCGCAGAGCTCGCATTCCGTATCGAGCCAGGACTTACCCCACGTTGGCACGATGCGCGCCTCGCCGCCGCGACCCTCAAGCGACAGTGCCGAGCATTGCATCACCTCCTGCGTGTAGCGGACGCAGCGATTGCAGAGGATGCAGCTGTCGGGCTCGTAGCCCATCAGCTTGTTCCGATCCTCGTACGGCTCACGCTTCGCGTCGGGGAGGATGAACGGGGCCTCGGCGCCGAGCTCCTGCGCGAGGTCGGTGAGCTCGTTCGGACGCCCGCCGGGGTTGGGGTCGAGATGCTCGGTGAGAAGCATCTCGGTGAGCGTGCGCCGGAAATCTGTCGTCGAGCCGTTCGTCGAGACGACCATGCCGGGAGCGACGCGCGTCGCGCAGGCGGGCATCGGCCGCGGTGCCCCCTCGACATCGACGACACACATCCGGCAGCCCCCGTACGGCTCCAGCTTGTCGTCGTGGCAGAGCGTCGGGATGAAGACGCCTTGGCGCGCGGCGGCATGGACGAGTAGCTCGCCCTCGCTTGCTGTGGCCGGTCGGCCGTCGAGGGTGAACTCGACCATCAAGTGGACACTACCCCGTCAAGCGGCGCGAACAGCTCCGGCCAGATCCGCATTGCGTTGCGTACCGGGATCGGCGAGGCCTGGCCGAGGCCGCAGATCGAGGTCTTCTCCATCGCGAGCAGCCACTCGTCGACCTGCCAACGTGGCATCACGGCCTCTCCGTGCTCGAGCTGCTCGAAAAGATGATGCAGCGCGCGGTTGCCGATCCGGCAGGGCGTGCATTTCTGGCACGACTCCTCTGCGAAGAACCGCATCGTCTCGGAGAGCAGTCGCAAGACCGGGTAGCTGCGCGGGAAAACCTGCACCGCGGCCGAGCCGACGCCGGAGCCGTACTCGCGCAGCGCGTCGCGCGTGAGCGGGACATCGAGCGCGTCAGGGGGAAGGATCCCCGACGCTGCGCCACCGGGAACGATTGCGCCGATCTCCTCGGTCGCGCCGCCTGCGTGGTCGTCGATCAGCTCGCGCAGCGTGATCCCGTTCGGTGCCTCGTAGCAACCCGGTCGCGCGACCGCGCCCGAGATCGACCACAGCCGCGTGCCGGAGGAGCCGTCGCGTCCGAGCGCGGCCCACCACGCGCCGCCGTTTTGGAGGATTGCCGGGATGTGGGCGAGCGTCTCGACGTTGTTGATCAGCGTCGGCCGGCCGAGATGCCCGAACTGCGTCGGGAACGGAGGCTTCAGCCGCGGCATCGCCCGGCGACCTTCCATCGACTCGAGCATCCCGGTCTCCTCGCCGGCGATGTACGCACCGGCGCCGACGACGAGGTCGAGCGTGAGCCCGTCGAGCAGCCCGGCAGCGCGTAGCTCCTCGATCGCCGCGAGCAGCCGCGCGCGGGCGGTCGCGTACTCCTCGCGCAGGTAGATGTAGCCCTCCGGGCAGTCGAGCGCGCGCATCGCGATCAGCGTCCCTTCGAGTAGCAGGTGCGGCCGGAGCTCCATGACATAGCGATCCTTGATCGTCCCCGGCTCGCCCTCATCCGCGTTGACGACGAGGACGCGCGGCGCAGGTTCGCGCAGCAGCGACTCCCACTTGAGCCCGGTCGGAAAGCCGGCGCCGCCGTAGCCGGCGAGGCCGGCCGCCTTGAGCTCCTCGACGATTCGCTGAGCCGTGGGGAGAGCGCGCAGGACGGCGAGCCCGCCGCGGCGCTCGTAGTCGGTGAGCGACTCGTCGGCCTGTTCTAGACCGAGCGCCGGCCCGACGCTTGTCGCGTAGGTGACCGGCCGATCCTCGCCGCCGGGCAAGATCGTGTCGCCGCGCGTCGCGACCGGGGCGAGGTCGCAGTGGCCGAGGCACGGCACCTCCATTGCGCCATCCTGCTCCAGCAGCTTGCGCGAGCCCGCGCAGTCGCAGATCGGCCCGGTGCAGACCCGGTACGTCGTCACCGGCACCTGGAGGAACGAGTAGAACGAAACGACCTCGTGCACGTCGCCGAGGCGCAGGTTCATGTGATTCGCGAGCGCATCGGAGAGCTCCGGCGTGATCGGGCCGACCTCGCGACGTATCCGACCGAGGTTGTCGAGGAGGTGCGTCCGCTCGGTGGGAAGCTCCGCGAGGAGCGGCGTCAGCGCGAGGACATCCACACCGCGATCCTACGGATAGGCGCCGCTGTCAGTGCTGCGTGAGGAGAGTCTGCGTCGCGATGAGGGTTCTGAGGTGAGCTGACGTGATCTCTTCATCGCAGATGCCGGCCTCAACGGGCCCGCCGGTGCCGTGGCCGTAGCCCGACACGCGAGGGGTGCAGAGATCGTTTCGGTACACCGCCCAAGCGCGCTCCGCGCGCGCGAAGACGCGTCGATATTTCGGCGTCAACGAGGAGTAGATCATCCGCTCTTCGGCGAAGATCTTGACCTCGATCCGGTGGACCCTCTACTCGCTGCACCCTTCCATGCCGATCGTCGCCTCGGCCGCCTTGCCGTGTGGGCACGGCAGGAGTGTGAATCCTTCGACGATCCGCGGCAAGCCGGGCTTGGCGTTCGGCGGCGCCTGCGAGCCGCAGCCGGCAACCAGCAAGACGACGACAGCCATCAGACACGAGACAAGCGGTCGCACGTCAGTCCTCGGGATCAGGGCGACGCAGTCGCTTGATCGCGCCGCGGTGCTTCTTCTCCTCCAGCCGCCGCTCGCGCGCTCCGGTTGTCGGTTTCGTCGGAACGCGGTGGCGATCCACGTGCAGCGCCTCGCGCAAGCGATGGACGAGGCGCTCGGTCGCGAGCTCGCGGTTGCGCAGCTGGCTGCGCTCGTCCTGGGCGACGGCGCGGATGATCGGCCCGGCCTTCGCGACAACCCTGCGCTTCTGCGCGTCGGTGAGCGCGCCCGACGCCATCACATCGAAGCGCGCGTCGACCTTTGTCTCGGACGTGTTCGCGTGCTGCCCGCCGGGGCCGCTGGAGCGCGACGCGCGAAACTCGATCTCCACAAGAGGAATCGCGACGGAGCGCGTGACGCGGATCGATGGCGACTCGCCAGATGTGCTCATGCGGCAGACTAGCCCCATGGCGTGCATCCTCCTTGACGTCGACGGGGTGCTCCACGTCTCGGGGGAGCCGATTCCGGGCGCGGCCGAGGCGGTTGCGCGGCTGCGGCGCGACGGACACACGCTGCGCTTCGTCACGAACAACTCAACGCGGCCGCGCGACTTGCTGGCTGAGGAGCTGCGTGCGCTTGGGATCGAACTTTCGGACGACGAGCTGCAGACGACGCCGCGCGCGGCCGCGCGCGAGCTTGCGGGTCGCCGTGTCGTGGCGCTCGTGATGGCGGCGATCGTCCCCGACCTCGAGGGGCTCGAGCTCGTCGGGCACGACGCTGACGCCGTGCTGATCGGCGGCTGCGACGAGACGACCGAGCCGAATCAGGTCTTCAGCTACATGAATCTCGGGCGCGCGTTCAGCGAGATCCGCGCCGGCGCCGAGCTCTTCTGCCTGCACAAGAACAAATGGTGGCAGACGAGCCGCGGGCCGCTGCTCGACGCGGGCGCGTTCGTTGCGGGACTCGAATACGCGACCGGTGTCGATGCGACCGTGCTCGGGAAGCCGAGCCCGTCGTACTTCGCGGCCGCGCTCGATGCGCTTGGCGCGCAGCCGGAGCTGACGTGGATGGTGACCGACGACATCGAGGCCGACGTCCGCGGCGCGCAGTCGTTCGGGATGCGGACAGCTCTCGTTCGCACCGGGAAGTTCCGGCCCGAGCAGCTCGACGGGGACATGGCAGTTCCGGAGGTGGTCGTCAGCTCGATCGCCCAGTTCCCGGAGTGGCTGGAACGCGCGCGATGAATGTCGGCGTCGACCTGATTGAGATCGCGCGCATCCGGCGCGCGCTCGAGCGGGCGGGGTTCCGCGAGCGCTGCTTCACCCAGGCCGAACGAGACTACTGCGATTCGAAGAAGAATCCGGCCGAGAGCTACGCGGGCCGTTTCGCCGGCAAGGAAGCAGTCGGCAAGGCGCTCGGCTGCGGTGTCCGATTCACGTGGAAGGAGATCGAGATCGTCGGTCGCCCGAAGCCATCGGTCGGCCTCTCGGGCAAGACCGCGGCGTGGGCCGAGCGGATGGCGGCCGGGCAGATCGATCTCTCGATGACGCACTCGCGCGAGCTGGCCGCGGCGATCGCTGTCGTAATGCCCCGCGAGGGCTGACGTGTTCGAGCCGCTGTACAGCACGGCCGAGATGCAGGCGGCGGAAGCACGTTACCCCGGCTTCCCGGCGACTGCGCCGGAGCTGATGGAACGGGCTGGCGTCGCCGTCGCGCGGGAGGCGATGCGGACGTTTCCGTCGGCGCGGCGGTTTGCGGTTGTCTGCGGTAGTGGCTCGAACGGCGGCGATGGGCGGATCGCGGCGCGGGTCTTGCGCGAGGCGGGGCGCGAAGCAGTCGAGACTGACGAGCCGGGGGGATTCGATGTCGTCATCGATGCGCTATTCGGTACGGGCTTCCGCGGCGAGCCGCGACCTGAGGCTGTCGCGCTGATCGAGCGGATCAACGCTGCGGGTGCGCCAGTGGTGGCGGTCGATGTCCCGTCCGGTGTCGATGCTTCGAGCGGAGAGGTTGCCGGGCCGGCGGTCGTGGCCGCGTTGACTGTGACCTTCCACGGGTTGAAAGTTGGGACGGTTGTCGCGCCGGGCCGGTTCCACGCCGGGCGCGTCGTCGTCGCCGAGATCGGACTCGAGCCGGGCGAGACTGCCGCGCGTCGGGGGACAGCCGCGATTCTCGGTCTTGTGCCACGACGCGGTGCGCGCGACTCGAAGATGACGGCGGGTCGTGTGCTCGTGGTCGGCGGCTCGCGCGGACTGAGCGGCGCTGTGTGTCTGGCCGCCGAAGCTGCGTTCCGGGCCGATGCTGGCTACGTCACGGTTGCGTTGCCGCACGATGTCTTGCCGGCCGTCGAGGCGCGTCTGCTTGAGCCCGTCAAAATCGGCTTCGCTCCGGAAGACGCCGTCGAGACGGTTCTGCGCGCTGCCGAACGCGCGGATGCCGTCGCGCTCGGGCCGGGCCTTGGGCGCGAGCCTCGCGCTGGATCGTTTGTGCGCGAACTGCTCGCGCGGCTGGATCTCCCGGTCGTCGTCGATGCGGATGCGCTGTTCGGGCTGGAGCCGTTCCACCGCGTTGCGCAGACGATTCTGACGCCGCACGCGGGAGAGTTGGCGCGGCTCCTCGGCGAGAGGTCGGCCTGGGTGGACGCGCACCGGCTCGAGGCGGCGCGCAGCTGCGCGGACCGGTACGGCGCGGTTGTCCTGCTCAAAGGCGTCGACACGATTGTCGTCGGGCCGCGCGGCAACCCGGTGATCGCCGACGCCGGCCCGCCCTCGCTCGCTACCGCCGGCAGCGGCGATGTGCTCACCGGCGTGATCGCGGCGTTTCTCGCCAAGGGACTCGACGCCGAGACGGCCGCCGTGTCCGCGGCGATCGCGCACGGCCGCGCCGCAGCGCTCGTCCCGCACCAGGCCGGCCTGATTGCTTCGGATGTCGTCGCAGCCCTGCCGCGGGCGCTCGCGTGAGAGTCGAGGTGCTCGGCTCGGGCGGCGCGACCACCACGCCGCGGCCCGGGTGCACATGCCGCGTGTGCGAGGAAGCGCGGGCGAAGGGCGCGCCGTACGTGCGCACCGGCCCAAGTGTCTTCGTCCACGGCCCGAACGTGTTGTTTGACACACCGGAGGAGTCGAAGCTGCAGCTCGATCGCGCGCGGATCGGCGATATCGCCGCGTGCTTCTATTCGCACTGGCACCCGGATCACACGATGGGCCGGCGGGTGTGGGAGACGCGCAACGGCGACTTTCGCGGCTGGCCGCGCGAGGCGAAACGCCAGCATTTTACGGACATCTACCTGCCGCAGCAGGTGGCGGTCGACTTCCGCGCCTACCTCGGCGGGATGGAGCACCTCGAGTTCATGCAGCAGCGCGGCTGGATCCGGATCCACGAGCTGCGCGACGGCGAGACTGTCCTGATCGGCGATGTCGAGATCCGCCCGTTTCGCCTCGCCGAGGACTACGTCTACGCGTTCGAGCTCGTCGGGCGCGATCGGCGGCTGCTGCTCGCGATGGACGAGCTGAACGGTTGGGTGCCGCCGGCGGAGGTGTGCGGCGCCGACCTAGCGGTGCTGCCGATGGGGATCTGCGAGTACGACCCGTTCAACGGCGAGCGGCGGCTCCATCGCGACCATCCCGTGCTGCAGTACGAGGCGACGTTCGTCGAGACGTTGGAGATCGTTGACCGGCTGGAGGCGAAGCGCGTCGTGCTCTCGCACGTCGAGGAGGTCGACGAGCTCGGGTATGACGATCTGCTGCGGCTGCCTGGCGCGCTCGGCCGCGAGCTGACCTTCGCCTACGACGGTCTTGTCGTGGAGGTGTAGGCGTGGACGTCGTCACCGGCGCGTTCTCGTTCACGGGACGCGCGATCGCGGAGGAGCTGCTTGCGCGTGGGCGCGGCGTGCGGACGTTGTCGCGGCGGGCGGCGGCGGACGGCGATCCGCTCGGCTCGCACGTTGAGTGGGCCGCACTGCAGTTCTCGGATCGCGCGGCGTTGGTCGAGGCAATGCGCGGCTCGGATGTCCTCTACACGACGTACTGGGTTCGCTTCGAACGCGGCGGATCGACGTTCGCGCGCGCCGTGGAGAACATCCGCGTGCTGGTCGATGCCGCGCGCGAGGCTTTGGTGCGGCGCGTGGTTCACGTCAGCGTCTCGAATCCGTCCGAGAGCTCGCCGTTCGCGTACTACCGCGGCAAGGCGCTCGCCGAACGGGTTGTCACTGAGTCTGGGTTGTCGTTCGCGATCGTTCGTCCGACACTCGTCTACGGGTCGAACGACATCCTGTTGAACAACGTCGCGTGGACGCTGCGGCGCTTCCCGTTCTTCGCCGTCGGCGGCAGCGGTGCGTACCGCGTGCAGCCGGTGTCGCTCGCGGAGGTTGCGTCGTTGTGCGTCGATGCCGGGGCTGACGGTCAGAGTGTCACGTTCGATGCAGCCGGGCCGGAGACGTACTCGTACGCTGAGCTCGTGCGACTGATTGCTGCCGCGGTCGGTCGGCCTGCGCGCATCGTCCGGCTTCCCGGCGCGGTTGTGCTCGGGCTTGCGAAAGTGGTGGGAATGATCAGCCGCGATGTGCTCGTCAACGGTGAGGAGCTAGGTGCGCTCCGGGCAGAGCTGCTGTGCTCGCACGAGCCGCTGCGGGGGAGCGGGAGCTTTGCCGCGTGGCTCGATGGCGCGGGGCAGGGTCTTGGTCTGAGGTACGCCTCGGAGCTGGAGCGGAACTTCAGGTCGTATGAGCCGCTCTAGATTTACGCTCGATATCGGGGCCGTGCGGCAGAACGCGCGAGTGTTGGTGCGCGCGCTGGGCGGGTCAGAGCTGTGGGCGGTCGTCAAGGCCGACGGCTACGGGCACGGCGCCGTCGATGTCGCACGGGCGGCGCTCGAAGGTGGCGCGACGGCTTTGTGCGTCGCGAGCGTGGCCGAGGCGCTCGAGGTTCGCATGGCGCTGGCGGACGCGCGGCTCATTGTCCTGGGACCGGCAGCGGAGGATGAGCTTGCATCGGCCGCGGCGGCTCGGTTGGAGCTCGTTGGTGCCGACGGTCGCGTGCCGGACGGTGTGCCGGTTCACCTCAAACTGGACACGGGGATGGGGCGTTGGGGTCTCTCCGAGTTGGCTGCACCGGCGCGGAACGTCGTCGGGCTGATGAGCCACTTTGCTTCGTCGGAGAGCGATCCGGCGTTCACGCGGCTGCAGATCGAGCGGTTTCGTTCGGCGACCGCCGCGTATGGGCCGTTGACTCGGCATCTCGCGAACAGCGCAGGTGCTTTGGCGTACCCGGAGTCGCGGTTCGATGCGGCGCGGTGCGGGATCGCGCTCTACGGGATCTCGCCCTTCGGAGATGACGCGGCAACGCGCGGGCTTGTCCCGGCACTGCGGTGGGAGTCGCAGCTCGCGCTCGTGAAGCGGCTGGAGGCGGGCGAGAGCACCGGCTACGGGCGCGCGTTCGTTGCCGAGCGGCCGACGTGGGTCGGGATCGTCCCCGTCGGCTACGCGGACGGGTTCCGACGCGACATGATCGGAACCGAGGTTGTCGTCGGCGGGGAACGGTGTCGTGCCATTGGGGCGGTGTCGATGGACGCGTTCGCCGTCGAGCTCCCAGCCGAGCGACCTGTCGGCGAGTCGGTGACCATCCTTGGAGACGGTGTGCGTGCTGAGGAGCACGCGCACGTCGCCGACACGATCGCCTATGAGATCGTCTGCGGCCTGCGCACGAGCGCCCCGCGCGCCATACGGCGCGTGATCGAGTGAGCGCCGCGGGTCGCTACCGTGAGCGGCTGTCCTTGCGGTAGCTGTCGAACGCCATCACGCGCGCCGTGAGCGTGGGGAACAGCGCCTGAGAGACAGGTGCGAGGCCATACGGGAACCGCGGGACAACGACCTCGTCCTTCCCTTTCTCGACTGCCGCGAGAATCTCTCTGGCGACCCGTTCCGGCCCGACCACGAACCGACGGCCCAGCCGTGTCTCCCAGAAGCGCGGGTGCGGGAAGCCGTCGGTGACGACGAAGCCGGGCATGATCGTGTGGACGCGGACGCCCTTCGGGCGCAACGCGGCACGCAGTGAGCGCGAGAACGCGACCTGCGCGTGCTTCGACGCCGAGTACGCGGTGGCGGCAGGGAACGCGATCGTGCCGCCGATCGAGGCGACGTTGACGACGTGCGAGTCGCCTTCCTCCGCTGCGCGCAACAGTGCCGGGAGCAGGGTGTGGGTGAGCCAAACACCGGAGAGGTAGTTGAGTCGCATGATGCGTTCCAGCTCGTCGAGCTCGATCTCGACGAACGTGCCACGCGATAGCGCGCCGGCGTTGTTGACCAGCATCCCGATCGAGCCGTGCTCTTCGACCAGCCGCGTGCCCAGGGCGGTAACGGCGTTGCGGTCGAGCAGGTCGCACGGCTCCGCGATCCCGCCGATCTCATCGGCGAGCTGCTCGAGGAGGTCACGCCGCCGCGCGATGAGGACACACTTCCAGCCGGCGGTCGCGAGCGCGCGCGCCGTCGTGGCGCCGATGCCGGCAGACGCACCGGTGACGACTGCGATCCGGCTGCTCATCCGCGTCGCCTTGGCATCAGACGCTCGACCGACCGCACGAGGCCGGGTGCGACGCCGTGGATGACGATTGCGAGCCGGTACGGGAACCACGGCACGACGACCTCCGCGCGGTTGTGATCGACTGCGCGGACGATGGCGCGCGCGATCGTCGCAGCATCCGTCACCAGCCAGCGTGAGCGTCTGCTCCGTCGCAGCGCGAGCTGCGAGAAGCCTTCGGTGGTGACGAACCCGGGCAGGATCGTGTGCACGGCGATTCCCTCCCGGCGGAGCGTCGGCCGTAGGCAGCGCGAGAACGCGAGCTGCGCGTGCTTCGAGGCGACGTACGGGCCGGAGCGTGCGAAGGCGATCGTCCCGGCGATGGAAACCACGTTGACGACATGGCCCCGTGCGGCGGCGCGGAGCCCGGGAAGCAGCGCTCGCGTACACCAGGCCCCGCCGAAGTAGTTGACATCGAGCACTCGCTCGACGAGGTCGAGGTCGGCTTCGAGGAAGGTGTCGCGCGCGGGGATTCCGGCGTTGTTGACGAGCAGGTCGATCGCGGAGTGCCGGACGAGCACGCGTGTCGCCATCGCCTCGACCGCCGCTCGATCGCTCACGTCGCAGATCTCGACCTCGCCGCCGAGCTCCGCGGCGAGCGCGCGGAGCCGATCCTCGCGCCGCGCGACTAGGACGCAGTGCCAACCACGCTCACTGAGCAGGCGGGCTGTCGCTTCGCCGATTCCCGACGAGGCGCCGGTGACGATGGCTACGCGCCGGTCTGGTGGCGAATTAGGAGTATGGGCGCTCACGAGAGTTCGCCGTCAGGCGTCGAGTTCGGGCCGACTGCGAGCACGTCGCCCCAGCCGGCTTTGCGTGCGGCGCGGTACGCGCTCGCGTCCCGCCGCGTGACGATTCTACGCGCGACTCCGCCGGCCTCGCAGGTGTCCAGGTAGACGTGGCCCGACCGGACGAGCGGTGGCCGGATGATTCGCGCCGTGGCGCGCTCGCCTGGTTCGCGCGAGAGTGCCACATACGAGAACTTCTCGTCCTCGAAGCCGCGCGAGACGCGCTTGACGGCCCGATGGACATCCCCGCGCGGCAACCGTGTGGCGAAGTGGCACCAGTCGTCGCCGATGAGAGGGCAGTCCGCGTCGTGCGGGCACGGCGCGACGGTGAATCCGCCGTCGGCGAGCACAGCGCGCCGCGCCGCGATGATCCGCGCGTAGCCGGCCGGTGTTCCCGGCTCGACGAGCACGAGTGTGCCCGTCGAGCTCGACCAGAGCTTGCGAGTGATCGCATCGCGCTGGCCCGCCTCGATCTCGCCCAGGACGTACGACGCGAGCACGAGATCCGCCGTTCCTTCGGGGGCGAGCGCGTCGCTCCGCACCCACGTCGCGTTCGCGAGCCGCCCGGCTGCAGCGAGCCGCCGTCCGGCGGCGATCATCTCCGGCTCGGCGTCGACGAGCATGAATTCGGCGATCGTCGGCCACGCCACGGCGGCAGCCCAGGACGCAACGCCAGGTCCAGCGCCGAGATCGAGGACAGAGCGGGGCTGCCAGTCCGCTCGAAGGAGCCGTATTTGATCGAGCGCTGCAGCCGTGGCGGAGAAGGTGGCCGGTGCCCGAACGGCGAGATATGCCGCGACGTCGACTGCCGTGCGTGCGGCGCGGGACGCATCTCGACCCTGTCCGCGATATGCCTCCGAGACGCGTGCTGCGGCCGCTTCCAACTCCCGTCGGTCGTGCTCGCCGACGAGTGTGTCGATGCTTGCGGCGAGGCTGATCGGAAGCTCCGGCAACGCCGGGACAGTACCGAGTAGGATCGCCGCATGCCCGGCCGGTTCGCAGGAAAGCAGGCGCTCGTCCTCGGCGTCGCGAATCGACGCTCCATTGCCTGGGCCATAGCCAACAGGCTGCACGAAGAAGGCGCCGAGCTCGCGTTCACCTTCCAGGGCGAGCGGATCGAGAAGACCGTCCGCGAGCTCGCAGCCTCCGTCGACGCGAAGCTCGTCACGGAGTGCGACGTGCGTTCCGACGAGGACGTCGCGCGCGTCTTCGCCGAGACCGCTGGGGCGTTCGGTGGCGGTCTCGACATTCTTGTCCACTCTGTTGCTTACGCGGCAGCCGAGGATCTCGAGGGCCGCTTCACCGATACCCCGCGCGATCGTTTCTGGATGGCTCTCGACGTTTCGGCGTATTCGCTCGTCGCGTGCGCGCGGGCCGCGGAGCCGCTGATGGAGGCACGAGGCGGCGGTTCGATCGTGACGATGACTTACCTCGGCGGCGAGCGCGCGGTGCCGCACTACAACGTGATGGGTGTCGCGAAGGCGAGCCTCGACGCGTCGGTCAAGTACCTCGCCTGGGATCTCGGGCAGAAGTCGATCCGCGTGAACGCCATATCCGCAGGGCCGGTTCGTACCCTCGCCGCGCGGTCGATCGCCGGCTTCACGACCATGGAGGAGATCTTCGAGCTGCGCTCACCGCTCCATCGCCACATCGAGGCTGACGACTGCGGTGGCGCCGCTGCCTATCTTCTTTCAGACGACGCGAAAAACGTGACCGGGACGACGCTGTACGTCGACGCCGGCTACCACGCAATGGGCATGTAGTTACGGGCCCCAAGGGGCTTGCCACATCGTGATCGGGCCCGATCGCGCCAGCACACGAAAGCCTTGCCGCCGCAGCATCGTCTCGGCCGCCGCGGGACACCGATCACCGATGTAGCCGGCGCGCTGATAGACGCCACGATGGATGGCGACGTAGCGCACGTACCGTGGCACGTCCCCGATACCGCAGGAGAGGTCGTGATGACGTTTCGCCCAGCCGTCGGCGGCCTGAACCGCAGTTGTCGAGTAGCCCTCGGGTCGCTGTCGCGGCGACTGGATCGCGTACGCGAGATAGGTGCTGCCGAGATCGATATCCGGCCGGAACATCGGTAGCTCGACGAGGCGGCCCGGCTCGCGCAAGGCGGCGTAGGCGGGATCGTTCGTGAACGCTTTCTGCGCACCGAAGATCTGCACGTGGAGATCGACGGCGAGCACGACCGCAACGACGGCGACGAGACCGACCCGCCGTAGCCGCGTCGATGCGAACGCGACGAGCGCCGCGAGCATCAGGCACGCGATCGGCATCAGCCTCTCCGGCACGCGCGGGTAGCGGAGTGGCGCGAACGCGTGCCAGAGACTCGAGTACCCGGGTAGATGCGTGCCCAGCGCGAGCAGCATCGGCAGCAGCGCGGCGGCTCCGAGGAAGACCGCGAGCCGCCGCCCGCGCGTGCGCCACGCGACGACAAGCCCTGCGATCGCGACGAGTGGCGTCACCCAGCCGACGAAGACGAATCGCTCGACACCGTTCCCGTTCGAGCGCGTGACGAAGTCGGACAGCGTCGCCGAGTAGTGCGCGACCGACCCGAGCGACCGGCCTCCCGACACGATCGATGTCGCGATCACAACGTGCTGGACGAGCACTCCGGCCGCGACTGCAGCGACCGCGCCGCCGAACCCGAGGAGCCGCGGCCGCCAGCGCGGCAGCCGGATCCACGCGTACGCGATGTAGAGCGGGATCGCGCCGAGCGCCAGATGGACTTGTCCGGAGAGCGGGATAGCGGTGAGCGCCAGCGCGGCCAGCACGTAGCGGCGTCGTTCGAGCGCCAACAGCATCGCGGGAAGCAGGAACGAGATCCAGCCGAGGAGATGTCCCGTGCTCTGCTGCAGGCGGTACGGCGCGAGTGCGAAGACGACGCCGCCGAGCAGCGCCGGCGCGCGCGCCAACCCCAGCGAGCGCAGCCACCAGCACGTAAAGCCGCCGGCCGCGAGGAACGCCGCCAGCAACATCAGGTTGTACGCCCATGCAGGCCCGAAGGCGCGTTCCAGAGGCCAGAACGGCATGCTGAACACAAGCCCTTGCAGCGTCGGGCGCACCGGCGATTCGGGTTGGAACGAATACGGATCGAGCCACGGCGCGTGCCCGTGTTGGAGCTGGTGGCCCGGCAGCCAGAAGTTCCAGACGAGCTGGAGATAGTCGCCGCCCGACTGCTCGCCGTAGCCGGAGGCGGCCCCGGCGACGTAGTGACCGTTGACGTGGCGCGACGCGGGCCACGTGGCGAGGACCGCGCAGATCGCGAAGACCGCTAGGGCACCCGGGACGAAGACAGGGATGAAGCGGCCGCGATTGCCGCGTCGATGTCCGGCAGCTTCTCTCCCAGCATCCATGCGGCTCGCACCGTACCCGCCTCGAGCAGGAACGCGCTGCGCGCCGACACGGTCATCTCGTCGAGCGTCGTCTCCACGTCGAACCCGCGCGTCGCTTCGCCCTCCCAGTCGGAGAGGAGCGGGACGGCGTTGTGCGTGCCGAGCGCCTCGGCCCACGAGCGATGCGACCACGGCGAGTCCTGCGAGATCGCGATCGCGCGGATCCCCGCGGCACGCAGATCGTCACTCCTGTCACGCAGGAGCAGCAGCTCGTTCGTTCAGGTCGGCGACCAGTCGAAGAGATAGAAGCAGAGCAGGACGGGGCCGTCGCGGAGGGCGTCGCGCAGGCTTGTCGGCTCCGCGCCGATTGTCCAGACGCGCGCGTTGGGAACCGTGTCGCCCGGCTTCAACATCGCGGGAGCCTAACGCGCGAGTGCGAGGATGCGGCGTGTCCAGGCGTCGGGGTGGCGGATCGTTCCGAGCCGGATCGTGGCTTCGGGACGGAGTCGGCGCTCGTGGCGGGCGAGGACGTCCTCGCGGCCGCGCAGGCGCTCGATCACCCAGAGGTTTGCGGCGAGCAGCCCGGGCGCGTTGACGAGTCGGTTCGTGACAGCGAGGCTGCTGCAGCTCGTGGCAAGGCCCGGGCAGCCGACGACGATCAGGCGGCGCTTGCTCCGCGAGTTGCCAACCCGCCAGATCTGGACACCGTCGACCGTCCGACTCGAGCTTGTGAGCGCGAGCAAGCGGCCGTACGCCGTGAACCTGATGCTTCGCAGGACGGCGAGCGCGTCAGTAGGCCCGGGGTCGCCCTTGATGAAGGCTTGGAAGATGTGGCCGTCGGCTTTAAAGCTGAGGTTGCGGCCGCTGCCGAAGCCTTCGATCCCGGCCTCCGGCGATAAACGGTTTGGGAGCGGCAGAAATTGACTAGCCCAACTCGGCCGTGTCCAGATCGGGCCGTAGTCGTAGAGCAGCAGCCATGTTTCGCCCTTGGGTGGTGTCTCGGTGATGTCGCCGAGGCGTGCGATCGGGTAGGTCGAGAGCAGCACGGAGCTCGCGCCGAAGAGCGAGGCGTCGTTCGCGCGCCAGCTGTGCGGAAGCAGGAGCGTGATCCCGGCATCGTGGAGCGCGATGCGCTGGAGCGCACTCCGGTGTGTGCTGCCGCCGCACCCTGCAAGCGCCAGAACGATGACAGTCGAAATCAGCGCGCGCAGCACCAGCCCTCGATCCGCGGGAAGGTCTGCGAACGGAACTGCGCCGAGACGTTCGCGATCGCGCGTATCCGCCCACCCCGGAGCGGCATGAAGACCCACTGGTCGGCGTCCGGCCAGGCGACCAGCAGCCAGCGTCCGTCGGGCGAGGCGACGACCTGCCCGAGCCGTCCCACGACGTGGAAGAGCGTCCGCCCGGGTAGGAGGAAGACGTCGCTCTGAGCGCCGTGGACGCGCACGACGGCGGCCTGGTTCGTCCCGGGGAGGAAGGTCGCGTCCGCGTCTCGGGTCCCATCCGACGGTTCGTCTCGTGCAACGACCTTTCCGTGTGCGTCGAAGACGCGAAGGGAGCGCGGCGAGAACGCGAGCAGGCGTGTGCCGTCGCTCGACCACATCAATCGTGTGGGCACAGGGCCTGGCGGCGAGATCCACCTGAGAGAGCATGCGTCGGCGTTCAAGACCTTGACGCGGCCGCGCGTGGTGGCGAACGCGAGCACGAAGCCGCTACCCGGACGCCACGCTGGGCCGATCCGCGCAGCTGCCGGCTCGCCGCACTCGTCGACGTCCTTCGTCCCGTCGCCGCGAACTACGTGCAGGCGACTCCTCGTCAGGTAGGCGATTCGTGTGTCCGCAGCCGTTCCTGCCCAACGCGGGAATCGAACGGCCGGGCGTACGAGCGACCACCGTTCTTCCCCTTTCGGCGTCAGCGTGAGGAGCTCGTTCCTATGAGTCGCGGCGACGTAGAGCCCGTGCGGCGACCACGAAGCGGAGGTATACGCGCCGAGGCGTCGCTTCGCGCCATCGCTTTGGACGACCCAGACGCCGCTGTCGGAATGGACGAGGAGCGTTCCCGCGGTTGCGACTCCGAAGAGCGCAGGTTGCGCGTTCCGAACGCCGACGGACTGGCGGATCGAGTTGAGCAGCGCGTGTCCGGGTGAGGAGATCGCCGCGGCTGCGGCGGCGCCCGCCGCGACGATGGCTAGGGCGGGGACGAGCCTGCGTCGGATCGGGCGTGGCGCGGGCTGGCGCTCGGCGAATGCGGCGTTGGCGACGCGCCAGCCGCGGTCGTGTGCCTCGTGCTCACCAGGGATCTCGATCCGCTCGAGCACTCGTCTCACTCGAGGTTCTCCGCGAGCGAGTCGAGGCCGCGCCTGAGCCGCGAGTTGACGGTTCCACGGGGTAGGTCGAGCAGATCGGCGATCTCGCCGGGTGTGTAGTCGAGCAGGTGGCGGAGCACGATCACCGCGCGGTGCTCCGGCGAGAGCGCGCGGAGGCTGGCGAGTGTCGCGTCGTCGACCTCGCTCGGTGTGTCCCAGGCGGCTGTGGTCTCGTCGAGTTCTGCCTCGGCGCGGAGCTTGCGGGCGCGTGACCAATCGATCGCCCGGTTGACGACGATCCGGTGCAGCCATGGCCCGAACGGGCGACGCCGGTCGAAACGGTCGAGGGCGCGAATCGCGGCGAGGAACGCCTCCTGCGCGATGTCCTCGGCGGCGGCGGCGTCGTGCACAACGAGGTAGGCAGCGCGGAACGAGCGCGGCCAGTACGCGCGGAAGAGCGCCTCGAGGTCCGAGGCGGATCCGGCCTGAGCACCTCGCACCCAGGCGACCTCATCGCGTCCTGCCCGCGCCACCGCATGACCATACGACCAGGGACATCGCGGAGGTCCACCACTCCTGTACGTGGGCCGAGCCCGCGAAGGTCCCCGTCGGCTGGTTGGGGCTGGACCCGACGGGCCGCGTCCGAGGCGCCACTGTCAGTGCGGACCCTGTCCATGGCCCGAATCGACACGGTGGAACGCGCACACCAGGCGCTGCTGTGGCCCTGACCGTCGATCTTCAGGCCGACGCGGCCACGCGTTCAGTCGCGTTCGCGATCTGCTCCGCCACCTCAGCGATGTCGCGATTCGCGTTCCAGATCTGCAGCTGCCGCTCCGCACTGTTCCCTCGATCGAGCAGCGCCTTCACTTCCTCGAGCTCCCGCTCCGAGCCGAGCTCCCGCGCGTGCGGCTCGATCTCACGCAGCGTTCGCCGGACGAGCTGCGCGATCGGCATCCGGTTCCGCCGCCCGGTTGCGAGGTCCATCACCGGCGCCTGCAAGCCGTAGCGCGCGGCCAGCCACTTGTTCTCGCTCGTCAGGATCCGATGGAACGTCGGGATCTGCTCGCCCGCGTCGTACATCTCGCTGAGTTGCTTGACGAGCGCCTGGCAGTACGCGGCGATCGCGACGGCGTCCTCGACCCGCGTGACCGCGTCGCAGATCCGGATCTCGATCGTGCCGAGCCGCGGGTGCGGGCGAATGTCCCACCAGATGTGCGTGTAGTCGGCGATGCACCCGGTCTGCTCGAGCTGGCCGACGACCTCGGCGTAGTCCGCGTAGTCACGAAAGCGCGGCGGTGGGCCCGAGCGAGGAAACGCTGCGAACACCATCTGCCGGCTGGACGCAAGGCCCGTCGGCTCGCCGCGCCAGAACGGTGAGCTCGCCGAGAGCGCGAGCAGTGGCGCGAGCTGCGGCAGCAACCCGTTCACGACCTGGATCGCCTTGTCCGCATCGTCGATCGCCACGTGGATGTGCATGCCGAAGATCAGTTCGCGCCGCGCGACATACTGCAGAGCGTCGACGAGCTGGTGATAGCGGTCGCGCGCGGTGATTCGCTGGCGCTCGAACAGGCTGAACGGATGCGTGCCGGCCGAGCCCACGCGCAACCCTTGCTCGCGCGCGACACCTGCGACATATCTGCGCAGTTTCACAAGCTCGCGCATCACATCGCCCGGGTTGCGGCACACCGGCGTCGCGATCTCGAGCACGGACTGCATCAGCTCAGCGTTCACCTGCGATTCGAGCTCGTGACCTTTGACCGCGGCGAGCACCGTGTCGATGTGCTGTACGAGGTCGAAGCTCGTCGCGTCGAGCAGCATGTACTCCTCCTCGACGCCCACGGTGTACGGGTCGCTCGAGCCGAAGCGGTGGTCGAGGACGCTGCCTGCGTAGAACGCTCCTTTGCCCGTGACCGAGGGCGGCAGGATCTGGCTGTCGGTCACGGGACGATCGCCTCGGCTTCGATCTCGACCTTCCAGCGCGGGTCGAGCAGCGCTGTGACGACGCAGGTTGCGGCTTTGCGGATGTCTCGGAAGACGTCGCCGTGCGCGCGCGAGACCTCGTCCCAATACGACGCGTCCGTGATGAACATGCGCGTCCGAACGACATCCTCCATCCGGGCTCCCGCCCTTGAGATCGCCTCGGCGATGATCTCGAGGCAGAGTCGCGTCTGCTCGTAAGCGCTCTGGGGCGGGGGCGAGCCGTCGGCCGGGATCGGCGCGGTTCCGGAGACGTGCACCGTGTTGGCGACGACGACCGCGCGCGAGAACCCCGCCACTGGCTCGAACGGGGAGTGCCCCGAGATCAAGCGCCGCTCCATCTCGGGGCTAGTATCGCGCCCCGTGGACGCTCTCCGCCAGATCGACGACTGGGACGTCCCCTTCGCCACGGCTGGTGTGACGCGGCCCGAAGGGACCGTCGCGACCCGCGGCGACACTCAGCGCGCCGTCCGTCTGGCCTCCGTCTCGAAGCCGGTGACGGCACTCGCCGTGTTGATCGCCGCGGAAGAGGGTGTGCTCGATCTCGACGAACCGGCTGGGCCGCCCGGGTCGACCCTTCGTCACCTACTTGCGCACGCATCAGGGTTGCCGTTCGACGGAACCGTCCCGGTCGGGCCTCCGGGTCGACGACGGATCTACTCGAACGAAGGGTTCGCGATCCTGGGCGAGCATCTGGCGTTGCGCGCCGAGATGCCATTCGACGAGTACGTGCGGGCGGCGGTTTGCGCGCCGCTCGGGCTCGGTCTCGATCCAGCCGGGCACCCGGGCGCCGGCATGCACGCCTGTCTCGACGATCTCCTCGTCCTTGGTCGCGACCTCCTCCAGCCGACGCTGATCGCGGCTGAGACGCTGGCCGAGATGACAGCCGTGCAGTTCCCCGGCCTCGACGGCGTCCTGCCGGACTTTGGCCGTTTTGCTCCGCTGGACTGGGGTCTCGGCGTCGAGTTGAAAGGCGACAAGGCGCCGCACTGGTCGGGCGTGCTCACGTCGCCGCAGACCTTCGGGCATTTCGGCGGCAGCGGCACCTTCCTCTGGGTCGACCCCGATGCCGGTATTGCGTGCGCGGCGCTGACGACGCGTGAGTTCGGCGACTGGGCTAAGGCGGCGTGGCCGCGGCTCTCCGACGCTGTTCTCGCTGACGCAGCTCGAAGCTGAGCCAGGCACGACGGACGGCGCGTCGATGTACGCCTAAAGAATCGGGTGCCCCCATCCGATCTACGTCCCGTGCGCTCGTTCGTTTCCACACATGGCCCGCGATGCCTCGCGATCTTGGTGGTTGGCTTCGCGCTCGCCGGCTGCGGTGCGCAACTCGGCGCGGGAGGTGGCGCGTCGTCGGTTCAAGTGACCGAGCGCGACTTTGCGATCAAGACGACGACCCACGTCGCGGCCGGGGACGTCGTCTTCCGCGTTCACAACCGTGGCCCAGGGTCGCACGAACTGCTCGTCGTCCGAACGTCCGCCGGGCAACTGCCGTTCCGCTCCGACGGATTGACGGTGGACGAGGACGCAGTCAAGAAAGCCGAGGTCGGTGTCCTCGAACCGGCTCACGCCGGCGTCGTCCGTGAGCTGCGGGTCCACCTCACGCCGGGCCGTTATGTCCTCTTCTGCAACATGTCGGGCCACTTCCTCGGCGGCATGCACACGGATCTGGTGGTGCGCTAGTGCCCCGCCTGACACCCGCGTTCCGGCCGTTCGCTGCTCGCGCCCGGGGGACGACGATCGCGATCGTCCTCACATTCGCGCTCGTGTCGACGCTCAGCTCTGGGCTCTCGATCTGGATGACCGGCCGCTCGAAGCACCGCGCCGCGGTGATCGAGATTGCAGCCCGGCAGCGAACGCTCGCCGAACGCTACGTCGAAGAGCTGCTCCTCGTGCGATCGGGCAGGACCGCAGATCCCGTGCAAACTGGCAAGTTGCTGTCCCAGAGCGCCAACGCGCTGCTCGACGGGGGCCTCGCCCCTGCGGTGAATGGGGACGACGACGCAGCGACATTGCCCGCAGAGCACGAGCCGTTAGTACGAGGCCAGCTCGAGCAGGAGGCCAAGCTCGTCACCGATCTGACCCGCACCGGCAGCGCATTTCTTGCCGGTCGCTCCATTGCAGGGCTGCCTGAGACGGGAAGCGAGCACATTCATGTCGCCGACCCACTGCAGCGTCTGCGGATCCTTGCGGCGCTGACTTCCAACATCTCCCTCAACGCGTCGCGAACGATCGCCTCGCGCGCAGATCGGGACATCAGCAACCTGATCATGCTCCAAGTCGGCCTCGGCGTCGGCGGCTTGTTCCTCTCGCTGCTTCTCGCTTGGGCGCTCGTCACGGCGACACGCCGGCAGACGGCCCATTTCCGCAGTCTCGTCACGTCGTCGACCGATCTCGTGCTCGTGTTCGGCGCGGGAGGTTGCCGCTACGTCAGCCAGTCCGTGGTCTCGATGCTCGGCCGCTCGGAGCCTGACCTCCTCGGATCCGGATTTGCCCGCTTCGTGCACGAGGCCGACCGCGACGCCGTGGCGACTGCTGCGCTCGACGGCCAGCCGCAGGAGCTGGTGATGCGCGTGCTCACCGCCTTCGGTGAGTGGCGCGATCTTGAGGCTCACCTCACCGATCTCCGCGGCGACCGCCACGTTCACGGCGTTGTGATGAACGCTCGCGACATCACCGAACGGATCCGCCTTGAGCACGAACTGACCCGGCAGGCGCAGCGCGACAACTTCGGCGCGCAACTCACCGAGGCTCTCGAGATGGCCGACGAGGAGGACGCCGCCTACGACGTTGTGCAACGCGCAATGGTCGAGGTGGCCGCGACCGCTCCGATGGAGCTGCTTCTCTCCGACTCGAGCCGCGCACAACTCAGCCGCGCGGCGGCCAGTCCGACCGGGGGTGCGCCAGGCTGCCCCGTCCAGTCGCCTTTCTCGTGTGTTGCGGTGCGCCGCGGCAATCCGGTTGTCTTCGAGACGAGCCGCGCGCTCAACGCCTGCCCGCACCTTCGTGATCGGCCGGACGGCGCGTGCTCCGCGGCGTGCGTGCCTGTGACGTTCATGGGTCGCGCTCTCGGCGTGCTCCACGCGACCGGTCCGGATAATGAGCCACTCGCGCCCGAGCAGGTCGCGCAGCTCACGAGCCTCGCGACCCAGGCTGGTGCCCGTATTGGGACGGTTCGTGCCTTCCAGAAGACCCAGCTGCAGGCCGCGACCGACGGCCTCACCGGACTCATCAACCGTCGTACGCTCGAGACCCGCGTGCGCGAGCTCACCGCGCAGCACACGCCGTTCGCGCTCGTGCTCGCCGATCTCGATCGCTTCAAGCAGCTCAACGACACGCATGGCCACGAGGCAGGCGATCGCGCTCTACGCCTCTTCTCGCAGGTCGTGCACGGCGTCGTGCGTGGCGAGGACATCGTCGCGCGCTTCGGTGGCGAGGAGTTCGTGGTCGTGCTGCCCGGCCTCGACGAGGGCCAGGCGGTCAACGTGCTCGAGCGCCTCCGCACGGCGCTCGGCAAGGCTCATACCGGCGACCATCCGGCGTTCACGGCGAGCTTCGGGGTCACCGACTCGTCTCACGGCTCGAACCTCGACGAGATCCTGCGCGTCGCCGACCAAGGCCTCTACGTGTCGAAGCAGACCGGGCGCGACCGGATCACGATCGGGAAGCCCGGTTCTGCGCCGGCGAATGGCGGTGCATCGAACGGCGCTCGCTTTGCCGGCGAGGACGGAAGACGCGACGACGCGCCTTTGCAACCAGCCGTCGCATCGGGCGGTAGGCCCGCGTTGCACGACGCTGCTGACGAAGGCGATCCGCGGCCGTCCGGCGTCGAGATCCGCTAACCGCAGATCAGGCGTTGTCGGCGAACAGCGGCCGAACAAGCTCGTCGAACGTCGCGCGATCGCAGCTCGCGACGGTGCATTGCGTCAACGCCGTGACCGTTGCAGTACGCACGACGCCCATCGCAGCTGCCACCTCGCCGAACGTCTCACCCGGCCGCAGCAGGCTCCGTGCGCCGCGATCCGCCTGCGTCACGGCCGCGAGCCCGGAGATCAGAACGAAGAAGCGGTCGTCGCCGTTTCCCTCCACGACGATCCGCGTACCGCCGGCGACATCCTCACGCCGCATCCGCTCGGCCAGCCGCCCGAGCAGCTCACCTGGTAGCGATCCGAACAGCCCGACGCGTTGCAGCTCTGTGATCGATGCGGGCACGAATTTGGGACTCATGCGGGTACCGTAGCGCCGAGATGAATGTCCTCCACGGTTGGCGGTTCTGCCCGCGTTGCAGCGCGGAGCTCGACCTCGATCGGGCGCCGACAAGTGTTTCGTGTCCTGCCTGCGAACTGGTCGTCTACGCGAACCCGAAGCCGACCGTCTGCGCGCTGATCGTCGACGACGCCGGTCGTCTCTTGCTCGGGCGCCGTGCAATCGAGCCGTTCGCAGGCTTCTGGGATTTGCCGGGCGGCTTCGTCGAGGAAGGCGAGCATCCGCTCGACGCGCTCCGTCGCGAGCTACTCGAGGAGACGGGACTCGAGATCGAGCCGGGCGCGTTCCACGGCGTCTGGATGGACACGTACGGCCCCGCGGCCGACGCCGGGTCGATCCTCAACATGTACTGGGAAGCGCGAATCGTCTCGGGCACGATGCAAGCCGCCGACGATGTCTCTGAGCTTCGCTGGTTTGCGGCCGACGACTTGCCACCGAACGCCGAGCTCGCGTTCACCACGTTCGCCGACGCGCTCGCAGCCTGGCGCAAGAAACGCTCCTAGACGTCCGAAAGGCCGGCAGCGCCGGCCCTTCGAACAGGGGGGAGGGTTGGAGAAGCCTGGATCTAGGCGCTAAGTCCGAGTGAGCGCTCGATCGCGCCCTTCGGCTGTGCGCCGACGACGGCCGCAGCAGGCTCGCCGTTCTTGAACAGGATCATGGTGGGGATCGACTGGACGCCGTAGCGCTGCTGCAGCTCGTGCTCCTCGTCGATGTTCACCTTCACGAGCTTCAGCTCGCCGGGGTGCTCCTCGATGATGCGGTCGAGCACCGGCGCGACAGCGTGGCACGGTCCGCACCATTCCGCCCAGAAGTCCACGAGGACGGGGATGTCGCTCTGCAAGACCTCTAGGTCGAAGCTGTCCGAACTCACTGCGGTAGCCATACGTTCCTTTCAGTAACGAGTTTCAAGACTGACAGAAGTCTGAACGAGAGGGAAGACGAACCTCTTCCATAGACTCCTCGGGATGTTCGCGCCGCTGCCGAAGGAGCCCGACTACGACACGCATGAGCGTGCGATCCTCGAGTTGTGGGAGCGGGAGCAGACGTTCGAGCAGATGCGCGCGTTGAACGCGGGCGGGCCGACGTTCAGTTTCTTCGACGGGCCGGTCACCGCGAACAAGTCGCTGGCCGTCCATACGGCGTGGGGTCGCACATTGAAAGATGTCTTCCAGCGCTACAAGGCGTTACGCGGCTTCGATCAGCGGTACCAGAACGGCTTCGACTGCCAGGGCCTCTGGATCGAGGTTGGCGTCGAGCGTGAGCTGGGCCTCAACTCGAAGCGCGACATCGAGACATTCGGCCTCGCCGAGTTCGCCCGCCGCTGCCGCGCGAAGGTCGTCTGGTCGGCCGAGGAGCTGACGAAGGGCTGCAAGCGCCTGGGCCAGTGGATGGACTGGGGGAACGACTACTTCACGTTCTCCGACACGAACATCGAGTACATCTGGCGCTTCCTCAAGGTCGTCGAGGAGCGCGGCTGGCTGTATCTCGGGCACCGTTCGACCGAGTGGTGCCCGCGCTGCGGGACGTCGCTTTCGCAACACGAGCTGTCGCAGGCTGGCGTCTACCAGGATCGGCCCGATCCTTCGCTGTTTGTGCGGTTCCCGCTACGGGACCGCGATCGCGAATCGATAGCAATCTGGACGACCACGCCGTGGACGCTGCCCGCGAATGTTGCTGTCGCCGTGAATCCATTCGCAGAGTACGTCCGGGTCGATATGGGGGTTGAGCGTGTCTGGGTCGCAAAGGACCGGCTTGCAGAGGTCCCCGTCGAAGGCTCCGTGACGGACACAGCGCTCGGGGCTCAGCTCGTCGGCTGGCGCTACGACGGCCCGTTCGACGACCTCGGCCCAGGGGGTGGCGTCGAGCATCGCGTGATCCCATGGGACGCCGTCGACCTCGACACGGGCACCGGCATCGTTCACATCGCGCCGGGCTGCGGCGGCGAGGACTTCGAGCTCTCGAAGGTTCATGACCTAGCGGTGCTGACCCCCGTCGACGAGAGCGGCCACTTCTACCCTGAATACGGTTGGTTGCATGGTCTCTCGACGGTCGAGTCCGCCGATCAGATCGTCGGCAACCTCGACGAACGCGGCCTGCTGCTCGCCGCCGGGACGATCGAGCACAGCTACCCGCACTGCTGGCGCTGCAACACGCCTCTGATCTTCCGGATCTCGGACGACTGGTTCATCTCGGTCGCCGACCTGCGCCAGCCGATGCTCGACGCGAACGCGACGGTCGAGTGGACGCCTTCCTACATGGGCAAGCGCATGGACGACTGGCTGCGCAACATGGGCGACTGGAACATCTCGCGCCGCCGCTACTACGGGCTGCCGCTGCCGTTCTACCCGTGCTCGTGCGGGCATCTGAATGTGATCGGGTCGCGTGCTGAGCTGGAGGCGCGGGCTGTGGGTGGGCTCGACCAGCTCGAGGAGCTGCGCCGGCCCTGGATCGACGATGTTCCGATCTGTTGCGACGGCTGCGGCGAGGAGGTGCGACGGATTCCCGAGGTCGGCGACGTGTGGCTCGACGCGGGGATCGTCCCGTTCTCGACGCTGGGCTGGCACAACGACGAGGCCGTGCCGCAGGGCTACGCGACCGGCGCTGCACGAGGGCTGACGACGGCAGACCTGCCCGACCACGAGTACTGGCAGAAGTGGTTCCCCGCCGACTGGGTCTCGGAGATGCGCGAGCAGATCCGCCTCTGGTTCTACTCGCAGCTCCTGATGTCGGTGGCGCTGACCGGGCAAGCGCCGTTCAAGAAGGTGCTCGGCTACGAGAAGATGCTCGACGAGACCGGCCGCGAGATGCACGGCTCGTGGGGGAACATGATCGACGCTGAGGACGCGTTCGCGCGCATGGGCGCCGACGTGATGCGCTGGCAGTACTGCGCGCAACCGCCGGATCGCAATCTGCTGTTCGGCTTCGGGCCAGCGCAAGAGATCAAGCGCAGGTTGCTGACGCTCTGGAACTCGACGAAGTTCTTCGTGGACTACGCGAACATCGCCGGCTTCGAGCCGCGACTAGCCGACCTGGCCGATGGGCCGAACGGTAAGCTCGAGCCGCTCGACCGCTGGCTCGTCGAGCGGACGCGCCAGCTCGTCGCCGAGGCGGCGAGCGGCTACGAGCGCTGGCTGAGCGTCGATGTGATCCGGGCGTTCGACGAGTTCGTGGACGACGTCTCGAACTGGTATATCCGCCGGTCGCGGCGTCGCTTCTGGGATGGGGAGGAGGCCGCGCTGCGGACTCTCTGGTACGCGCTCGTAACCGGCTTGCGCACCGTTTCGCCGATGGTCCCGTTCCTCCCGGAGCACCTCTGGCAGTTGCTCGTGCGGGATGTCGACGGTGCTCCTGCATCGGTTTTCCTCGCGGGGTGGCCGGCTGCGTCCGCGGCGGACGAGGCGTTGCTAACCGAAGTCGCCGAGCTTCGTGCGGTCGTAGGGCTCGGGCACCAGGCGCGGCAGAGCGTCTCGCTGAAGGTGCGCCAGCCGTTGCGGCGACTACTGGTCGAGGGCGCGCCGCGCGCGGAGGGGCACGCGCAGGAGTTGGCGGATGAACTCCGTGTGAAGGAGGTCGTCTTCGGCAAGGTCGAGGCGACGCAGCTGACGGTGAAGCCGCATCTGCCGGCGCTCGGCCCGAAGCTCGGCAAGGAGCTTGGCGCGGTGCGCGCCGCTCTCGCCGCCGGTGACTTCGAAGACCTCGGCGACGGCCGATTCCGCGCCGCCGGTCACGAGCTCGGTGCGGACGAGGTTCTTGTCGAGCGTACGGGCAAGGACGGCTGGGCGGTCGCGTCACTCGACGGCGTCACGGTGGCGATCGACACGACACTCGACGACGAGCTGCTGCTCGAAGGGCGCGTCAACGAGCTCGTGCACGCGGTGAACTCGATGCGCCGCGACGCAGGGCTTGAGTTGACCGATCGGATCACGCTCACGATTCCGGCCACCGACGAAGCGCTGCTCGCGCACGGAGACTGGATCAAGGCCGAGACACTCGCGACAGAGTTGCGGCTCGGCGACGAGTTGGCGTTCGCGAAGATCTAGCGCCGTTGGCGCAGGTGGGCGATGACCCCGGCGGGTACGGCGGCCGCTGCGGTGAGGTGGTGGATCGCATGCAGGCCGACTCCCGCTGCGGCGCGCTTCGGCCCTTGCTTGCGGGCGAGCAGGCCGTAGAAGTCGCGATTCAGCGCCACGAGCGCGCCCGCCGCGAGCGCAGCGCCGGTCGGCTTCCGTCGTAACAGCGACACGCCGCCGACGACCGAAGCGGCGGCGCTCGCGCGTTCGCGCCAGCCGAGGTTGAGCGCGGTCGGCACCTCGCGCCGCTCGAGCATCAGCTCCACCCACGGCACGCCGCGCTGGGCGAAATCCGTCTTCACCATGCTGCCGAGAGTCCACTCCTTCAGATGCGTCCCCTGCAACGCCGGGTCGAGCAGGATGCGGCCCTCGAGCCGGCCTCCGAGCTCGATGTCCTCGATCGACGGCACCGGATAGCGCCCGACGTCGAAGCCGCCAACGGCGAGAAACGCGTCGCGCCGAACCGCGCCAAGCCCCGCCCAAAACGTCTGAGCCTCGCCGCCAGATCGCTGGTGGACATAGTGATGGAGCAGATTGCGGAACCCGGCCACTGTGCCCACGGTCGCCACCTCAGAGTCGTACGAGCCGAACATCGCAACGAGCTCAGGATTAGCGTCGAACACGGCCCGAATCCGACGAAACACGTTCTCGTGCACCACGACATCGGAGTCGACGAACACGAGGACGTCGCCGGTCGCCCGCCGCGCCCCATCGTTCCGCGCCTCCGCCGGCCCGGCAAATGCAGGCTCCTCGACCACGATCAGCTCCTCCGGCGGATCGACCGCCGCGTGGATCGCCGTGAGCGCCCGCTCCAGCGTCGCCGGCCGGTTCGTCGCCGGGACGACGCACGAAAGCGTGACCACTACGACTGCGAATCGGCCAGCGCGAGCTCGCGGCGCAACTCAACGGGGAGCCGGAACGTCACGTCCTCCTCGACGATCCGGAACGGCTCGAAGCGCGTGACGCCGCGCTCGCGGAACCAGTCGCAGACGCCGATCACCAGGCGCTCCGGCGCGGATGCTCCCGACGTGACACCGACCGTTTCGATCCCGTTCAGCCAGGACACGTCGATCCCGCTCGCATCGTCCACAAGGTGCGCGTCCACTCCCGCCGCGCGCGCGACATCGACCAGCCGGTTCGAGTTCGACGAGTTCTTCGAGCCGATCACGAGCAGCAGGTCGATCTCGGGCAGCATCTCCTTCACGGCCCACTGCCGGTTCGAGGTCGCGTAACAGATGTCTTCGCGCCTGGGGCCGCGGATCTCGGGGAAGCGCGCCCGCAGCGCGGTGATGATCTCGGCCGTTTCGTCGACCGAGAGCGTCGTCTGCGTGATGTACGCGACGGGCGTTCCGGCGGGCAGATCGAGCGTCGCCACGTCCTCGACCTTCTCGACGAGCACTGTCTGTTCCGGCGCCTCGCCCATCGTGCCGACGACCTCCTCGTGGCCGGCATGTCCGACTAGGACGACGGTGTAGCCCTCGCCCGCGTAGCGCTTCGCCTGCGTGTGCACCTTCGTCACGAGCGGGCAGGTCGCGTCGACGACCGTGAGCCCGAGTGCCGCCGACCCCTCATGCACGGACGGCGCGACTCCGTGCGCCGAGAAAACCACCGTCGCGCCCTCGGGGATCTCGTCCACCTCATCGACGAAAATCGCGCCGAGCGATTCGAGGTCGCGGACGACATGGACGTTGTGGACGATCTGCTTGCGCACGTAGACCGGCGAGCCGTAGAGCTTCAACGCCGTCTCCACCGTCTCGACCGCCCGCTCGACGCCGGCGCAATAGCCGCGGGGCGAGGCGAGGAGAACGCGTTGGATCATCACGCCGAAGGGTACCCGCGCTCAGCGGGCTGTCTGAGCGAGCACGATTCCCGCGAGGACAACCGCGCCGCCAGCGAGCTGCGCCGCATCGAGCGACTCGCCGAGCCAGACCCACGCGACGACCGATGCCGCGACCGGCTCGAAGGTCGCGAGGATCCCCACCGTCGTCGCCGGCAGGTGCCTCAACGCGCCGATCGACAGAGCGAACGGCACCATCGTGCCGAGCACGACGAGCCACACGTACAGCGCCCAGAGCGGCACGGAAGTCGACGCCAGGTTGCCGTTGAGCGACGTTGAGCCGTGCAGCAAGCCAAACGGGAAGCTCCACCACGGCTGCGTCACCGCCCAGAACAGCGACGCGAACAGCAGCGAGTAGCAGACCAGCGACAGCGGGTCGCGCCGGCCCACACCGCGCTCTCCGGCAACGAAGTACGTTGCGAGCACGACGGACGCGCAAAGCCCGGCGGCGATCCCAATTCCGTCGAGCGTGATGCCGCTCCACACTTCCGCGACAAGCGCGAGGCCCGCGAGCGAGAGCCCGAGAGCGAGCCACACGCGGGCGCGCACCGGTTCGTGCCAGGCGAAGCGCGCCCACAGCGCGACGAGCACCGGCGCCGTGAACTCGAGCAGGAGGCCGATGCCAATCGGCAGCCGGTGGATCGCGACGAGATACAGCCACTGCACGAGCGCGAAGCCGCAGATTCCGTAGAAGACGAGGAACGGGACCTCGCGGCGCGACAGTCGCAGGCGCGCAGGAGCCGTGACCAGCAGCACGAGCGCGAGCCCGACGAAGCCGAACGTCGCGCGGAACTCGGTCAGCCGCAGCGGTGTGATCCCCGACGAGAGGATCACCTTCGCGACAGTTCCGTTCACGGCGAACAGGCTGGCGGCGACCAGCGTCATCGCGTAGCCGAGGCGAGGTCGGCGTTCGCCGGCTGGCACCGTCCGCGGGAAGGCGATCTCGACCATCCGCCGAGGCTATCGTGGCACCACCGCGCGCCCGCGCAGTAAAGTCGGATGATCGATGATCGGTCGCGCGGCTCTCTTCGTCACGTGTCTCGCGGACACGCTCTACCCGTCTGTCGGGATCGCGACCGTGACGGTGCTCGAGCGGCTCGGAGTCAGCGTCAGCTTCCCGCGCGAGCAGACGTGCTGCGGGCAGATGCACTTCAACTCCGGCTATGTCGACGAGGCCCGGCAGCTCGGGCAGCGCTTCGTTGACGTGTTTGCCGGCGAGCCCGTTGTTGTCACGCCGTCGGCGTCCTGCGCGGCCCATGTCCGCCATCAATACGCGGAGTTGCTCGGCGACGACGCACGCGGCGTGCCAGAGAGCGTCGTCGAACTCTCGCAGTTCGTCAGCGGTCTTGGCGCTGTCGCCATCGGCGCGAGGTTCCGCGGAACAGTGACCTACCACCCGACGTGCCATTCGCTGCGCGTGCTCCGTGTCGGCGACTCGCCGCTGAGACTCCTGCGCGAGGTCGAGGGCCTCGGGCTTGTCGAGCTGCCGGACGCTGACGAGTGCTGCGGTTTCGGCGGAACGTTCGCGGTGAAGAACGCGGCGGTGTCGAGCGCGATGCTCGCCGACAAGCTCGACGCGATCGAGAGCACGGGTGCCGATGTCGTGTGCGCCTGCGACAGCTCGTGCCTGATGCACATCGGCGGCGGGTTGCGTCGACGTGGTTCGCGCGTGCGCGCCGTTCATCTGGCGGAAATTCTTGCCGGTGCCTCCTAGCCGGGCAGCAGCGCGCGACGCGGCGCCGGTCGTATTCCCGCAGGCGGCGCGCGCCGGGCTCGCGAACGCCCAGCTGCGCGCGAATCTCAACGCCGCGACGACAACGATCCGCGAGAAGCGCGCCCAGGTCGTCGCCGAAGTCGGCGACTGGGAGGAGCTGCGCGACGCGGCCGCCGCGATCAAGGACTCGGCGCTGCATCGGCTGGACACCGTGTTGCTCGAGCTGGAGGCCACGGTTACCAAGGCGCGCGGCATCGTCCACTGGGCGCGTGATGCGGCTGAGGCGAACCGGATCGTCGTCGATCTCGTTCGCGCGACAGGCGCCGACGAAGTCGTAAAGGTGAAGTCGCTCGCGACCGACGAGATCCGGCTCAACGAGGCGCTCGAGGCCGGGGGAATCCGCCCGATCGAGACCGACCTTGCGGAGCTGATCGTGCAGCTCGCCGGCGAGCGCGCCTCGCACCTGCTGGTTCCCGCGATCCACAAGAACCGCACGGAGATCCGCGATCTGCTGCGCGTCGCACTCGACCGGCCCGACCTCACCGACGAGCCAACCGAACTCACCGCTGCGGCGCGCCTCCACCTCCGCGCCGCCTTTCTGCGCGCGCGCGTCGCGATCTCGGGCGCGAACTTCGCGGTGGCCGAGACGGGCACGATCTGTGTCGTCGAGTCGGAGGGGAACGGGCGGATGTGCACGACGCTGCCCGAGACGCTGATCACTGTGATGGGCATCGAGAAGGTGGTACCCGAATGGCGCGATCTTGGCGTCTTCCTCCAGCTTCTGCCGCGCTCGGCGACCGGCGAACGGATGAATCCGTACACCTCTCTTTGGGCCGGGGTGCGAGCCGGCGACGGGCCGAGCGCATTCCACCTTGTTCTGCTCGACAACGGCCGGACGCGTGCGCTGGCCGACGACGTTGGCCGGCCGGCGCTGCGCTGCATTCGCTGCAGCGCCTGTGTGAACGTGTGTCCGGTGTATCGCCGCGTCGGCGGGCACGCGTACCACACGGTCTACGCCGGGCCGATCGGCGCGATCCTCCAACCTCAGCTCTCGGGCGAGAGCGGACAGGCGGGGTCGCTGCCCTTCGCGTCGTCGCTCTGCGGCGCATGCGCGGATGTGTGTCCGGTCAAGATCGACATCCCGCGGATCCTGGTGCGCGAGCGAGCGCGGGCAGTGGCGGCGGAACGGCAGGGGCTGGAGGGCGCGACACTGCGGCGACTCGGGCGGATCCTCTCCGACCGGCGCCGCTATGAGCGCGCGCAGAGGCTCACGCGTGTCCTTCAGCGGCCGGCGCTGCGCGATGGGCATCTGCGCTGGTTCCCGGGCCCGCTCGGCGGCTGGGGCGAGTCGCGCGATCTTCCCGGCGTGCCGGCGCAGACGTTTCGCGAGTGGTGGGAGGCTCGTGAGCGCGGCGCGTGACGAGCTGCTGGCGCGGATCCGCGCGGCGCTCGCGGACGTGGAGCCGGTCGCGGTCACGCGGGCGTATCGGGAGGTCGGGACCCTCGACCGTGCCAGCGTGGTCGAACGCTTTGTCGAGCGTATCGAGGATTACGGCGCGACGGTGATCCGCTCGTCCGATCCCGCCGTGGCCGTCGCGGCGCTGCTGAGCGGGCGAGTGGTCATCGTGCACGAGCTCCCCGCATCGCTCCGACCGTCGGGCGTCGAGCTGATCGAGGACGACGGCCTAACCGCGCTCCAGCTGGATGAGATCGACGCCGCACTCACGACCTGCGCCGCAGCCTGCGCCGAGACCGGCTCGATCGCCCTCGACGGCGGCCCGGGTCAAGGGCGTCGCGCGCTGACCCTTGTCCCCGATCTCCACGTCTGCATCGTTCGCGTGGCCGACATCGTCGAGACCGTTCCCGAGCTGATCGACCGCCTCGCGCCAAGCGCCCGCGAAGGTCGCCCAATCGTGATCGTCTCGGGCCCGTCCGCGACATCGGATATCGAGCTCGCCCGCGTCGAAGGCGTCCACGGCCCCCGCCGCCTGGTCGTCGTCCTGCACGACTGTCCGACCGTGATGTCTATACCGCAAACATAGAAACGACACACTGCCGCCGGTGCGGCAATGAACGTCATCTGACCGAGTTCCACTGCAGACGCTCAAAGACGCAGGCCTGGTGCAAAGCGTGCAGACGGGAGTACGACGCGCCGTATCACCAGCGAACGCGCACGCTCAGACTCCACCTGAAGAAGGTGGGGCACGCCGAGTTCGTCATCTGGTACCGAGCGCTCAAGGACGGCCAGCCGTGTTCCGACTGTCGCGGCGTCTTCCACCACTCAGCGATGGAATGGGATCACTTGCCAGGCTTCGTGAAGCTGAGCGATGTCGCGACACTCGTGCAGAAGCGCAACAGGCGGCGCGTCTTGGAGGAGCTCGCCACGTGCGACCTTGTCTGTGCGAACTGTCATGCTGTGAGGACGTACGAACGTGTGCGGGGTGTAGCTCAGCCTGGTTAGAGCGCCCGTTTTGGGGGCGGGAGGCCGTCGGTTCGAATCCGACCACCCCGACTGATTGTGAAGTTCATTGCCGTCCTCTTCTGTGCCGCTGCCGTCGCCTCGACGGCAGCCGGCGCGCGCGGCCCGACGTTTCGCAGCTCGATTCGGCCGATCTCGCCGGCGCTTGCCGCTCGCATGACCGGCGTCTCGTGGCGCGCCGGCTGCCCGGTTTCGCTGCGCGATCTGCGGCTCATCACGGCCTCGTATCGCAGCTTCGACGGCACCGTTCGCCGGGGCACGCTGATCGTCAATCGCGATGTTGCTGCCAAGGTCATAGTCGTGCTCGGGAAGCTCTTCGCCGCGCAGTTTCCGATTCGACGCCTGGAGCCGGTCGATGCTTTCGGTGGCAGCGACTACGTCTCCATCGAGGCCGACAACACCTCGGCGTTCAACTGCCGCCCGGTCGCGGGAACCTCGCGCTGGTCGGAGCACGCGTATGGCCGCGCGATCGACCTGAACCCGCTCGAGAACCCGTATGTCAGCGGTGGCGCGACCTCGCACGCGGCGAGCCGGCGCTACCTCGATCGCACTCGGCAGCTGAAGGGGATGGTTCACGCTGGCGACCCGGTGGTGCAGGCGTTCGCGTCGGTCGGCTGGGGCTGGGGCGGCTCGTGGTCAGGAACCAAGGACTTTCAGCACTTCTCGGCGAGCGGTCGTTAGCCGAGTTCGGCAACCAGCGCAGAGACGCGAGTGGCGATCTCGTCGCGGATCGCGCGCACCTCGCCGAGCGGCAGCCCTTTCGGGTCGCGCAGGGTCCAGTCGATGTAGCGCTTCCCCGGGATGTACGGGCATGCGTCGCCGCAACCCATGGTCACGACGACATCCGCCCACTCGCCGTCGGCGATATCGAGCCGGTGCGGCGCGCGTGCCGCAAGGTCGACTCCGAGTTCGAGCATCGCCTCGACGACCTCCGGGTGGACGCGCTCCGCGGGTGTCGTCCCGGCCGACCGCGCCTCATGCCCGCCGCCGGCCGCGAGTGAGAACAGCGCCTCAGACATCTGCGAGCGCCCCGCGTTGTGCAGGCACACAAACAACACGCGACTCATTTGGAGTCACCGCGTATGAACCCGTAGGCGAGCGCGCCGAGTGCGGTGCCAAGCGGCGGCGCGACGAGGTAGAGCCACAGCGCGTGCAGGTTGCCGGAGACGAGCGCCGGCCCAGTGATCGTGCCGGGTTCATCGACGCGCCCGAGATCGGCCCGCCGAACAGTGCGTCAAGCGCGACCGTGCCGCCAACCGCGATCGCCGCCGCCTCACCGACCGCACGGGTGTCGGTCGCGACGGCCATGATCACGAACATCAGCAGGAACGAGAGCACGACCTCCCACAGGAACGACTGACCCTGCGAGCCGGAGGGCAGCGTCGCGCCGAGCTGGCCCACGGTGCCGAATGACGCACGCAGAAGGGCTGCTGCGAGCACAGAACACGTTTCATCTCTCGCTTGACGTGCCGGATCTAGACAAGGCCATCGCGTTCTATCGCGAGCTCTTCGGCGTCGAGCCGGCAAAGAGCAAGCCCGGCTACGCGAAGTTCGAGCTCGCCGATCCGCCCGTTGCCTTGGCGCTCCAGCAGGCGTCGCGGGCTGCGCTCTCACATCTCGGGATCCGCGTCGCCTCGACGGATGAGGTCGTCGCGTCGTCGACCCGGCTCGCCAACACAGGCCTAGCGACGTTCGATGAGCGCGACACGACGTGCTGCTACGCCCGCCAGGACAAGGTGTGGGTCGTCGATCCGGCCGGGAACCGGTGGGAGGTCTACAGGCTGCTCGAGGATGTCGAGGACGACGACGAGCCCCACGAGCAAGGCGCGTACGCGTGCTGCACGCCGACGGAAGAAGGTGCCGTAGCCTGCTGCTGAGGGCTACCCTTGCAAGCGACGCGGGTGTAGCTCAATGGTAGAGCTCCAGCCTTCCAA